>CAZJRG010000063.1:0-9332 GCA_964548435.1 uncultured Sulfurimonas sp. | reverse complement strand
GTTCGTCTTACAAATGGAGAGCTTCTTTTACGCCCGATAGCCGGAACAAGAAAACGCGGAAGTACAAAACAGCGAGATCTTGAGCTAGAAAAAGAGCTTTTAGCAGATCCAAAAGAGCTCGCAGAGCACCTTATGCTCATTGACCTAGGTCGCAACGATGTGGGTCGTGTCGCAAAAGTAGGAACTGTTAATGTTGAAAACATGATGCACATAGAGCGTTTTTCTCATGTCATGCACATCGTCTCAGATGTCACAGCAGAGCTTGCAGAAGATAAAGATATGTTTGACCTGTTTATGGCAACATTTACCGCTGGAACCATGACAGGCGCACCTAAGATTCGTGCGATGGAGCTCATAGCAGAGTATGAAGGGCTTAAACGCGGCTTCTACAGTGGAAGCATTGGATATTTTGGTTTTGATGGTAATATGGATAGTGCCATCACTATTCGCACCGCTATTGTCAAAGAGGATAAAGTGGTACTCCAAGCTGGTGCGGGTGTCGTAGCAGATAGTGTCAAAGAGTTGGAGTATCTAGAAGTCGAAAATAAACTCGGCGCACTCATACACTCCCTTGAAGATCTCGACGCACACTAAACTATGCAGTGTAAAAAACTCTTTAGTATTTTTGGAGATCCTGTAGCTCACTCTCGTTCTCCTCTCATGCACAATATGGTCTTTAAAAATCTAAACTATAAAGCTTGCTACATACGCACGCATCTTGAGGATGGAGAGAGACTTAAAGAGATTTTTTTTGCACTTGGACTAAATGGTGCCAATGTAACTGTCCCACATAAAGAGGCTGCGTTTAGAGCTTGTGATGAAGTAAGAGGTTTTGCAAATGAGATAGGTGTTGTAAATACACTCATAAATGAAAATGGAAAACTTATAGGCTATAACACTGATGCAGATGGCTTTTTATATGCCATGAGCAGTTTTTCAAACATACGAAACATACTCATTGTGGGTGCTGGCGGCACTGCAAAAGCACTCGCGGCAAGATTTGTTCAAGAGGGACTTCAAGTCACAATCCTCAATCGTAGTGATACAAAGTTTGACTTTTTCAATGCTCTTGGAATTAAATGCTATACAAGGCAAAACTTTCAAGAACAGAGCTATGATCTTGTTGTAAATACCACAAGCGCAGGACTCAAAGATGAAGAGCTACCAGCACCAATGAAGCTCATAGAGAAGATACTGGGCAGTTCAAAGTATGCCGCAGATGCAATCTATGGAAAACTTACTCCCTTTTTAAAGGTAGCCGCCTCAAAAAAAATTCCCTATAAAGATGGATCAGACATGCTCTTGGGTCAAGGTGTCTTGGCAAATGAGTTATTCGTAGAGGCTGCGTTTAGTAGAGCTTCCATTCAATTAGAGATGCAAAAAAGCTTTCTTATCTAGAGAAACTAAAACCTACTGAGTATTTTGTAAAGTTTGTATTGTAGTCTATGAGTGATTCTCCGTAGCCATTAAAAACTTTTACATAAAAGTTTGCATCATTGATGATTGGGTAGGAGTATGTAGCTTCTGCGGCACCTTTAAATGTCGTAAAGTTGCCTCGTGCCATCAGTGTAAACATATGCTCTCGTAAGAAGTATGTAAATTTTGCTTTTGTATATCCTCTATAGTCCATTATCTCAGGATTATCTGAAAGATCATCAATGGGTGCCAAGAGTGTCCAATCACTCACAAAAGCATCGTGTTGCATACGTAGTTTCACATGAAGATAATTAATACTTCTAGAGAAATTATCAAGTGGTTTTGATGAATTGACGAACTCCACACCTTCAGTATCTGGCTGACCATTAGACTCATGTACATAGCCAAAAGTTAAACTTTTAAGCTTAAAAATGGAAGTAGTATCATCGATGGGGAACTCTACAAAAGCCTCTGGAGAGTAGAGTGACTCACGAAATGGTGAAGAGTCGATATAAAACTGCCAAAATGCTTGGTGAGTGTATGCTAAGTAGTAACGCTCCTTAAGTCCTAAAAGTTTTGATGCGACTTTCAATTTAAGACTCACCTGTAGCTCCGCCTCAATATTTCTATAGTCTATATTTGGAATGGGTGAGACATAGGGCTTCTCTCTATATCCAAAAGGCAAAATATAGTTCACATTATGGGGTTTTAGACCAAAGTTTCCATCGAGCCACTTTTGTGTACTCTTTTTTGTCTCAAGATTTTCAACTTTCTCAACATCAAATGGCTCTTCATTTGCAAACAAAGCCAAACCCATACACATACCTAAAAATATCTTTTTCATCATACGTTTACCCTATCCTCTAATGCCCTAGTTAGTGACAAAATATCTATATTTTCTAAACTTACACCTGTTGGAACACCCTGTGCGATTTTTGTAAAACGCAGCTCATAATCACTTAGCTTATCTTCAATATACAAAATAACAGCATCATTAGCAATAGAGGGAGTGAGTGCAAAAACTACCTCTTTGATACCATCTTTTACCAATGCTTCAAGATGAGAAATGCTCAGCTCTTCTAAGGAATCAAGTACAAAATAGCGCCCATCAAAAAGCCCATTCTCTTCTAAAAGTAAAATATCCTTAGCATTTTCGACAATACATAAGATAGTGTGATCTCTTGTTTCATCTGAACAGATATAACATAGCTCATCTTCACTCATACCTCCACAATCCCGACACTTTTTAAGTGTACCAATGGCATCTTCAATCGCATGAGAAATCTTCATACCTGTAAACGTATCATTCATGATCATAAAATACGCTAAACGTGTCGCTGACTTTTTACCGATTGTGGGTAACTCCTGCAAGGCATCGACCAAACGATTAAACTTTTCAAGTGAGTGTGCCATTAGTTGATGATACCCTTTTTTTGTGCCTCTTTTGGAAGCAATATCCAAAGCGCTAAGGGGGACTTGAGATAACCCGCAATCTCCAATGCCTCCTCTCCAGCACCCAAAAAGAGGTCAGCTCTTACTGACCCCTTAATAGCTCCTCCTGTATCCTGAGCAAAAACAACACGATTTAAACTCTCTTTTTTAAACGCAGCATCAAGATAGAGCATACTTCCAAGCGGAATAAAACGTCTGTCGATTGCCACAGAGCGCTTAGGAGTGAGTTCAACTCCTAATGCACCAGTCGCACCTTGATTGCGTTTTTGGAAAAATACCATTGATTCGTTGTAATTAAGTACCTCGTCTACACGTGAAGGATTTCGTTCTAGCCATGCACGAATGCTTTGTAATGAAACCTCTTCTAAACGCAGTGCCCCAATTTTTACAAGATATTTACCTATTGCTCTGTATTTATGACCATTTTGATTTTCATAACCTACAAACATCGCTCTGCCATCATCCAAGAGTGCTCGTCCAGAACCCTGCACCTCTAAAAAAAATCTATCAATCTTGGAGTCAGTATAACAGAGCACATCAGCCTTAAGAGCTTTTTTTTCACTTGCCCCTCTTGAGTCATAAGGGAGTATCTTGTTTCCTACAAGACGCCCTCTAAGTCTATAGTGCTTTAGTTCAGGATATATAGATGCCAACTCAACAGTTATGAGATCTTTTGGTTCTCTGTAAAGAGGATAGATGTATTTTCCATGTTTTTTCAAAGAGGCATGAATGAAAGGTTCATAATAACCAGTGAGCAAACCCTGCTGCGTTTGCGTATTTGAGAGAATCTTGTAAGGAGTGAACTCTGCATGTAAAAACTCTCTTGGATTTTGTGCATATGCGGCTTTTTGGCATGTTTCTGCATAGAGTTTTTTTGCTTGAGAGCGTTTGCAGTTAGCTCTAAAAAGGTCAAAAACCTCTTTAAAATTTTCATTCTCCCAATGTTTGAGATTAGAAAAATCATCAGCTACCAACTCTGTTTCTCCAAATTTTTGAATCTTTGGTGCTTGTAAGAGGGGTGCTTCAACTACAGGCTCTGTTTTTTTAGAACATCCAAACAAAATCATAGCGGTAAAAGTAATGGTAAGTATCTGTTTCATGGGTGAAATTATAGCCAAATAAGCCATTTATTTTTTGAAGCTATAATTCCAAAAAAATTTATATCTATGGTAGGTAGCAATGGAAAATTTAAGTTACTATGAAATCTTAGAAGTTTCACGAGATGCCGATAAAGCGACAATTAAAAAAGCTTACAGAAGATTGGCTAAAGAGTACCATCCTGATAAAAACCCAAACAATCCAGAAGCAGAACATAAGTTTAAACTCTGTAACGAAGCTTATCAGTGTCTGAGTGACGACCAACAAAGAAGTATCTATGACCGCTATGGCAAAGAGGGACTTCAAGGAGGCGGTGGACGCCGTTCATCTGGAGGCTTTGATGATTTAAGCTCTATGTTCGAGGAGATGTTTAGCGGGTTTGGTGGCAGTAGCAGACGTCGTCAAAATCCTGCCGATATGGAAAAATATCCACTCGATATGAATGTCGAAATTCGCATTAGTTTTAATGAAGCTATTTTTGGGTGCGAAAAAGAGATTAAGTACAGTTACAAAAAAGCCTGTGAACCTTGTAAAGGTACAGGTGCAAAAGATGGAAAACTCTCTACTTGTAAACAGTGTGGTGGACAGGGTCAGGTATTTATGAAGCAGGGCTTCATGACCTTCTCGCAAACATGTCCCGTCTGCAAAGGGAGTGGAAGTGCTGCAACTGAAAAGTGTAACTCATGCCGAGGAACAGGTTATGATGAAGTCCAAGAGAGTGTCAGTGTAAAAGTGCCAAAAGGTATAGACAATGGCAATAGACTTCGCGTTTCAGGTCGTGGAAATATAGGTAAACGCGGTACACGAGGTGATCTATATGTTACTTTTGAAGTTATGCCCGATAAACACTTCATACGTGATGATAATGATGTATACATCGAAATTCCAGTCTTTTTTACACAAGCCATTATGGGAACAACACTTACCATCCCCTCTCTTCGAGGTGAACTAGAACTCAAACTCGATGTAGGAACAAAAGACAAACAGCGTTTTACATTTAGAGGTGAGGGAATCGATGATGTGCACGGAAGGAGTAGAGGGGATCTCATCGCACAAGTGAGTATCACATATCCAAAAACACTTACAAGTGAACAACTAGAACTTCTAGAAAAACTTCAAGACTCTTTTGGTATTGAGTCAAAACCACATGAGAGTCTTTTGGACTCTGCTATAGAGAAAATGAAGGGGTGGTTTAAGTAACCTCTTCTCTCTGCACTAACCCTCTTTTTATGCTAAACTTCAGACACAAACTTTAACCTTGGCAGTATAATGAATCTAGACAATCTCAAAAAAACACTCTCCTCTTTAGCACTCTCTATGTTTCGTAAAGATTTTTTCGGTATTTATCATGGAAGTATCTCTGCAAAAACTGAAACAAATCGCTTTGTGATCAACACAAAAGAGGCGGTATTTGATGCACTTGATGGGGAGAGTCTTATTGAGCTCTACTTTAAAAAAGATTACCGATGGAATCAAGCAAGTATCGATGCAAATATCCATCACAGTATCTACTCTCAAATCAGTGAAGCAAAATTTATCTGCTTTAGCATGCCCCCATTTACAACTGCATACTCACTTGAACATTCTGTTATTATTCCTAAAGATTACTTTGGATTTAAGGAGATAGGCTCCATAGAGATTTTTGATCCAAAAAAATTTGAAAATTGGTATGACCGTGCGGAGAGTGAAATAGCTTACTATTTACAGACTAACAAGACTAACATCATGGTTATACGGGGTTATGTCGTTTATGCTTACAGTCGTGATATTCATGAAATGGCAAAAAGACTCTCCATACTTGAAAAAAGTTGTAGACTTTTAATGCTAGATGGTTCACAATCTCAAATCCAAGATTAGGCTATTTTACGACAATTTAGTAAGTTTTAATACGAATTTTCTTAGAATTAGGCAAATATTCAAATATAAGGTTTTTTCATATGATCACATGGATGCAAAGGCACAAAAAATGGCTCATAATAACAATCTGGATCTCCACTATTGCGTTTGTAGGTGCAGGTTTTGTAGGATGGGGACAGTATAGTTATGGTGACAAAGCTGGAGCCGTTGCCAAAGTAGGAAACATTGAGATAACAATGGGGGAGCTACAAAAAACCTATTCAAATCTTTATGGACAATACAGCGCTATGTTTGGTGGCAACTTTGATGAAGAGAAAGCAAAGCAGTTTGGTTTACAAAAACAGGCACTTGATCAGTTGATGCAGCAAGCTCTCATCTTAAATCTCGCAGCATCCTACGAACTTGAAGTAACCGACGAGGAGCTTATAAAAGCGATCCAAACCCAAGAGTATTTTCTCACTGATGGTGCTTTTGACAAAGAGCTCTACAAAAATGTTCTTGCACAAAACAGACTGACAACTCAAGAGTACGAAAGAGATCTCAAAAAAAATCTACTGATCATGAAAACACTTTCACTTCTTCCAATTGAAGCATCAGAAAATGAGAAAAAAATTCTACAAACACTTTCGCAAATTGCTGACAAAATCAGCTATAAAGTTCTCACTCAAGACTCAATAGTTTTAGATAGCAACCAAACAGCTCTTAAATCGTTTTGGGAAGAGAAACGCAACAACTTCATGAGCGAAGTGAGCTATGATTTGCGATATACAACACAAGATTCACTCACAAAATCATTTGATGCACAAACCATAAAAGAGCACTACGAAGCTAACAAAATGCACTTCAAAGATGAGCAAGGCAAGATTCTTTCACTCGAAGTGGCTCAAAACGAAGTGCTGAGTGAACTCAACAACAAAGAGACAAAAGATGCAGCTTTGAGAAAATATATTGCTCTCAAAAAAGGTGAACTCACACAAGAAGAGCCTTTAAAGAGTGTCACCATCTCTGCTTCGTCAAACCCTTTTACACCTGAAGTTCTCGAAAAAGTTTCACAGCTGAGTGAAAGTTCGAAGTTTATGAAACCAATTTTAATTAATGGTGTCTATCATATATTTGAACTTGTAAAAGTAAATCCTTCAGAGGTCAAAAGCTTTGAAGAGGCAAAAACAGAGGTACAAGCACTCTATGAATCTCAGGAAAAGCAAAAAAAGCTTATAGAAAAAGCAAATGCTTCTCTTAGTGGTTTTGATGGAACTATTAGTGATTTTTTCACCTATAGTGAAACTGAAAAACTCACACTTCTAACGCAAACAGAAGCACGAGAGTTTTTAAACAAACTCTTTGTTAGCAATAAAAAACGCTCTTTTGTACAATTGAGCAATTCAAAAGTTGTAATCTATGATATTTTGGAACAAAAGTTGCTAACAAACAAAAGTAACAGTGATGGTAATGAAATTACCAGACTCAAAGGTGCTCTGTTTAACGAAGGTCTTTTAAAGACTTTAGAGAGCAAGTATCCATCTGAGATTTTTATTCAAGGACTTTAAATTGAGCAGAACGGTTTTAGCTATTGATGTAGGCTCTACAAAGATTTGTGCAATTATCGCTCAAATCGAAAACGACAACTCAATCTCAATAACTGGAGCTGGTACAACAAAAGCTCAAGGACTCAAAAGAGGAAGCATAACAAACATTGAGTTAGCTTCTCGATCGATCAAAACAGCTGTTGAAGATGCCAAGCGTGTCTCTGGTACTAATGTAAAAACTGCCATAGTATCGATCTCAGGTGCTTACACAAAGAGCCTAAACTCTAGTGGAATTCTCAATATTCAATCCAAAGAGATCAATCTCAAAGAGATAGAACGTGTTATGCACACTTCACTCTACAATGCAAACATTCCAAACGAATATGAAGTGCTTCATGCACTTCCATACAACTTCAAAGTAGACGATCAAGACTATATTGAAGATCCACTGGGTATGAATGCTTCGCGTCTTGAAGTAGAAACGCACATCATAACAACACAAAAATCAAATCTTAACAACCTTCGCAAAGCAGTAAATGGTGCAGGTGTTGAGATAGAAAACATAGTCCTTAACTCATATGCGTCATCTATTGCGACACTCAACTCGGACGAAAAAGAGCTAGGGGTTGCACTTATTGACATGGGTGGAAACACTAGCAATATAGCAATTCACTCTGGAAACTCTATACGCTACAACGAATTTTTAGGTGTTGGTTCGAACCATGTAACAAGTGATCTCTCTATGGCGTTACACACACCGCTCAATGTCGCGGATAAAGTCAAATTGACTTATGGATCACTACTGACTCCAAGCAATGACCTCATAGAGCTTCCAGTCATAGGGGATGAAAACTCCTCGCATGAAGTCTCTTTAGAAGTGGTTCATAATGTTATTTTTGCAAGAGTTGAAGAGACACTTATGATTCTTGCACAGTTTATTGACAAAAGTAGACTCAAAGATCAGCTCGGGGCTGGAGTGGTTCTTACAGGTGGTTTTTCAAAGATGGAAGGCATACGAGATTTAGCGGTTGCTACATTTGGCTCTCTTCCAGTAAGACTTGCTCGCCCTATTGAGATGAATGGTCTTTTTGAAAATCTCAGAGGACCAGAATACTCAAGTGCCATAGGACTAATACTTTATGCAGCAACACCTTACACACGCTACGAGATAGATGTCAACAAAAGAGTCAGACACACAAACGAAGCACCTACAGTGCAACAAAAAGCAAACTTCAATGCAGAGGAGATAGAGATACCTGTAGCTCCTCCTTCAGAGGAGTTGCAGAGTAGTAGTTCGAAAATGATAAACATAAACATCACAAAAAAAGAGAAAAAAGAGGGACCTAGTAGCTTAAGCAAATTTTGGAACTGGGCTACTCAGTTATTTTAAAAAGGAGATAGAGAATGGATGCATTTGTAGTTAAAGAGGCGAGCAATCAAAGCGGAGCAAGAATTATTGCTGTTGGTGTTGGAGGCGGCGGTGGCAACATGATTGGTCACATGCTCAAAGAGGGAATCACTGGTATTGAGATGCTATTGGTAAATACTGATGCACAGGTTTTAAATGAAACACACGGTGCTTCAAAGATCCAAATTGGTGCTAAACTCACAAAAGGTCTTGGTGCTGGGATGCGTCCAAGTGTTGGTAAAGAGTCTGCACTAGAGAACTACGAAGAGATCAAAAGTGCACTCTCAGGTGCTGACATTGTATTCATATCTGCTGGTCTTGGTGGAGGTACTGGTACAGGTGCCGCTCCAGTCGTTGCTCAAATCGCAAAAGAGGTTGGTGCACTTACTATATCAGTTGTAACAAAACCTTTTAAATATGAAGGAAACAAACGTCTCAAGCTTGCCGAAGAGGGTCTTGCCGAACTTAAAAAAGAGAGTGATTCTATTGTTGTTATTCCAAACGACAAACTACTCTCTATTATCGATAAAAAACTCGGCATCAAAGATAGCTTCAAAATCGTTGATAGTGTTTTA
>CAZJRG010000062.1:0-9345 GCA_964548435.1 uncultured Sulfurimonas sp. | reverse complement strand
CCATAAAAAGGGCGGAAGAAGCTCACTTTGAGCTTCGCATAACTCTCGTCTGTGTTGTAAGCGATCCCTTTTGCAGTAGTAATTTCGCCCTCTTTGTTGCAGCTGTTGAGCACATCTATCTTGCCATCTTCTCTGAGTGTGTAAGTGGCGTTTACATCACTGCACCCTTTTTCAAAAAAGTGCTCATAGCGGGCTATCTCGTACCAAACGCCAAGATACTTCTTAATCTCTACTTTTTCTACTGTTTTAAGTGGCGGATGTGTTTGTGAGCATCCCAAAAAGAGAAAAGCTACGACCAATGCGAATAGATATTTCATAAAAAATCCTTTTTAAAAGAGATAACGCAAACGCAGGTTCACCCCTAAAGAGGGATCAATGCCATAACTTTTTTGCTCTTGGCCTGCTGCGTTGTAGAGAATGAAGTCGCGTTTGATGGAGTAGAGCAGATCTGTTTCGATGCGAAAACTATCACTTAGCTCATAAGAGAGACCAAGGTTGGACATATAGTCTTTTGCTTCGACATAGCCATCGTTTTGAAGCGTGGAGTCACGAGAGAGTTTGATGAGTGACTGGGAAAATATCATGCCCGCGCGAAGAAGCGTTTTTGGGTTGATAAAGTAGCCAACATAGGCTCTTGGAAAGCCTAAAATAAGTTGAACGCCGTCTCTGCTTTTGGCTCTATAACTGTAGCTCATCACAGGAAGTCCAAAGGTTCTTACAGGGTGATAGTTGGCAAAAGCACCCATCTGGATGGAGTGGTCCTCATCAAGCTTATACGAGGCAAAACTGAAAAAACCGCCCCCGTAGGAGTCATCCATCTCTCGCTCAAAGGTGCTGCTCGCCGAGAGCTGCGTGAGCATAAACCACTTTTCGTTTATAGAGTAAGGGAGAGTAACATTAAAGCGTATGTTGTGCATCTGCTCGAGTGGCGCCTCCGCTCCATTTCCAAAAGGGAGTGCTGTAACATCACTCCAGTCAAATGCCCAGTTTGTGTAGGAGAGTCCTACTATTTCGTTGTTGAGCTGGAGTCTGTTTTTTTTGACTGCCACACCACCATTTGAGCCACTCACATCGGCATCACTGAGGTATGAAGACTCATAACTCACTCTTGGCTGAATGATTCTCTCTAGGACATCTTTATCGAGCACCCCTCTATCAAGCGCACTCAAAGCACTCACAAAAAAGAGTGTACTTAGCGCTAATTTTTTAAACATCAATTGTTCCTCCTTTTTTAAAACTCTCTATCGCTATGGCTGCGGCTTCTTTATGTTTGAGTATGGGTTTTGGGTAAGAGGCTATTGTAGCGTTTAAAAGATACGCTTCATCGTGGAGCTGTTTTGCCGCTACTCCCTGAAGTTCTCTGAGATGTTTTTTTATGTAAACGCCATCTTTGTCAAACTTTTTGCTCTGCAAGTAAGGATTAAAAACTCTAAAATAGGGTTGTGGATCTATGCCTGTTCCAGCACTCCACTGCCAAGAGAGTATGTTTGAAGCCGCGTCGTAGTCGAGCAAATGCGTAGCAAAAAACGCCTCCCCCCACTGCCAAGGAAGCAGCAGATCTTTGGTAAAAAAAGAGGCTACCACCATGCGAACGCGGTTGTGCATATTGCCTGTTTTAAGCAGCTCTCGCACCCCTGCATCGACTATAGGAACACCTGTTCTTGCCTCGCAAAATGCTTGAAACTTCTGCGCATCACAAACGCCATTGAAGCCTCCTTTGTAGTTCTGTGATGCAAGTGATGGAAAGTGAAAAAGCAAGTAAGCATAAAAGTCACGAAAGATAAGCTGCCTCACAAACGCACCTCCATAGGGGTTTGCCAATGCTCGAGCAAAAAGTGAACGCACGCTCACAAACCCAAAACGCAGTGCCACACTCAAATGCGAAGTGGCATTGAGACTCAGATAGTCTCGCTCTTTTTCATACAAAGCGATTCTCTTTATAAATGACTCTACATCTGCGTTTGTGTAAGCATAACTGGGACTTTGATAGGTAAACCCCATCGACTCCAGAGTAGTGGCGTTTGTGTAGTCAAAGTCGTAGAGTCTTTGGGCTGCGTTTAGAGTTGGTGTGAAATCTTTTTGCTTGAGTATCGGCAGAGCTGCTCTGTAAAAAGGGGTAAAAACCAGATAGGGCGAGCCATCTTTTTTCATCACCTCTTTTGGTTTGAGCAGATAGGTGTCACTGAGATAACGAAAATGAATCAACTGTGAGATACCGCGATCGCGCTCTTTGGCGTAAGCATCATAATCCCCGCTTGCCACCACCTCATCAAAATCCTGCAGACGCAGCGAAGCAAAAATCTCCAGAGGCTCACCATAAAAGATCTTCAAATCAAGTCCAAGCGTTTGCAAGTCACTCTTAAGTCGCAAAACGCCATCATAAATAATGCTCACTCGTTTGTCATTGGCAGGGAGCTTGTTTAAGATATTTGTGTCAAAGATGAAGATGGGGAAAACCTCGCCTTCGAGGCTCAAAAGCGGATTGTCCTCTACTCGAAGGTCTCTGCGAAACCAGAGGATGCGTCTCATCTAAGGCTCTCCACCTTTGAACGAAGAGCTAGCTCTTTTGGGTAGGGGTTTAAAAAAGTCTGCTCTAAAAGATACGCTATTTTGTACTTTGTGGCATAGAGTTTGAGTGTGGAGAGTGGCACGATCATCGGCACAATCTTTGCGGCACAGTCATCTATCTGCTCATGCAGCAGGACTTTTTCCTCACGACTTAGCTGCGTTTTGAGAAATCCTGCCATGTGTTCCAAGACATTACGTGTTTTGCCCACGCTGCTTTTTTTGGCAATGGCTGTTTTAAAAAGCAGTTCATACTCAGCCAATATATCTGTAAAGGGTTTTTTCTCATGATTAGCGACAAGTTTTCCAAGCTCCCTATAAAGATTTTCATCTTTTGACTGGAGCATAAACTTGTTTCTGGTATGAAAATCCACCAGAGAACCGATGGTCGCACCCTCTTTAAAATTTTCAAATGCATCATAAGCAAAGAGCTGCATCACGAAGTTCTCTCTTAGCCAAGCATCGCAGAGTCTCCCCTCATCTTCTATGGGAAGCAGTGGAAACTTTGCCTTGCACATTGCGGCAAACATCCCATCACCCTTTGCAGATGCATACCCATTTTCAAGATAGACCTTCGCGCTCCCAAGCCCGCAACTAGGACTCTTGGATTTTAAAATAATTCCTCTAAGAGGATGCGAGGAGATAGTGTCGAGATCTTTTAAAGAGGTACTTCGTAGCGCATCGGTGAGATCTGAGCCATCTTTGTTGGAGATGATGCGCTCCTCGCCTTTAACTTCTACGACCCTGATGGATGGACGCGGTGAGCCAAACGCCATATCTTCGGGGCAAAAAGGGACATACGAAGCGTAAGCCGACAACTCATCCATCACAAAATCATCGCGTTTGTGTCCCTTGTCAAAACGAACCTTATGCCCCAAAAGACATGCCGATACGGCTAAAACCATTTTACTTTTCCAACTCTCTTAAAAATTTTTCAACATTTTGAGTGATATCGCCCTCATAAATGCCGCTAACAACAGAAATCATATCAGGTTTTTCTTTGACTAGCTCATGAACATTACTCACATTTATGCCGCCTATCACACAAACTGGAATCTTCACCGCAGCTTTTGCTCTTTGTATAACGCTCATAGGAGCGATACCCGACTTTGGTTTTGTAGGCGAAGGAAAAAATGAGCCAAACGCCACATAGTCCGCTCCCTCCATTTCGGCTTCAACGGCGTTTCGCACGCTTGCATAACACGAAACGCCGATAATTCCCTTGGGAAATATTTTACGTGCCTCATTGATTGGCATATCGTTTTTACCGATGTGTAGCCCATCCGCTCCTATCTCAGCTGCCAAGTGGGGTCTGTCATCTATGATAAAAGTAACGCCGTACTCGCGACAAAGATTTTGCAACGCGATACAAATATCTTTGACCTCGTCATCTGTTTTGATCTTGTTTCGATACTGAAATATATCTATGCCCGCTTCAAGCGAAACTCTTGTCTGCTCTAAAACTGTCTCATCTGGCGTGAGTACGTCATCACTGATGGCATAGAGTGCTATCTTCTTACCTCTTAACATTTTCTCCCCTTTTTGTGGTTGATTGGTCCTGCTCCATGACCTAAATTTGGTGCGTTTTTTATCGCTTCATAGATGAACTCTTTTGATGCAGTAATAGCATCTACAAGTGAATCACCTAGTGCAATATTTGCGGTAATAGCGCTTGAGTAAGAGCATCCCGTACCATGAAGATTTGTCGTCTCAAGCATCTTTGAGGTAAAAATCTCTGCCTTGCCCTTAAAAAAAAGTATGTCTGCACTTTTTTGCTCGCCATTTTCTTCTATAACTTGGTGTTTGACAAGCACAGGACACGGAGCATCAAAAAGTGCTTGATGTGTACTCTTATCACTGTAGTCATACCCAAAAAGCCTTTGCGCTTCGTGCATATTTGGTGTGATGAGCGCGGCATACTTAAAGAGCTTTTTCATAGCATCTACAGCATCATCTTGCAAAAGTGGCGAACCTACTTTTGAGATAAAAACAGGATCAAAAACAATAGGCATCTTGAGATCTTTTATGATCTCACCCACCCCTTCGATGATCTCTTTTGAGTAGAGCATACCTATCTTGATGGCGGCGACATCAAAGTCTTTGAGCACTGCGTTTATCTGCGCTTGTATAAACGCCACACTCACCTCTTCGATAGCACTCACGCCTGTGGTGTTTTGAGCGGTGAGGACGGTGATGGCGGACGTGCCAAAGACTCCAAACGCCTCAAAAGTCTTTAAATCAGCCTGAATTCCAGCACCACCGCTAGAGTCTGAACCTGCTATTGTTAAAACAACTTGCATCTATTTTCCTTTAAAAAATGTAGCGAGAGTATAAACGAGATGAAAAATATTTCATACCCAAAATTTGTCTTTTGGTTTGAACTTCTCCTATCGCCAAACTGAGGTTTTAGCCCAACACAGTAGCGTTTAAAGATAGAGTTAACTCTTTTGGCTAAAATAACAGGCTAATTACAACGAGGATTTACCTATATGAACACTTTGAAAACTCTTACACTCTCTTTATTTGGACTGCTTTTTATGTTTAGCGGCTGTTCAAAAGATGTCGAAGAGTACAACAAACCCGCAGCTTACTGGTATGGAAAAATCGTAGAGTCGGTCTCCCAAGAGGATTTAGATAGAGCGGACAGCTACTATGCCTCTTTGCAAGGTGAGCACATCAGCTCCCCTTTGCTTCCAGAAGCAACCATGATACTCGCCATAGCACACATGCAAATAGAGGAGTATCTCTTAAGCGAGCACTTCTTAGATGAGTATGTAAAACGCTATGCAAATGAAAATGAAAAAGAGTTTGCTGAGTTTTTAAAGATCAAAGCAAAATATATGGCGCTACCAAATCCAAGACGTGATCAGGTCTTAATCAGTGATGCGATAAGAGAGGCAGAAAACTTCAAAAAGCTCTACCCAAATTCCGTTTATTATTCTGTTGTAGATACTATGGCGACAAATCTTTTACTTGCTGAAGCTTCGCTCAATGAGAGCATCGCCTCTTTATATGACAGGGTTGATAAGCCAAAATCTGCTGCCTACTACAGAGCATTGGATCCGCAACCATGGATCGTATGGAACGAAATCGATAGTGCTAACATCCCATGGTACAAAGAGTGGTTCGAGGGTGATGGCACTTCAAGCTGGTATGAGTTTATGATTCCAGATACACAAAGTGTCGTCTCTCGCAACTCAGTGCAAGACGATGCGAACACAACAGATATGCAAAACTAAAATCTAAGGAAAAAAAATAACTATGAAGCTAAGCAACTACGGCGAATTTCCAGCAAACATCCCTGTAATCGCAGAGGATGATCTTTTTTTATACCCTTTTATGATTTCTCCACTTTTTTTAAACGATGAAAGTAACATTAAAGCAGCTACAAAAGCTATAGAAGAGAATACTCTTGTCATCATCTGTCCAACAAAACCTTCTCATGAGGGTAAACGCGACTATGGCTCTCTCTATGATGCTGGTGTTATCGGCTCCATCATGCGTAAAGTCGCACTTCCAGATGGACGTGTAAAAGTGCTTTTTCAAGGGCTTGCACGTGCAAAGTCACTCTATGAAGTCTCCACATCTCCACTCATTGCACATGTAGATGTCATCGAAGCATCTGAGGTCAATCTCCTTAAAATAGATGCTATCTTAGAGGTTCTACGCGAAAAGGTACGTACACTCTCAAGTGTAAGCAACTACTTCCCGCCTGATCTTTTAAAAACCATAGAAGAGAATCATGATAGCAACCGCATCATCGACCTTATCTGCTCCACCATCAAACTCAAAAAAGAGCAAGCATACAAACTCTTCATAGAGACAAATACAGAGCAGCGTTTCTTGGATCTTATCGATTTTCTTATTGATGAGATCGAAGCGAACAAGCTTCAAAAAGAGATCCGTTCCAAAGTGCACACTCACATTGAGAAGGTCAACAAAGAGTATTTCTTAAAAGAGCAGCTCAAACAGATTCAAAAAGAGCTTGGTACTGATACTTCCCGTGATGAAGAGCTAGAGGAGTATAGAAAAAAACTTGAAGCCAAAAAAGAGAAGATGAGCGCTGACGCTTACAAAGAGATAAAAAAACAGCTTGAACGCTACTCTCGCATGCACCCAGACTCTTCAGATGCTTCAATGACTCAAACCTATCTCGACTGGGTTTTAGAGATTCCATTTGGCGATCTCTCCAAAAAAGCGCTCCACATTGACCATGTAGAAACGCAACTCAATGCCGATCACTTCTCTCTTGAAAAACCAAAAAAACGTATCGTTGAGTATTTTGCGGTCAAAGAGCTCCTTGAGCTTCGTGGAATCAAAGACAAAAAGACAGCAGGTGCAATCCTCTGTTTCTCAGGACCTCCAGGGGTTGGAAAAACATCTTTAGCAAACTCTATTGCTACAGCACTTAAACGTCCGCTTGTGCGCATAGCCCTTGGTGGGCTTGAAGATGTCAATGAGCTTAGAGGACATAGACGTACCTATGTTGGGGCTATGCCAGGGCGCATAACGCAGGGAATCATCGATGCAAAAAAGATGAACCCCGTCATAGTGCTCGATGAGATAGACAAAGTCTCGCGTTCACAAAGAGGTGATCCAACAGCAGCACTTTTAGAGATACTAGACCCTGAGCAAAACACAGAGTTTAGAGATTACTATCTCAACTTCAATCTTGATCTGAGCAATGTCATCTTCATAGCCACTGCAAATGATGTAGGCAAAATTCCTGCACCGCTTAGAGATAGAATGGAGTTTATTAACCTCAGCTCATACACGCCTCAAGAGAAGTATGAAATCGCCAAACGCTACCTCATTCCGCAAGAGATGAAACGCCATGGTCTTAACAAAAATGAGCTCAGCATCTCAAAGCCAGCACTTCAAGAGCTCATTCATAGCTATACACGCGAAGCAGGTGTGAGAAACTTACGTCGAAGAGTAGCAGAGATGTGCCGTAAAGTCGCTCGTAAAATACTCAAACATCCAGAGCAAGAGAAGATCTCAATCTCCCTTAAAAACCTCAAAGAGTTCTTTGACAAAAGTGTCTTTGAGATCGAAAAAACAGACAAAGTTCCAGTTCTTGGTGTTGTCAATGGCCTTGCTTGGACTGCCGTAGGAGGTGACCTTCTCAAACTTGAAAGTATTCGCATCAAAGGCAAAGGGAATTTCCAACTCACTGGAAGCTTAGGCGATGTCATGAAGGAGTCTGCACGTATCGCTATGAGTGTTGTAAAAACACTGATCGATACGAACAAACTCCCTATCGATCTCTCTGAGATTCCACTCTCAAGCAAAGAGAAAGAGGAAGGTTTAGAGATTGATGTAAGTGAAGTCTATAAACGTTACGATCTGCACATTCACGTACCAGATGGTGCGACACCAAAAGATGGACCAAGTGCAGGTATTGCAATGGTAAGTGTCATATCTTCCATTTTAAGCTCTAAAAAAGTGCGCTCGGATGTTGCTATGACTGGAGAGGTGTCACTCAGCGGTGATGTCCTCCCAATCGGTGGACTCAAAGAGAAACTCATTGCCGCACACAAAGCAGGCATGACAAAAGTGCTTATCCCAATAAAAAATTATGAGCGCGATTTAGAAGACATTCCACAAGAGGTACAAGATGCCATGGAGATTATAGGGGTCAAAAGGGTTGAAGAGGTGCTCAAACACGCTTTAGTATAAGCGTATGAGCTCTTCTGGAGTTAAACGATCATTGAAGCGATTTTAGTAAAGAGTTCATCGTTACGAATTGGTTTCATTAAAAAACCGTTTGCACCACATTCGAGTGCTTCAGCTTTTTTTGTTTCATCTGTGGTAAGCACGATGATTGGCAACTGATGGAGTCCACCATCTGCACGAACCACTTTTAGCACATCTATTCCACCCATTACAGGCATAATAATATCTAAAAGCATAAGATCGATATCTTTACGATTTTTAAGTTCGCCTATTGCATCTGAGCCATTTTTTGCCTCTATTACCTCTTTAACATGCCCACTCTTCATGAGCATCGATTTAAGAAGTTTTAGGTTTATCATATCATCATCAACTGCGAGAACTACAAGATCTGTTCGTGTCATTTTTTACTTTCCTTGAATAAATTTTTCAACTACTAAACGCAGTAGGTCTTTATTGACGATATTTTTAATAGTCTCATCCACATAAGCTCTTGCGACTTGATCATCCTGATCTGAAGTCTCCGTAATAAGTATAAGTGAAGTCACAAGATCTCTTTGAGCATTATGTGATGCGACACTCTGAGAGAGTTTTGCAAGATCAAGCCCTTTGCACTCTTTATCAAAGAGAAGAACTTTATAAGCATTTGTACTGCTCAAATCGCTCAGCTCCTCTGCGTTTTGTGCTACTTCATAGCTAAAATTGAGCGAGTCTAAAACTTTTGTAAAAAGTTTTGCCTCAAATGGGCTCTTTTTAGCGAGTAATATATCAGCTTTATAAGATTGTGGCTCTTGCTCGCTCATCTCTATGATTGGTTCTGGCACAACAATCACCTCTGTCTCCACTTGACTCTCTTCTGGCTCTTTTGGAGTCTCTACCACACTCTGCTGCTCTGATGTCACTGAAGTCACAATAGGTGAACTCTCTAGAGTTGGAGTCTGGGGTGTAGCAACGCTTGTCTCTTCACTATCAACGATAAAATCTGCCAAGAAGTGGTTAAGTAAAGATACTATCTCTGCACGAACTAGCGGTTTTGTAGTATACTCATCAAGTCCAGCGGCTAAGAATCTCTCCCTATCTCCTTTGAGAGCATTTGCAGTAAGTGCC
>CAZJRG010000061.1:0-9488 GCA_964548435.1 uncultured Sulfurimonas sp. | reverse complement strand
AGATAAAACCGTCATCGAAAAGATCGCTGATCCCCTTGTTCACATGCTTAGAAATGCGGTCGATCACGGCATAGAGATGCCAGAGGTTCGCCGTGAAGTTGGCAAAGCGGAGAGTGGAAATATCGCACTAAGAGCCTACCCCGATTCAGGCTCTATTGTTATAGAGATAGAGGATGACGGCAAGGGCTTGAGCCCTGCGTTTCTTGTAGATAAAGCCGTGCAAAAAGGGCTCATTAGTGCTGAAGCAAAACTTAGCGATGCAGAGGCATATCAGCTCATATTTGCTCCAGGCTTTTCCACTGCTGCGGTAGTTTCAGACATCTCAGGACGCGGTGTTGGGATGGATGTTGTCAAAAAAAATATTGAAGCTCTCAAGGGAGATGTTATTTTGAGTAGTCGTGAGGGTTATGGGAGCTGTTTTACTATTCGTCTGCCGCTCACGCTCGCTATTATTGATGGGTTTTTATTTCAAGCGGGGGAGTCTTACTTTATTATTTCGCTTGATATGATTGTCGAAGTGATTGAGTATAGGGAGGAGTTTATCTCTCAAGAGGGAGGTCTTTTTGCTCTTCGAGATCAGCTCATACCACTGCTCAACCTTCAAAGTTTTTATGAACAAAACGAGTCGCAAGAGAGTAGTAGAACAAACATTATTGTCGTGAAGTATGCAGGAGCACTCATGGGTCTTGTTGTGGGTGAGCTCTATGGCGAGAACCAAACTGTCATTAAGCCTCTTGGAAGGCTTTTTAAAAATGCACCTGCGATTAACGGTGCTTCACTTTTGGGTAGCGGAGAGATTGCATTGATTATGGATATACCAGCACTATTTAACTTAACAAGGAGTAGAAGATGAGTCTAAGTGAAGAAAAAGAGATACACTTTAGCGAGCATGAGCTCATAGTGAGCATGACAGATTTGGAAGGAGTTATTGTCTATGTCAACGATGTCTTTTGTGATGTGGCGGAGTTTAGCCGCGAGGAGCTCATAGGACAACCTCACAACATAGTGCGTCACCGTGATATGCCCCGCGTTATCTACAGGCTGATGTGGGAGCGACTCCTTAGCGGAAACTCTATCACCGCATTTGTCAAAAACCGCACGAAACTTGGCAACTACTACTGGGTAAAAGCGTACGTGGCACCTGTTTTTGAAGATGGAGTCATTAAAAACTTCACCTCATACAGACGTGTACTCAATGACTTCGCAAAATCTGAAGTGAGTAAGCTCTACAAGGAGCTTCGTGAGTATGAAGAGAAACATAGCGTAGATGAGTGTTACGACTATCTGCTCTCTTACCTTGAGGAGCGTGGAGTTACTTACGATCAGCTCGCCGATAGACTCTCCATGCAAAAAGCCATAGGCAATGCCGATGCGCTTAAGATTGATATTGACGGCTACTACATCGACCACATGATCTTTAAGACCAATATAGTTCGTAGCGTAGCGCTTGGAAAAAAAGATGTTAAAGTGGTGGATTCGTGCTGCTGCAACTTTGGCAAAAAACTCAAAATGCTTGAAAACATGGAGTTTAGCGAGCATCCTGAGTGGTCACGTGTGCACCAGCACCACAACCATGTCCACTCGCTTATGAAAGAGTATGTTCAAAGAGCCGCAGAGGGTGCGAGCGAAGGGGAACTCGATGGGATCTTAAAGAGTGTAGATAAAGATACAAGTAGGCTCATTGGAGCTTTGAAAAATGTAGTAAACACTTATGTGGAATCAAGGGGATAAGATGTTTGAAAAAAGCGAAAAAAAGATGAAAAAAAGACACCTGCGAGACTTGCAATCGCTCGAGAACATGGTGGATGCGCTTCTTAGAGGTGAGGATGTATCTGAGTACGAAGAGGAGAGCGAGGAGTTTGCACCCATTTTTGCCAAGATGGGGCGACTTCATGCAGTGATGGCATGCGAACCACAGCCTACAAGAGCTGCTTCATTGGACGATGCGGATCTGCAAGCACAAATGGAACGACTCCAGCATGACATCGCCGATGTAAACCGCGGGGTGCTTATGGGAAATATGTCGCGACGTATCAATATGCTGGCTTATGATGGGAGTGCTGCAAAAATCGCAAACGCCTACAACTACAGCATTGACCTCATCGCCTGTGTGCTCAGCGATGTCTCCACTGTCATGCAGCGTGTCTCAGGCGGAGACTTTTCGGCACAGGTGACGACACAGTATCATGGAGAGTTTGACACACTCAAGCGCTCTGTAAACGCAGTTATCGACTCGCTCCACTCTCTCGCAGTCGATGCAAGGCTTGCTACAACCGCGATGCGTCAGGGTAATCTGACGGTACGCTTAAACGCAAGCAAATATAGAGGTGAATATGCACTCATCTGTTCAGGTCTCAATGATACAATGGACGCGGTGGTCAATGTTCTCCAAGAGGTGACCGAGAGTCTCGTTAAGATGAGTCGTGGAAACTTTGATGCCAAGATAAAAACGCAATATGTGGGTGACTATGCGGTAATCTCCGAGTCTGTTAATGGTCTGAGCATGATGATGCAAAGCTCCATTTCAGAGCTTACCCGTGTTATGGGCGAACTGAGTCTTGGAAAGCTTTCTGAGAAGATAAGCGCCGATCTTCCAGGAGATATGAATGCCATTAAGCTCTCCACAAACAGCTTCATCGAGGTCTTAAACGCCATGATGGCGGCCATCGGGGAGACACTTCGCGAGATGCAAAACGGAAATCTTACGAGAAAAATCTCCATCGATATGCCAGGAGATCTTGTGACTATTAAAAACTCCATCAACTCTTTTGTGGAGTCGCTCTCTGAGATCATCACCCAGATAGTGATGAGTGCTAACGAGATAAGCATCGCTTCGAGCGAGGTGAGCGGTTCATCGAGCTCCATCTCAGGTGGTGCTGAAACACAGGCATCTTCCATAGAGGAGACTACAAGCTCCATCGAAGAGATGAGCGGTTCGGTCTCTGAGACCGCACAAAACGCCAAAGCGACCAATGCTCTTGCGTCTGAAGCTTCGCAAATGGCGCAAAAAGGAGGCGAAGCGGTGAGTAAAACGGTGAGTGCGATGCATGACATCGCCAAACGCATTAAGGTTATCGAAGAGATAGTCTACCAGACAAATCTTTTAGCGTTAAACGCCGCCATAGAAGCCGCGCGTGCAGGTGAGCATGGAAAAGGGTTTGCAGTAGTTGCCGCTGAGGTGCGCAAACTGGCAAAACGCTCTCAAATCGCCGCGCAAGAGATAAGCACCATCACCCAAGAGAGTGTCTCCATCTCAGAAGAGGCGGGCTCGCTCATCTCACAAGCGCTTCCAAAGATAGAAGAGACGGCAAGTCTAGTGCGCGATATCGCCGCTGCTGCGAGTGAGCAGGCTATAGGTGTGGAGCAGATCTCCATCGCTATGAATCAACTCGATCAGGTCACCCAAGACAACGCCTCTTCTTCTCAGAGTCTAGCGACCATCGCCGAGGAGCTTAATGGTCAAGCCTCTTCGCTCACCGATATGATGAAGTTTTTTCAGCTTAACATCGAAGGTGTGAACCCTTCCATCAAAACAAACGTACAAACGCCATCTACACAAGCACGTATCTCAAAAGACTATACACTCGGAGACGCAAGCGATGATGAGGGTACATTTGATTTGAGCAATTTTGAGCGCTTTTAGGAGTGAGGATGTTTGAAGAGCTACACCTTGAAGATGAGGAGATGATGGCGCTAAAAGAGGGTCCGCAGCATCTTCTGGTGAGACTTCAAGAGAGACTCTTTGCCATAGACGCTTCCTATGTAAGTGAGATCGTCGAACTTGTGAGCATCAGTAAGATCCCTTGGATGCACCCTAGCGTTTTGGGTGTTTGCAACATTCGTAGGGGTGTTGTAGGTGTCATAGATCTCTCCCAAAGACTTTATGAAAAGCCATTTACGCCATCGCAAAAGAGTGCCATTGTCATAGTAAACATACCTTTTGAAGAGCAGATGCATCGTGTGGGACTCGTTGTCGATGAGGTGCTTGAGATAGAGGTTTTTGAAGAGGATATGCTCCAAAAACCACCAAGTTTCGGACTGAGTGTTGCATCTGAATTTGTAGCTGCTGTAGCGCACTACAATCAAGAGTATCTTCTGGTTTTGATGCTTTTAAATGTAGTGGCGTTTGAAGAGCTCTCGACATTAAGGGAGGGGTCATGGATGATTTAGATTTTTTAGATGATGAGATAGATCTTATCAAACTTGTCACTACAAACGCAGACGTGACTAATCAGTACATACTCTTTGAGGGCGCAAACAAGGAACTCTTTGCCATCAATGTTGCAAAAGTTGAGGAGCTCTTTGCTTACGATGCCACAAAACTTCTGCAAAACAATCAAAATCCGCTTATTCGAGGGATGATGGATATAAGATCTCAGATCGCTCCTGTGGTGATTTTTGATGCTTGGTATGGAAATGCCCTTTTAGACGAGAGTGCCTATGAGATGCTTATCTTTACCCATTTTTCACAAAAATATCTCGCACTGGTAGTGAAATCTGTCATAGATATCGTATCTATCGAACCTAAGCAGATGCAAAGCAGTGCGAGTATGAATGAGTTGAGCACATTTGTGGCGAGACTTGAGATTGGATCAAAAACAGAACTTTGTACCATTTTTGATACCGATAGACTGCTTCATGATCTCTATACGACAGAGGAGTTTCACAGCGAAGTTTCATCCCCAAGCCAAAAGCTTCTGCTCTTCGCAGATGATAGTCTTCTGCTTAGAAAGATGGCACAAACAAATTTTGAGAAGATGGGTCTGCGTTTTAAGATATTTGAAGATGGTGCCGCGCTTTTGGATGCGCTTGCGTTTATGGATCCTCAAGAGATTGGGCTCTTTTTACTCGATCTGGAGATGCCGCGAAAGAGTGGTTTGGATGTTATAGAGTATCTCGAATCAGAGCCGTGTTTTGAGGGCATACCTGTGGTGGTGCATACAAATATGGCAAACGCGACCATAAAAGAGTCGCTCATGCGACGCAGAGTGGCAAAGCTCATCAACAAGATAGATTTTAAAACTATTCAAGATGCGGTGATGGAGTTTATGCGATGATAGTTCAAGATATTGTACTGACACAAGCAGAGTTTGCACTCATTCAAAAGTTGGTCTTTAAGCTTGTAGGGATCACGCTTGATGAGACCAAAGTGAGCCTTGTGAAAAACAGGCTGATGAAACGACTGACATTTTATGGGCTTACGAAGTACAGCGACTACATTCGTCTTGTGCAGTTTAACCGTGATGAAGCCGCTGAGATGGTAAATCAGATCACTACAAACGAGACCTACTTTTTTCGCGAGAGCGCACATTTTAACTTCTTGCAAACATCTGCCACAAGTAGTAAAAAAGCAAACTTTCGCGTCTGGAGTGCGGCTGCATCTTTAGGAGCGGAGGCATACTCTATGGCTATGGTCTTAGAGAGCATTCGAGCAGGCGGATATGAGGTACTTGGAAGCGATATCAACTCTGAGGTGTTGCGCGTAGCAAAAGCGGGAGTCTACCCCTTGCCTTGGGTTGAGAAGATTCCCGATGTTTATAAAAAAGCGTTTTGTTTAAAGGGGAAGAATGAGTATGACAAGAAGTTTCTCATAGACCCAAAACTCAGAGAAAATGTCAGTTTCATCAAGGCAAATCTTCTTGAGGCACAAACGCAGCTAGGACTCTTTGATGTGATTTTTTTACGAAATGTGCTTATCTATTTTAATGATGATACGAAGCTGCTAGTGGTGCAAAACATCTTGAATAATCTGCATTTGGGAGGCTATCTCATCATCTCGCTTACTGAAAATCTCCGCTCTATCGCTCTGCCAAACTTAAAACAAGTAGATACATCCATCTATCAAAAGGTTGCTCCATGAGTGTGCAAAAATACAAAAACTTTCTCTCGCTCTTAGCCACAAAGGCAGAGCTCTTGGTCTATGATGATGGGGCTTTGCTGCGTGAACATAAAGAGCTTTTTGATCTCTTTGCGTTTTACAGATACAGCAATGTAAATGAAAAAGCAGTCGCAAACGTCTCAGGTATGCTGCTTGGTATGGAGTGCGATCTTGTACTCATCTATACGCAAGAGCTCAAGGAGAGTTTTCGCATTTTAGAAGAGGTGCGTCGCTTCGATGCAAACATCGCAGTTGTACTTATTTTAAAAGAGCATGATGATCCTTTGTGCGGTGAGATGATAAACGCTGCAGATGCAGTCTTGGTCGAGGGTTTTACACCTAAAGATCTCTACAAAAAAGTGAGCAATGCGCTTGAGATGAAGCTGATGGCATACAAGCTTACACACACGCTCTCTATGCATAAAGAGCATACAGAGGAGGAGGATGTCAACATCTATATAGAGCACTACAAACGCGATGTGGAGCTTTTTTTGGAGCGTCTAGATGATTTGATTGAGAGACTTGGCAGTGGAGAGTTGGGACATGAGTTTTTTTGTGAGATTGCTGATGAGATGGACTTTATAGGAAATATATTTGACAAGCATCGCTACACCAAACATATAAAGATGATCTTTGATGAGTTAAGTGCGTTTTTACGCATATACGATTTTGAACAGGTCGATGTAAGCACTCTTGTTGGGTTTGACTATCTTATTGAGATCTTAAAAGATATTCGCTGTTATGTGGTGAGTTTTTTTATTGACCATATCTTCTCAGATGTTTATGTGTTTCAAGCCTCCTTGCGAGACACCATTCTCTTCATGATACGCAGACTCACGAACCGTGAAGCTGCGTTTGTAGCACAAAGAGATGATGATGTGGAGTTTTTTTAGATGACAAAAATAATGGTAATCGATGACTCGATGGCAGTGCGACGAGGCTTTTCAAGGGTTATCTCTAAGATCGCAGGGGTAGAGCTTCTTGCTGAGGCGAGTAATCCCATAGATGCACTTGAAGTCTTTAAAAAGGTGGGTCTTCCAGATCTTTTTATCTTGGACATAGAGATGCCTAAAATGGATGGAATCACCTTTTTAAAAAAGATCTCGGAGCAAAAACCAATTCCTGTCATCATCTGCTCGACACTCGTTGCAAATGGCTCTGATGCGGCAGTCGATGCATTGCGTTATGGAGCGGTTGAGATCATAGAGAAACCAAAATCAAATCTTGAAGCATTTTTTAGTGAGTATCAAGATGAGCTCATAGAGAAGATAAACGCAGCCATCAAGGCACATGTGCGTGTCGTGGAGAAGTTGGAGATGCCAAAAGTACAGATCATAAAAGAGCCACATAAGCTCCAAGCAAGTAAGAAGATAGTCGCCATAGGAGCTTCAACAGGAGGTGTGCAGGCACTTGAAAAGGTTGTGATGGGTCTAAGAGAGAACCATCAAGGCACAGTGGTCACACAGCATATGCCAGAGGGTTTTACTGCTTCATTTGCCAGAAGACTCAACCAGATAGCACCACATAGTTTTATTAAAGAGGCACAAAACGATGACACCATTAAAGATGGTCAAGTCCTTATCTCACCTGGCGGCATCCACATGGAGGTTTATGAGCTAGGTGGCGTTTACAAGGTACGACTGCGTGACTTTCCAAAGGTGAACTCCCACAAGCCCAGCATCACTGTGCTTTTTAAGTCTGTGGCAAAGGCTGCAGGCAAAAACGCCACGGGATACTTGCTCACGGGAATGGGAAGCGATGGTGCGCTAGGTCTTAAGATGATGCAAGATGCAGGAGCACACACCTATGCTGAGAGTGCCAAGAGTGCTGTGGTCTATGGGATGCCACGAGTTGCAACTGAGATGGGCGCAGTGGAGAGAGAGCTGCTCATAAGTGAAGTAGCACCACATATAAATAATTTAGGAGTTTAAAATGAAAAGAAAAATAGAAATCATTAAAGAAAATGCCAGAAATATGCACTTGCTAATAGTCCAGAGCAACAGAGATACAGAGCCATTTTATAAAGAAAAATTTGAAGAGTTTTTTGGAACAACATCTACAAAATATGGACTCAAAGAGTCCTATCTCTTTTTTCGTACACAAACACAAAAGCCTGTTGATCTCATTGTGATTCACTACAATGATCTAGAGGGTGGTGTAGTAGAGTTTGTACGCAAAGTAAGAGAAAAAGAGCCCGCAATGCAGATTATTGTGGTGAGTTCACTTGACTCCTGTAAGCCGCTCTAAGAGCTTTTGCTTCATGGTATGGCAGCGCTCATACAATCACCATGTGAAGATGAAGAGTTGCTTGTAGTTTTTGAACGAGTTGTATCGCAGATCAGTGAAAAAAAGCTGCTCGATTTTTATGTCAATCAGCTTGAGATGATGGCAAAAGAGAGTGTAGCGCGTAAAAATGAGATACGTAAACTCACTAAAACGCAAGAGAGCCGCACCCCAAAACTAGGTACTCAAGAAAAAGAGGTGATTCAAGAGGAACCAAAAATTTCTCTCGTGGAAAAGTACCAAATCCGTAGCAGTGTAGGCGAGATGGAAAATGTCGATGTCAATGAGCTTGACTCCTTTGGAAGCGACAAAATTCAGCAGTTTCGTGAAGAGATCGCCGAGTATGAAGCAGCTCTGTGCGGAGTAGACCACTCAAACACTCCTGCACTTCGCGGCGTTTTACATGAGGTGCTCGAAGCACTTCGCGTTTTGGTGTGCACCATAAACACGCTCGGGGTTTTTCCAGTCGCGCAAAACGCAGCGACAAACCTCATAGAGTTTGTCGATGGACTAAGCGATGCACAGCTCCAAGACGAAGATAAACGCGAACTCTTCATCGACATACTCATCGCCATGCTCGCCGATTTTGATACATGGATAAATCTCGTTTTCATCAAACAAAATGCACAAAACATCCACTACTTTGACGCTTCGTTTGCAAACACCTGTTTAGAGCTAGAGATGATCTTTAAAGAAGATGCGACGGTCAAAGTGAGTGATGAAGATACTTTGGAGTTTTTTTAGTAGAACTGAGTTTTGTTGATGGTGGAGCGTTAGAAATTCGAAAAAAAACTATGCTAAAGATTTTTACTTTGTGTATAAAAGTGTGTATAATAGTGCACTTAAAAAGGATGTGACACAATGAATACTGTAAGATTAAACATTACCCTGCCATCGGCTATAAATGACGACATAAATCGCTATGCCGAAGAGCTTCACGAGAAAAAAAGCCATATAATAGTTTCGGCTTTAGAGATGTATTTTGATTATCTTGATTTAAGAGTCGCTGAAAAAAGATTAGCTGAAGATGACGGAGTTAGATACTCTATTGAAGAAGCATTTGAGGACTTAGGTATATAATTTGTATACTTTAAGTTTTACTAATCCATCAAAAAAAGATTTGAAAAAGATAGATAAAACTAATCTGTTATTTATCAAAAACTCTCTCATTGAATTTATCTCTAACTTTAATAATGACTATGAATTATCACTTATGCAAAATGGAACCA
Source organism: uncultured Sulfurimonas sp. (assembly GCA_964548435.1). Taxonomy (GTDB): domain Bacteria; phylum Campylobacterota; class Campylobacteria; order Campylobacterales; family Sulfurimonadaceae; genus Sulfurimonas. Next base: position 98 of record CAZJRG010000061.1, on the reverse strand, counting down.
TTAAAAAACTCAAAGGGCATAGTGAAGAGATTTATCGTTTAAAACTTCGCTCTTACAGAGTCATTTATAAAAAAGAAGACACAGCGTTAGTAATTCTA
>CAZJRG010000060.1:0-9536 GCA_964548435.1 uncultured Sulfurimonas sp. | reverse complement strand
CTACCCTTACAAGGTAGATGTCACTGGTTCGAGTCCAGTAGTGCCCACCATTTTTTATTTATTTGCACTTCAGTTTCAAGCTCATGTATTAGAGTACACTTCGCTTAAAACTTCAGCACAACTAAATCAAAAAAACAAGTTTTTTGCTTCCTTTTAATAAGCATCTTTATGCGCGGTGGTAGTTCAGTTGGTTAGAATACCTGCCTGTCACGCAGGGGGTCGCGGGTTCGAGTCCCGTCCACCGCGCCACTACTTTCTTGATTGTTTCATTTAAAATTTTAAAATTATCACTCTGTGTTGTTTTAGATTTTGAAATATATTTGCCGACATAGCTCAGTTGGCTAGAGCAGCTGATTTGTAATCAGCAGGCCCGGGGTTCAAATCCTCGTGTCGGCACCACTTTTTCCTCCATATTTTTTTAAGAATAAAACTTCTTCAAACGACCTCTATAAGGCTCTTAATTACTTTGTGCTATAATCTCAAAATTTTTAAAAAAGCGAATATAAATCCTCATGCTCTCATCCGATATTAGTGATATTTTAAACAACAAAGAGAAACTTTTAACACAGACATATTTTGATTTGCAACGCTACTTTGAAGCAAAATATGGCAAAGATAGTGTTGTATTTATGGAGATTGGGAGTTTTTTTGAGGTTTATGAGATCAATAATGATGAAGAGCAGATCGGAAAAGCCAAAGAGATAGCAGAGCTACTCAACATTCAGCTCACTAAAAAAAATAAAAACATTATTGAAAATTCAGATAAAAATCCGCTTTTAGCAGGTGTGCCGAGTGTAAGTTTTGAGCGTTATCTTAGCCGTGTTATCGCTGAGCAGAAATATACTGTGATTGTTGTAAGACAAAAAGGTACACCTCCAAACATCTCCCGCTATATCGCACAGATTGTTTCTCCTGGAACCAATTTTGAACATATTGTAGACAATGACGAAAACTACATTGTCTCTCTGCTTATCGATAAGTTTCGAGATATTTACACCGTAGGTTATAGTGCGATAGATGTCACCACTGGTAAGACTTGGCTCTACGAGACACATGGGACCAGTGAAGATCCTGCCTATGCTTTAGATGAGCTTTTCAACCTTTTGAATGTCTACAAAACCAGTGAGGTTGTTCTTACTTTTTTAGATGGTGTCGAGGATCCGCGCCACGTTTTAAGTTATCTCGAGATAGCCGAGCACTATCACTACTCCATCAACAACGAACGTCCAAAAATAGAGTTTCAAAACCAACTCTTTAAAGAGGTGTATCAGATAGCTTCACTCCTCTCGCCCATAGAGCATCTTGATCTTGAACGCTCTCCAATGATAACGGAGTCTTTAGCTATTTTGATTCACTTTGTCATTGAGCATGATTATCACATTGTGCAAAAAATGGCACTACCGCGTTTGATAGATAATCGTCGTTTTATGTATCTTGGAAACTCTGCATTAGAGCAGATGGGGATCATCTCTAAAGATAAAAAGGAGTTTACACTCCTAAAAATGATGGATAGAAGCGCTACTGCAATAGGGCGGCGTTTACTCAAGGAGCGGCTTTTAAATCCCATTTTGGAAAAAGAGGAGCTTATTCGTCGATACAATCTTATAGAGCGTGTCGCCTCACACACACGCTATCTTGATGAGACGATGCGAGGTATTTATGATTTGGAGCGTCTCTCAAGACGACTCTCTCTTTCGCGTTTACACCCTTTTGAGATGAATCATCTTTATGACTCCATGCAGAGTGTCAAAGAGTTGATGCTCTATGTAAAAAAACACAAAATTCAGCGTACTCCTTTTCATGAGAGTGAGGTGGAGGAGTTTTTGAGAGATATAAGAAAGCGTATCGATTTAGATGTTTCGCGACGTTTTACAAACGCAACTATTGATGAGAACTTTTTGATGCCAGGTGTAGATGAGGCAGTCGATACTTTAGTCAAAGAAAATAACATTATGCTCATTGCGTTTGAGGATATTATGCTCAAGATCGAGGCACTGCTTACACAAGCAAATATACAAAATAGTGCGAGAGTCGTTACCTTAGGTCTGCTTGAGAAGGAGGGCTACTATATCTCTATGAGCAAAAATCGTTATGCTCTCATTGAAGCGGCATTTAAAAAAGATGAAACATTTGCTCAGTTTAGTGTAAAAAAATTGACAAACTCAGTCAAAATCAGCTCTGCGTTTACTGACAATCTCTCAGATGCTATTATGAAAAACCGTCGTAAGATTGTCTCTCTGGTTAAAGAGCGTTATGTGGCACTGCAAGGGGTTTTTGAACGACGTTATGCACTCCTTTTTGATCGTGTTATTCACTATATTTCGGATTTAGACGTAGGGGTGAGTTCAGCTAAGGTTGCAGAAGTTTACAAACACTCTCGTCCCATGATTGTAGATGCGCCAAGAGATGAAAACTTTATGCAGATAATGCAGCTTCGTCACCCTCTCATTGAGATCCAAGAGCGCGGTGGACTCTATGTGCCAAATGATATTGTGATGGGAAGAAGAGAGTATCTTGATCTGCCACATCCAGAGAGTGTGATGCTTGATCTTAAGGTACACGATGGTCATGATGTCAATGGCGTTTTGCTTTATGGGATCAACTCAAGTGGAAAGTCTTCTCTTATGAAGAGTATAGGCATCGCTATTTTAATGGCACAATCAGGATTTTTTGTGAGTGCTGCGGCGATGAAGTTCACCCTTTTTGATTCGCTCTTTACACGTATTGTCTCTAAAGACAATCTTGCCAAAGGACTCTCTACTTTTGCAGTAGAGATGCTTGAGCTCAAAAATATTTTTAATCGCGCTACCGTTCGCTCTTTGGTCCTTGGAGATGAGATTAGTCATGGAACTGAAACACTCTCAGGTGTGGCGATTGTGGCTGCGGCGATACAAAAACTCTCTACCATTCGTTCTCTATTCCTTTTTGCGACACATCTGCATCAGCTCTCCACGATGCAAGAGATTCGAGCACTCAAGAATGTGGTTGATTTGCATCTAAGCGTAGAGTACGATCCGCAAAAAGATGCACTCCTTTTTAACAGGGTGCTGCAAGCTGGAAGCGGAAGCAGCGTTTATGGTCTGGAGTTTGCAAAATCCCTTCATATGGACAGCGACTTTTTAGAAGCTGCAAATGCTATTCGTAAGCGTTTAGCCAATGATTTTGACGAGCTTGAGCTCTTGGTGAAAAAAAAGACAAGTAAGTATCACAAAGATCTTATTGTGACGAAGTGTGTCATCTGTGGCAGTGTCGCTGAAGATGTGCACCATATAGCTCATAAGAGCCTTGCCGATAGTGCAGGTTTTATAGGGCATTTTCACAAAGACAATAGACATAACCTCGTACCGCTCTGTAAAGAGCATCACAAAGAGATACATGATGGAAAGCTCCATGTAAAAGGGTTTGTCATGACCTCTAAGGGTTTAGAGTTGGAGTTTGAGGAGCGCCTTAGTTTGAGTGTAGAGAGTAAAGTGGTTGAGCCACTTATCAACGAAGATCAAAAAGTGCCAGAAGTGGTGAGTAGTAGCCAAAAAATAGAGCTTTTAGATGATTGGTAGAGAGGATGGCAAATCCTCTTAGAGAGCCAAAAGTGATTTTATAGCTTCGTTGATGCGTTTACCGTCTGCTTTGCCTGCGAGCTCTTGAGTCGCAACACCCATTATTTTTCCCATATCTTTAAGCGAAGTCGCTCCAACTTCTTTTATGATGTTTTGCAGTTTTGTTTTGAGTTCATCATCGCTGAGTTGTGCTGGAAGATAGACCTCATAACAGGCTATCTCATCGAGCTCTATTTGCAGTAGATCTTCGCGTCCTGCTGCTTTGTACTGTGCAGCTGCATCGTTTCTGCGTTTGACTTGTGTCTGAATGATTTTTATCACATCCTCATCACTAAGCTCTTTTCTCTCATCGACTTCTATCTGTTTAAAAGCCGAAGTAAGCAAACGCAGCGCATCGCGTTTCTTGACATCTTTTGCCTTCATTGCCTCTTTGAGATCTGCGTTTATAGTCTCTTTTAAACTCATCATGTCTCCTTGGATAAAATGTTTGGAACTAAAATTGCTCTAATTATAGCCAAAGAGAACCCCACAACAAAGAGAAAACTATGAAAATACAGACACTCACCATTTTTATATTTGTTTTGACACTCCTTATTTTGAGTGGCTGTACCGCAAAGCTTACTGACCCTGAAATCAATTTTGAGCCACCAAAATATGTAGAAGAGATGCCAGCTCGTGAAGATGAGAAGGATTATACAAGCACAGGAAGCATCTTTGGGCAAGGAGAAAATCCGCTTTTTTCAGATCACAAAGCGATGCACATAAACGACATTGTGACCGTTGTCATCTCTGAGACGGCTTCAAGCTCAAATGTAGGAGCGAAAAACCTCAGTGAGGCTGATCAGTCTGCACTTGGTGGTGGAATACTTTCAACTACTGGTTTGGCAAATTCGACAGTGCAAAAAGGTGCCGATTTTATTAATGGTTTTAGTGATATTGGGTATACTGCAAACTCAACAACTGCTTTTGCTGGTACTGGAAGTGCCACAAAAGATGCTAGGTTTACTACAACCGTCACTGCACGAATAGTCAAAGTGCTTCAAAATGGTAACTACTTCATCGAGGGTGCTCGCGAGATTTTAGTTGATGAGCAGAAGCAGGTCGTACAGATTAGTGGTGTTATTCGCCCATACGATATTGACCAGAACAACCGCATCAATTCAACACAGATGAGTGATGCAAAGATACTTTATAAAACGCAAGGGGAGATAGATCGTGCTACAAAACAGGGGTGGGGAACCAAAATCATTCAAGCAGCTTGGCCTTTTTAGTGCCCTTTTACTTTCTGTTTTTGTCTCTTCAGCTTGGGGAAGTTTTGAAGATTTTAAACGCAAGCAAAATGAGACATTTGTGAAGTACAAAGAGGAGCAAGATAGTGCATTTAGTAAGTTCTTGCTTCAAGAGTGGCAGGCATATAAGTCCAAGACGCCATGGAAAATGTATGAAAAACCCAAACCAAAAACCATAGAACAAGCTGCACCTGCACAAGCTAAACAGGTTGGTCCCATGGTCTTTATAAAGCTCAAAGAGGGGCCAAAAACACTCCCTCAAGTTCAGATTAAACCAAAAGATTTTACACTCCATTTTTTTGGTAAAGAGCTTGGATTTGATCTCGATGAGAGTATTAAAAAAGCGAAGTTTTTTCCTCGTGCACAAACGGGTGTAGCAAACTTTTTCACTACCGCTGCAAATGCTAAGTATGAACCACTTTTATCGGATCTAAAAGCCTATAAAGAAGGTCTTGAGCTTGGTGATTGGGGTCTGTATCTACTAACGCAACAGCTTGCAAACGCCATTATGAAAGAAGAAGATGATGCGAAACTGCTCACATGGTTTTTACTTTCAAAGCTAGGTTACAATGTAAAAGTAGGTATCTATGCACAGCATGTATATCTACTCCATCACTCACAAAAAATCATCTATGCTACACCGCGTTATACATTTGAGGGTGCGGAGTTTTATCTCCTAGAAGATTATGCAAAAAAGAGTTCAAAACGTATCTATACATATAAACAAAACTATCCAAACGCAACAAAAGCACTCGATCTTACAATGAAAAAACTTCCACTCTTAGGTGAAAAGCTACGACAAAAAGAGCTTAAGTTTTCGCGTCAAAATCAAGAGTATAAGCTCGCATTTTCCTACAATGATTATCTTATTGCGTTTATGAACACCTATCCGCAGGCTGACTATGAGACGTATTTTAATGCTCCTATGCAGAGTGAAACTTACGAGGCGATCGCTCAAGGTTTAAAAGGCTACATTGATGGGAAAAAGGCAAGTGATGCTCTTAACTTTGTTTTACATTTCGTACAGTCTGCGTTTAAGTACAAAGTGGATCAAGAGCAGTTTGGTAGAGAGAAGGTGATGTTTGCACAGGAGACACTTGTCTATGATTATTCCGACTGCGAAGATAGATCTGTACTCTATGCTTACCTTGTTAAAAAACTTTTCAAGATTGGTGTTGTAGGTGTAAAATACAGCGACCACATGGCAACTGCACTCCATATTCCAATGGTTGGCGATAGTTTAAGTGTTGCAAATAGTAAGCTTGTTATAGCTGATCCCACCTATGTCAATGCCAATATTGGACAAAGTATGCCGCGTTATAAGTCCATAATCCCGCAAAGCTTTGTTTTTGTAAAGAAGGATGAGGGGTGATGCACTCTTCTCTTGGACACCAAGCTCATATTATTGGTACATACGATGCCCTCATTGCTAGGCTGAGAACCTCTGAATCACTCACACTCTTTCTTGTAAACATCGATAACTTCTCAAACATCAACCATGCTTATGGGTACGAGATGGGAAGCAGAGTGCTCCAAGAACTCGCTTACTATCTTGAGATGGCAAAACCTGAGAGTGCTATGCTCTATAACTTCTACTCCGATAAATATGTCCTTCTTGAGAGAGAGTCGCTTAAAGAGTCAGAGATTAAGGCTATCTCTGAAGCTATTTTGTCTTTTTTTTCACAGCTAGAACTCTCTATAGATGATATAGAGCTGCGTGTTTCAGTGAGCATAGGCGTTTCAAAAGGTGTGGGACTCAAAAACATCTCTCAAGCAGAGAGTGCTATTGAAGAGTTGCGTAAGGCTAAACGAAACCATTTCGCCATATATAATGAAAACTCTCCCTATGTACTCAATCAAAAACGCAATATTTACTGGATTTTAAAGATAAAAGAGGCGGTTGAAAATGAAGATATCTTGGCATATTTTCAACCCATTGTAAATAATCATACAGGAAAAATAGAGAAGTATGAGTGTTTAGCGCGTCTTCGTGATGCTGATGAGATAGTCTCGCCTTACTACTTTTTAGATGCTGCTCGTGTTACGGGAAACATCTCCTATGTGACACGCTCACTCATTATGCAGAGTTTTAAACGCTTCAGTGGTACTGAGTATGAGTTCTCTATTAACATCGCTGGGTCTGATTTTTTGCTTGACTATTTAGAGTATTTTTTACTCAAAAATGCTCAAAAATATGACATAGACCCATCGCGAGTGGTGCTTGAGATGCTCGAAGACATCACCACACTCGATAGCGGTACGACCATGAAGCAGCTTGAGTCCTTGCGCCAAAAAGGGTTTAAGCTCGCCATTGATGATTTTGGTGCGGAAAACTCTAATCTCTCAAGACTTTTGGAGATTCATCCAGACTATCTCAAAATCGATGGGCAGTTCATCCGTAACATTGTAGAGGATGAAAATAGCCAGATTATCGTAGAGGGCATCATTTCCATCTGCAAAAAAAGCAAGATAAAGATCATCGCCGAGTTTGTTCATAATGCGGCGGTTCAAGAGAAGATACACTCCATGGGGATAGACTACTCGCAAGGCTACTATTTTGGAGAGCCAAAAGCCGACCTTGTAGAGGAGTAGCGTTTAGTAGTTATACGCTACTTTGTAGGTTGGGTCATCCTCTTCATAGCTACAGTGGGGACCTGCATGTTTGAGGATAGCTTTGCAGTCAGATGAGAGATGGCGAAGGAGTAGGTTTTTACCTACTTTTTCGTACTTTTTGACTAAGGCATCGATGGCTTCAACACCTGAGAAATCAAGCACTCTTGCATTTTTAAAGTCAATGACCACTTTTGGCGGGTCTCTGTCAATCTCGAAATTGTCGCTAAAGGTGCTCGCACTTGCAAAAAAGAGCGGACCCTCTAGGGTGTAGACCTTTGTGCCATCGGCTTCGGTGTGCGTTTTAGCCCAGATGCGAGCGTGCTTCCAAGCAAATACGAGTGCAGAGATAATAACACCTGCAATGACGGCGATGGCAAGATCTTCTAAGATTGTAATGATGGTTACACTGAGCATTACAAAGAGATCTGAACGCGGCATATGCTTAAAGTGAGAGAAACTTGCCCACTCAAATGTGCCAATACTCACCATAAACATAATACCTACCAATACAGCTACGGGAATGGCGTTTAGAAGATCTGTAAAAGAGATCACAAGTAGCAGCAGACCAACTGCTGCGACAAAAGAGGAGAGACGTCCTAGTCCGCCTGAAGTGTAGTTTATGATGCTTTGTCCTATCATGGCGCACCCTGCCATACCTCCAAAAAAACCGCTTGCGACATTCCCGCAACCAAGGGCAATACACTCTTGGTTTCCACTCCCGCGTTTACCACTCATCTCATCTAATACAGCAAGTGTCAGTAGCGACTCAATGAGCCCCACAAGAGCCATAATAAGCGCATAAGGAAATACCATCATAAATGCATCAAGAGAGAAGAGTGTTTGGGGAATGATGAGCTCGGGGAGTTTGCCACTAAAGTCGCTGAGGTTAGCCAAAGAGCCTACTGTAATGGTGTCGATGTTAAAAAAGTAGACCACGAGAGTGAGGGTAATTATGGCGATGAGTCCAGAGGGAACAGCCTTTGTAAACTTTGGCAAGAGAAACATAATGAGCATAGTAATCGCCACGATAATATACATAGCCGCACCTTGCCCTTCAAAAAACTTAAACTGTGCCATCGCAATGACCACTGCAAGCCCATTTACAAAGCCATACAGAGCGCTCTGAGGGACAAGGCGTATGAATTTTCCTAGCTTGAAAAGACCAAAAAAAATCTGAATAAGACCAGCTAAAATAGTTGCGAGCAGAAGGTAGTGAAGTGCATGGATATAGAGTGTTTCACCCACCATTCCAGCGCCACTCAGTTTTGAATTTGCTTCGAGCATAAGTCCGATCATAACAACTGCTACACTTCCCGTAGCACCGCTAATCATCCCAGGCTTGCCACCTATGAGAGAGGTGATAAGTCCGATAATAAACGCGGCGTAGAGTCCTACGATTGGACTCACACCTGCTATGAAACTAAACGCGATGGCTTCTGGAACGAGTGCCACAGCCACGACAAGACCTGAGAGGAGGTCATTTTTGATGTTGGGCGAGGCATAGGTTTTTATGTCAAACACGCTAGCCCTTGAGTGAGCTTAGCTGCTCGTTTACTTTTGTTTTTTTGCTCTGTGCATCGGCTAGAAGTTCACGATTTTTAGCCAAAATATCCTCTGGAGCATTGGAGACAAAGCGTTCGTTGTTTAGCATAGATGAGAGTTTGTCTATCTCTTTTTGGAGCTTTTCGCCCTGTTTTTCAAGTTTTGAGATGATAGGCGTGAGATCGATGGAGTCGGTTGGTATAAATGTTTCACACTTGTCAGCGATGTCACTCACCGCGTTTGGCACCTTTGTATCGCTAAACGCTACCTCTTCAACTTTGGCGAGTTTTGAGATAAATGGCAACATCATGGCTTTTTCTTCATCGCTAACGCCATCTATTTTGACATAGGCTTTGTGAATCTTTTGGTTAGCAAGATCGACAAGCACTTTTGCACGGCGTATGGAGACGATGGCGTCCATGATGATCTCAAACGTCTCTTCCTCTTTGCGCTGTTTTGTCTTAAATGGGTATTTCATCAACATGATAGACTCACCACTCTCAAGCGATGTGCCGCTAAGCTCATGGTAGAGATG
>CAZJRG010000059.1:0-9551 GCA_964548435.1 uncultured Sulfurimonas sp. | reverse complement strand
TGGTTCTGTGCCACTGATGCGTGCTTGAAACTCCTCTCCTAAATGGAGTGCTGCCCAGCGAGCATATTTTCTTTGGGCAAACTCTACCTCTATGGTACTTGCCTCACGCTCCTTTTGAGAGATGATCATAGAGAGCGCTTCGATGTTGCGAAGTACATAAGAGCCCTCCTCAGTGTCACCCGCCGCAATAGCTTTGAGTAGCCTGTGCACAATGAGGTCTGAGTAGCGTCTAATAGGTGAAGTGAAGTGTGTATAGCGCTCAAATCCAAGTCCGAAGTGTCCTGCGTTTAGGGGTGCATAGCGAGCCTGCATCTGTGAGCGGATGATGAGGGTGTCGACCTCTGAAGCCAGTCCCATCGCCTCAGCCTGTTTTTGAATCTGTGTGATAGTCTCTTTGGTGGAGTTTTTTATCTCTATATTCATCCCAATTCCAGCGAGTTCTTGGTAGAGAATCTGCAGTTTTGTCTGGGTAGGCGGCTCATGTATACGAAAAATCCCTCGCTCGAACTGTTTGGCTGCCTCTTTGTTGGCAAGCAACATACAATCCTCGATGAGGGCGTGTGATGGCGTTTCCTCTGCTTCTTGCGTTGAGAGAAGATTAAGATTTTCATCAAGAGTGAGCTCTATCTCTGTAGAGCGGAAGTTGTACCCGATTTTAAGTCTTTTGACACGCAGGGCATCTGTTACTTTTTGGAGCTGTGTGAGTGAGGCAAAAATCTGCTGCTCTTCTTCATTTTTTGCCTCAAGTCTGCCTTCAAAAAAAGCGTCTACTTCGGCATAATTAAAGCGGCGTTTGGAGTGAATGATGGCTTCATAAAAGGAAGATCCACTCACTTCAAGTGTGGAGAGATCGAGATGAATCTCAAAAACATAGGCGAGTCTGTCGACATGTGGTTGCAAAGAGCAGAGTGTTTCGCTGAGTTCGCGAGGGAGCATTGGAATGGATCTGTGAGGAAGGTAGATAGAGAAGCTTCTGTAAATTGCCTCATCATCGAGTGCTCCAAAGGGTTTGACATACTCACTTACATCAGCGATAGCGACATAAAGAGTGGCGTTTGCTTCATCCCAACAGATGGCATCGTCATAATCTTTGGCAGTGACGGGGTCAATGGTACAAAATGCTAAGGAGCGAAGATCTTTTCGAGAGGGATATTTTGTTGCATCAACTGGTGTAAATGTACGCGCGATTGCTAAAACATCCTCTTCAAATGCATCGTGTTTGTTAAACTGCGCAAGCACAATCTTCTCATCAACCGAAGGATCTTCTATGTTGCCTAGACACTCTAAAACTCTGTTCTCTTGGTTGCTTATCTTAAAAACATCTCCGACATTGTGGCTAAGAAGCTCCTCTGGTGAGAGTTCGGCACCTATTGGGAACTGCGTCTTAAGGTCTACTAAAGAGCGATGAGCATCTTTTTCTATGATGTAAGCGATACCATAGCTCTCTTCTCTACCTACGATCTCGACGACTTTTGCCGCGGGCGTGCCACGTACTCCAAGAAGTCGCTGTGCAATGATAAGATCACCTTGCGTTGCCGCGGCGATGTCCCCCTCACCGATGAAAAGGTCACGGATATTTTCACCGATTACATGCAGATAAGCACTCCCTTTTTGCACAACTCCAAGGGTTCCCGCACGGTATTTTGAGTGAAATTTGTAGATGGAGTCTGTTTTAGTAAGGTAGTTTTTGGCATACCAACTGCGAACATGAACCATTTCGTCCGCAGTGATGTCCACTTCACTCACACCGAGTGTGAGTCTAATGAGAAGGTTTTTCAACTCTTTAGAGTCTCGCGTTTTCTAATGCTGTCTCAAAGCTTGGCATATCAAGAGCGTATCTGCTCACAAGTGCTTTTGCAGCGTTTACACTCTCATCTGTGATGAGACCGTTTATAGGCACGGCAGTACGCACAACATGTAAAATACTTGCCGCTCTTTGGTACTCTTCTGGAGCATTTTGTGGTGCTTCACAGTTTTTGATCACCTCTATAAGTCCCTCTTCAAACTTCCATTGTGAAAATATTGTGGCACTTACTTCAGGAGTGTCACTTCCGACAATCTCTTTCTCAGCAGCTTCAACACTGCCGAGTGTTTTGATACGCTCTTGAAAAAGAGCGACTTTGTCATCTGCTAACACTTGCTGTGCTATGAGCACTTTTCCTATCTCTACAAGAAACGCAGCAGGAGAGAGTATGCCTAAGAGTTTGTTCTCTTTTTTAATGCACCAAGAGGTCATGAGTCCGTGCTGTTTTTTAGAGAGCATTGAGAACATGTCGTTTGTGATGCCATAGGGTGCTAAGTCTAAGGCGAAGCTTTTTTTGACGATGGAAGCGAGTGCAAAACCTCGCACCGTGCCCATTCCAAAAAGCCCCACGGCTTGAGAGATGGCGTTTATTTCACGAGAAAAACCATAGAGCGGGGAGTTCGCTGCTTTAAGAATGTCGGCGGTGAGGAGTGGATCTTTTTCTAAGATCTTAACCATGTCGTTAAATGTACTGTCTGGATCTTGATATACAGCTTCAATCTGCATAGCCGATTCTGGAAGCGGTGGGAGTTGTTTGATCTTTTTGAGTATCTCATCTGTCATAGTTTGCTCGCTTGTTTTTTGTGTGAGTTTGTTGATGGCATAATTATAGTCTCTGTAGATAAATTCATACTGAATATTTACGAAAAGCTGTTACCATAATTGCCAATTTACAAGAAAAAAGGATAAAAAATATGCAAAGAGATGCGATGCTTATACAGCTTGGATATGCACCTAACGAGGCGCTGATAAATCAGCTAGAAGCAATTGAGAAAAACACCTTAGGATATGAAAAAATACAAAAACATATAATGGATCTTCATGATCATCTCAAAGTCAACAATGCATATGTCGCTCTTTCAAACTCAAACAACTACTTTAAAATTAAGATAGAGTCCCCAACTCCAGAGCTCGCGCTTGAAGCGCATGAAAAAGTGCAACATTTTAGTGAAAAGTTTAAAGTCTCACTCAAAAAACTACAAAACAAAGAGACCTACTACATAGAGGGATTTTCTCATTAAGGAGTCCTCTTGAGAGAGCCTATGAGTCTTGAGGGGTACGATCTTCTCGTTGAGGAGTTTAAGTACCTTTTGGAGAAAGAAAAACCAAAAGTCGCTCATGAAAAACTAGTAGCCGCAGCCCTTGGAGACAGAAGCGAAAATGCCGATTATCAGGCTGCAAAAGAGAAGCTGCGTTTCATAGACAAGCGACTCTTTTATCTTAATAAAATGATACAAAACTCCCAAATCATTGACCCATCGCTCCATACTCACCAGAGAGTCTCTTTTGGCAGCAGTGTCACACTTTTGGAGACTCTCAGTGATGAAGAGGAGCACTACACCCTGTGCGGCGTTTTGGAGAGTGAGCCTGAAAATGGACTTATCTCCATTCACTCTCCGCTTGCAAAAGCACTGCTTGGCAAATGTGAGGGAGATGAGTTTAGCATCACTCTGCCAAAAGGCATCAAAGAGTATGAGGTTCTTCGCATAGAGTATAAAAACATATTTTCTCTCAAAAAAAATATTCGCACTCAGAAGGATTTTGCGTTTCATTGATTGGCTTTCATCAAAGTGGAAGTCTTGTTGCGTTAAGATTTTAGACTTAAAATGCAATAAAGGGTGAAGATGTCATTTGAAAAACTGGGGGTTTTTAAACCCCTTTTAAACGCTATAGAAGAGCTAGGCTACAAAGAGCCAACCACCATCCAAACGCGAGCCATACCGCTCATTCTCACCAAACACGACATCTTTGCAACAGCGCAAACAGGCACGGGAAAGACCGCTGCGTTTGCGCTGCCACTCCTTCAAAAGCTTAGAAAACCAGCTACTCACGGCGGTGTTCGTGCAGTAGTGTTGGCACCTACACGCGAGCTGAGCATTCAAATCTATGAAGATATGCAAGGGTATGCAAAGTATATGGATGTCACTATGATGGCACTGCTCAGCGGTAAAGATCTTTTGGTGCAAAGAAGCGCTTTAAAACAGGGTGTCGATGTGATTGTCGCTACACCTGGAAGACTCTTGGAGCATCTAGAGAAGAGGCTCTCTTTGGAGCATGTCGAGATTTGGGTGCTTGATGAGGCCGATAGAATGCTTGACATGGGTTTTACCAAAGATATACGAAAGATCCACCCGCTGCTCCCTAAACGCCACCAAACACTGCTCTTCTCCGCGACATTTAGTGACAAGGTGAGAAAGCTCTCAAAGCTCATTCTCACCAAGCCCGCGTTTGTAGAGACGGCGAAGAAAAATAGCACGGTCGATACCATCAACCAAGTGGCGTATCTTGTAGACGCAGATAAAAAAGCCCCGCTTTTGGCGTATCTCATAGGTTCAAGAAACTTCCCTCAGGTGCTAGTCTTTACCAGAACAAAAGCGAGTGCCGATATGCTTGTAGACGAGCTTAAAAAAGATGGGCTTAAGTGTGGTGTCCTTCATGGCGACAAGACAAAAGCCAACCGTCAAAAGACGCTCAACCAGTTTAAAGAGGGGGAGTTTCGTGTACTTGTCGCCACCGACATCGCCTCGCGCGGGCTTGACATCGAAGAGCTTCCTTATGTCATAAACTACGAGCTTCCTTCCATTCCCGAAGACTACGTGCACCGCGTTGGACGAACGGGTCGTGCGGGAAGAGACGGAGAGGCCATAACGCTGCTTGATGTCTACGAAAAGTACGACGTAAAAGCCATAGAACGCCTCATGGCACAAAAGATACCTCAAGAGACTATAAAAGGTTTTGAGCCAGACCCAACTCTGAGAAGAAAAGATGAAGATGAGGTAAAACTAAAATCCGAACACAAACGCCCAAGTGGGAAAAAAGAGCGCAAATATAACAAAAACACAAGCTCAACCCCAGCTACTCGCAAGCAGACAAAAGTCGCAAGTAAAAAACGCAAGACTACAAAACGCGATTAAGCAGTTTCTTTAGAAAGCGAGATTAGGAGCTTCTTTAGAAAACGCGATTACAGTTTCTTAAATAAAACGCGAGGTGAGGGATTTTGACGACCATCATTATGCTTTTTGTACTTCCATTGGGGATTTTGTTTTACTTTTTTGACAAAAAAACGCGTAAAGAGAATGAGAAGCTTTTTGAGAGTTTTGAGCAGCGTTTGAGAGATCAAAACGATTTGAGCCGTGAGCAAAAACTCCAGCGTCTTGATGAGATGTACTACGCCAATGGCTTTCGTCGTGTTTTGCTTGATGAGTCGCATCTCATAGTCGAAAAAAAGTTTTTCAATCTTGGTGTTTTGCTCATTTTATTTGGGCTTATGAGTTACTTTGGCATACTCTTTTATATTATCTATTATCGCTACTTTTTAAGACCTTACCAAAAAGTAGTACGACTTTAAACAGGGGAGAGTAAATGCGATGGCAACGGTGACATCATACGGGGCAACAGAGCAGGTGACGGGATCTTGTCACCTTTTTGAGGTTGAGGGGGTGAAGATTCTCATAGATTGTGGGATGTTTCAAGGTAGTGAAGAACCGCAAAATGAAGCACCTTTTGGCTTTGATGCCACAACTATTGACTATCTCTTTTTGACGCATGCGCACTTAGACCATGTAGGACGCGTTCCAAAGCTCGTAAAAGAGGGCTTTAGCGGGAAGATCTTTGCGACAGCCGCGACCAAAGATTTGGCGTACATCATTTTGCTAGACAGTGTAAAGATCATGAACGAAGAGTTTTCCACTCGCTACAAAAAAGCACTCCGTCGTGCTGAGGGTAGTAGGGTAAAAAAACCGCTCTATGAGCCGCTGGACGTGCAAAAAACATTCAACCAAATAGAGTGGGTAGAGGTCTTATACGAGGAGTTTATGCCGCTGTGTG
This sequence comes from uncultured Sulfurimonas sp., assembly GCA_964548435.1. GTDB lineage: Bacteria > Campylobacterota > Campylobacteria > Campylobacterales > Sulfurimonadaceae > Sulfurimonas. The sequence continues at coordinate 3,700 of CAZJRG010000059.1, read as the reverse complement.
AGGGGATTAGCTTTCGTTTTTTAAACGCGGGGCATATTTTGGGGGCGGCGTTTATCGAGTTTGATTACATGGATGGGGGAGACTCTGGCTCTATTGTTTTTTCTGGAGATATTGGCAATAGCAACGGTTTGCTACTTCCAGATCTGCAAAAGTGCCCACGAGCACAAGCACTCTACATCGAGTCTACCTATGGCGATAGAGATCACCGCTCCATAGAAGAGACGGTCAATGAGTTTAAACACGTGGTGCGCCAAACGCTTGCTCGCGGTGGTAATGTACTCATTCCCTCGTTTGCGATTGAACGCACGCAGGAGATTTTGTGTATCTTAAAAGAGATGTATGAAAATGCAGAGCTTGAGCATGTAAAGGTCTTTTTGGATAGTCCCATGGCGAGTAAAGCCACAGAGGTTTATGGTGATTATATGCACCAACTTAGCTGTGAGGATAGTTTTGATTTTGATGCACTCAACTACACTCTCACACCCGAACAATCAAAAAACATCAACCTCATAGAGTCAAACGCCATCATCATCGCAGGGAGCGGCATGTGTACGGGTGGGCGCATTTTGCACCACTTCAAACGCCGTATATGGAGTGAAAAAAACGCCGTGATCATCGTAGGGTATCAAGCTGAGGGAACTCTTGGACGAGAGATAGTAGATGGTGCGCAGTGGATCAATCTCTATGGTGAAGATATCATCGTCAAAGCCTCCATTCACACCATCAACGGCTTCTCCGCTCATGCTGACAAAAAAGCGATGATGGCATGGATGTATGGCATAAAAGATCTCAAAAAAGTCTTTGTGGTACATGGCGAAAAAGAGGCGCAAAAGAGCTTTGCTATGTCCATAACAGAGGAGCTAGGTATTGAAGCACACATCGTCAAACGCGGTGAAGTGGTAGTGTTGTAGTGTTTGCTGATTTTACACTCGATATACTCTACCAAGATGAGCATCTCGTCGCCATTAACAAACCAAGCGGACTTTTAGTTCACAAGTCGATGATAGACAGGCATGAGATCTACTACGCCATGAAGATGCTGCGCGATCAGATCGCTCAGTGGGTCTACCCTGTGCACCGTTTAGACAAACCAACCTCTGGCGTTTTGCTTTTTGCACTGAGTAAAGAGAGTGCGAGGCTTCTTTCACGGCAGTTTGAAGCGCATAGCATAGAGAAGTCTTACATCGCCGTTGTTCGCGGGTATGCTCCAAGTGAGGGCGTCATAGAGCACGCACTCACAGAGAAACTCGACAAAATAAGCGATGCAAACGCAAGAGAGGACAAAGCAGCGCAAAACGCCATCACGTACTACAAAACACTCCAATACGTGGAGCTAAACGCGGCAGTTGGTAGATATGAAAAAACGAGATACTCTTTAGTCGAACTCAAACCAAAAACGGGAAGAAAACACCAACTCCGCCGTCATATGAAACACATCAGTCATCACATTCTTGGCGATACCAAGTACGGAAGAGGGGAGCACAATAAGTTTATAAGAGCAAATTATGGAGCCCAGAGACTCCTCTTGCATGCTGAGTCTTTGGCGTTTATGCACCCATATACCAATGAGCGCATCACCCTAAACGCAGGGCTTGATGAGACTTTTTTATCGCTTTTTGCTGCGTTTGGCTGGAGTAAAGAGATTTAAAGTCTCTCTTTTATTTGATAATAATTATTGAAACAAAGAGATTTTTAAGTTTTGTAACGCTAGTATTCTAATAACGATTATCAAACACAAAAAAAGAAAACCCATCTTTTCATAGTGTTTGTTAAGCGTGAGCAATTATTCTCCTAATAATACATTGCATTTTTACTCCTTCCTAATATTTCAACGTAAATTCCCCCTACCAAGAACTGCCATTCTTGGGGGATTTTTTTTACTTGAAAAACCGAGCATTTTTTTAGAGAAGTCTTGAGCGAACACTTTGTCTTTGGCATAGATAAATTTCCTTTTTTATCCTTCAAGACTTCTCTAAAAAAACTTTTTTAATTAAAATAATAATAGTTATCAATTTAATTAAATTTTAAGTCTTAAATTACTACCATTACATCTTATATTATACCAATAATAAATATCATTAATGAATTGGAGTCTTGCATGAAAAAATTACAACTCAGTGTTATGACCGCGCTCTTGCTTCTCTCTACACTTGGTGAAGCAAAAGAAGAGGTTTTGGAGACAATCACCATAGCCACGAAGTCGCAAAAAAGCATCGATGGTGTGGCGGCGAGTGTCGAGGTGATAACACAAGAGCAGATAGAACAGTTGGGTTCTGACTCACTCAAAGATATTCTAGAAAAAACTGCGGGAATTATTGTGCAGTATGGGACGTTTCCGAGTGCTTCTGCCAAGAGCAAAGCCTCTGTCTCCATTCGTGGTATGAGTGCCAATGGGACTCTTTTTTTGCTCGATGGACGCAGGCTTGCAGGCGAGGTGGCAAATCCTTATGATTTAGACCGTATTCCAGCATCGATGATAGAGCGCATTGAGATTGTCAAAGGTCCCATGAGTTCGCTTTATGGAGCCGATGCTGTTGGTGGAGTTATCAACATCATCACTAAAAAAGCGATGCGAAAACCTCAGGTGGACGCAAATGCAAGGTATGGAACAAATGAGTACGGCGATGCCCAAACGCTCAACCTTGGACTCTCGCTTCAAGGAAAAGAGGAGGCTCTCTCCTACAGTGCATACGGAAGTATCATTACAACCGACCCTTATGTCCAGGGAGAAAACGCGGATGTTTGGGTGAAAAATCCAAGTGGACCCGGAAAAATAAAACCATCAACAGCAACGGGTGCAACGCCACCGATGCCACTCATAAGAACAATTCAAGACAACTATCCAACCGATGTCACTTTTCGAGAGGAGAGTAACATCTATACGCTTGGGTCGCATTTGGGGTACGATGTGAGTTCGGATTTGGCACTTGGCTTTGATGTGAACTACTTCACGGAGGAGCGCGATGGTACGTATGTGGGGTATTTTCATCCTGCAAAAATTGGCACGGGACTTCCTGTTTTTAACATTCCAGTAAACTCAAGAGATGAAAATTCGCGTCTTGATTTGAGTCTTGACGCAAGCTATGTCGCCTCGGACACCTTGACTCTAAAAAGCCGCATTTACAAGAGTAGCTATGAAAAACGTAACTCTACGACAGCTATTCATTGGGCGGATATGAATTATGCCAGCCAAGTGGATTCATCAGTTAACGGCATGGACGCCGACGTAGAGATACATGTTGCGGAGCTTAGTGCCATCTATGCGCCAAACGAGGAGCACCTGTTGACATTTGGTGGGGAGTATAGAGATGAGTTGAGAAACTCGAGCGTCTTTACAAGAACCAACGAGATGACTCAAAAGAGCATGGACTATAAGTCGCTTTATGTGCAAGATGAGTGGCAGATAGATGAGCGTTTAAGCCTTATCGCTGGAGCACGTTATGACTCCATAAGTAATGCACAAGATAAACCGACACTGCGTTTGGGCGGTATGTATGAGTTTAATAAACTCGCTAAACTTCGTGCAAACTTTGCACAAGGGTATAGAGTGCCTGACATTCGCGAGCTCTATATCTCTAAACAGACTCCAAATGGTTTGCAAATCGGTGCGGACGTGATGGGTTATGAGCTCTCTCCAGAGTCCACAAATGCCTATGAGATAGGCATCTCGGGTAGAGATAGCAATTTTCACTACGATGTT
>CAZJRG010000058.1:0-9579 GCA_964548435.1 uncultured Sulfurimonas sp. | reverse complement strand
ATCAAGTGTGGCTTAAAGAGCTCAAGTGCCATTTTTTTAGGGAGTCCACACTCATCCATTCTAAGTGATGGTCCAACAACGATGACCGAACGACCTGAGAAGTCAACACGTTTTCCAAGAAGGTTTTGACGGAAACGTCCTTGCTTCCCTTTAATGATTTCACTTAAAGATTTGAGTGGACGTTTGTTAGCACCTTTTACTGCATTTGCACGACGACCATTGTCAAAGAGAGCATCAACAGACTCTTGAAGCATACGCTTTTCATTTCTAACAATAATCTCAGGTGCCTCAAGCTCAACAAGACGTTTTAAACGCTGGTTACGGTTGATAACACGGCGATAGAGGTCATTGACGTCAGAAACCGCAAATTTCCCTCCATCAAGAGAAACGAGTGGACGAAGATCTGGTGGCAATACTGGCAATATAGTGAGCATCATCCAAGCTGGATTGTTTCCGCTATTTAAAAAAGACTCAATAACTTTTAAACGCTTGTTAATAGTTTTTTTCTTCGCTTCTGATTTAGTCTCATTGATCTCATCTTTAAGAGTCGTGAAAAGATCAACTAGATCTATAGAGTCTAAAAGGTCACGAACAACCTCTCCACCCATACGAGCCTTAAACCCAAGCTCGCCAAAACGCTGTGCTAAAGTTCTATACTGCTCTTCGTTTAGTACATCATATTTTAATACTGGCGTTTTAGCATCAGCATCGTAGTATGCCTCTCCACCAGTCTCAACGATGTATGCTTCATAGTAAAGTACACGCTCAAGGTCTTTCATTTTGATACCTAAGAGCGTACCAATACGTGATGGAAGCGAAGAGACATACCAAATGTGTGCCACTGGTGTTACAAGCTCAATATGTCCCATACGAGTACGGCGTACTTTCGTTGATGTGACTTCAACACCACACTTCTCACATACAACACCTTTATAACGCATCTTTTTGTATTTACCGCAAAGACACTCATAGTCTCTTACTGGTCCAAATATTTTGGCACAAAAGAGTCCGTCACGTTCAGGTTTGAGTGTACGATAGTTTATAGTTTCAGGCTTCTTTACCTCGCCATTACTCCACGAGAGCACCTTCTCAGGTGATGCTAGGCGAAACTGCAACTGTTTAATATCTGTTGGTCTGTTCTCTTCAGTTACTTCAACTGGTACTAATTTACTCATTATCTTCTACCTCGTCCATAATCTCTACATCAAGCGCCAACGACTGGAGCTCTTTTGTTAATACGAAAAGTGTCTCAGGAATACCTGAAGCTGGCACTAACTCACCTTTTGTGATTGCTTTGTAAGCACGTACACGTCCATCAACATCATCTGATTTAATCGTAAGCATCTCTTTAAGCACTGCAGAAGCTCCATAAGCCTCAAGTGCCCAAACTTCCATCTCTCCAAATCTTTGACCACCAAAGAGTGCTTTACCACCAACTGGCTGCTGCGTTACTAAAGAGTATGGTCCAGTTGAACGTGCATGGATTTTCTCATCGACCAAGTGGTGTAGTTTGAGTACATACATGTATCCTACATTGACACGCTCTTTTATTCTAGCACCTGTTTTTCCATCATAGAGAACAACTTTTCCATCTTCTGCCATATTTGCAAGTTTGTAGAGTTTTTCAAACTCCACCGCGTTTACACCTTCAAAAATTGGTGTTGCAAAACGCACACCCCCTTTTGCCCAGTCTCTTGCATATTTTAAGAACTCTTCATCACTCATAGCTGAAATAGTTGTTGCAGCGTTCATGAGACCTGCCACATCAGCGATTTCAATCATTTTAGAGCGCAGTCTCTCGATGTAGTCGCTGCGTTTAGCATCAAACTCTGCTTGAATCTGGTTTCCTAACTCACGACCAACCATACCAAGGTGCATCTCTAATATCTGACCAATGTTCATACGTGATGGAACCCCAAGAGGATTAAGACAGACATCAACTGAACATCCATCCTCCATGTATGGCATATCTACCTCAGGCACGATAATTGAGACAATACCTTTATTACCGTGACGTCCAGCCATTTTATCGCCCACTTTTAGGTGGCGTTTTGTCGCTATGTATACTTTTACATACTTGACCACACCATTTGGAAGAATGTCATCTTTTTCAAGTATTGTCAGCTTCTCTTCATGCTCATCTCTAAAGAGACGTTTTTGCTTTTGAAAATGGTTTTTTGTCTTTGTATACTCATCTTGAATCTCTTGTGAAAATGATTTTACAATGGCATTCATAGCAAAACGGTTTACTTCTGCAAGGTCACTACCATTAATGGTATCGCCTGCTTTATAGCTTGTCTCACCGATTTTAATATCAGCTTGAAGTGGTTCACGTGTTAAAAGTTTTGTAACACGTAACATCTCCTCTTTGTCGATCATGAGAAGTCTGTCATAGTGCTCACGCTCTAAATAATCACGTTCCTCTTTTTCAAGCTCAAGTGCACGAGGGTCTTTGTCATAACCTTTTTTAGTAAAGACTTTAACATCTACTACTACACCCTCCATTGATGGTGGACAGTAGAGAGATTTATTTACAACATGGCCAGCTTTTTCACCAAAAATTGCACGAAGCAGACGCTCTTCTGGAGTTGGTTTTACCTCGCCTTTTGGAGATACTTTTCCAACAAGAATCATTCCGCCTTTTACATTCGTACCGATTTTAACGATTCCAGACTCATCAAGGTGAGAAAGTTCATCATCACGAACATTTGGGATATCGCGAGTAATCTCTTCAACGCCATGTTTGAGCTCACGTGCTTCTACTTCTTTTTCATAAATATGTACGGAAGTAAATGCATCTTTGCGGATCAAACGCTCAGAGATAACAATAGCATCCTCGAAGTTGTATCCATTCCATGGCATAAACGCAACCATCGCGTTTACTCCAAGAGCAAGCTCTCCTTGATCCATATTTGGACCATCTGCAATAATCTGTCCTTTACTTACCTTGTCGCCAACCTTTACGACTGGTTTTTGTGTAAATGATGTGTTTTGGTTTGTTCTGAGATTTTTTTGTAATGGATAGTAATCTATAAAGATCTCTCCATTATCTTCTCCCATAATATAGATGTGTCTGCCATCTACCTTCTCAATCACACCTGAGCGTTTTGCTTTTACACACTCCCATGAGTCACGTGCCACTAGCTTTTCAACACCTGTACCAACCATCGGAGCACTCACTTTAAGAAGTGGTACAGCTTGACGTTGCATGTTTGAACCCATAAGTGCACGGTTGGCATCATCATGTTCAAGGAATGGAATGAGCGATGCCGCTACACCAACCACCATATGTGATGAGAGGTCAGCATACTCACAATCAGTAGCTGGACGAAGAAGAATCTCTCCATCTTGTCTTACCGAGATAAGCGGCTCAATAAACTCATTGTTTGCATTCATCTTATTTGAAGCAGCAGCAATCATCTTGCCCTCTTCTTGTGTCGCTGTAAGATAGACTACCTCAGAGGTAATTTTTCCATCTTTCATCACTTTATATGGTGCTTCAATAAATCCATGCTCATTTACTTTTGAGTATGTCGCAAGTGTATTGATAAGACCAATGTTTTGTCCCTCTGGCGTTTCAATAGGACAGATTCTTCCGTAGTGTGTTGGGTGAACGTCACGTACTTCAAATCCAGCTCTCTCTTTAACAAGTCCACCCTCACCGAGTGCTGAGAGACGGCGTTTGTGCGTTACTTCCGAGAGAGGATTTGTTTGATCCATAAACTGTGAGAGCTGTCCACCTGAGAAAAACTCCATGATCGTAGAAGTGATCATTTTTGAGTTAATAAGGTCATGCGGCATAAGCTCTGACATCGGACCACTCATAGTAGAAAGTTTGTCACGAATCGCTTTTTGCATCTTAATGAGACCATTGTGTAACTCATTTCCTAAAAGCTCGCCAATAGATCTGATACGACGATTTCCAAGGTGATCTCTATCATCGAGATGCCCTTTTCCATTTTTTACTTTAATGACGTATTTTACAGACTCAATAATATCTTGATGCGTTAAAACAGTGACATAATCAGGAATGTTCATACCAAGTTTATGGTTCATCTTCATACGACCAACTTGTGTTAAGTCATATCTCTCTGGATCAAAAAAGAGCTGGTTTACAAATGTTTTTGCAGCCTCTTTCGTCACAGGTTCGCCTGGACGCATTACTTTGTAAATACGAATAGCAGCAAGATCATTTTCATCTTCTATATCTTCAGTCTGTTTAAGTAACTTAAGTGAGTCAGTATCAGCATTAAACGCATTAATGATTGAGCTATCTACACCCTCTGCTAAATCGTTAGCAATTTTAAATTCGCTAACACCAATTTCTGTCATCTTTTTGAGTTTTGTCTCATCAATATGTGTCATTGCATCAAAAAGAACTTCACCAGTTTCTGGGTCTATGATAGGCTCAGCCAAATATCTGTCAAGTAAAACCTCTAACGGATACTGAACCTCTGTAACGCCATCATCAATAAGCTTTTGTGCTTTTTTAGTAGAGAGTCTTTTTTGTGCGCCCAAAAGTAACTTATCATTCATGTCGATAAGATCATAAGAGATACGGCTCGCATAATCTTTAGGATTAAAATCTAAAGAGAACTTATTCTCATGGATTCTTATTTTTTGAATCGGATAGAACAACTTTAATACATCCTGTTTTGAGTATCCAAGTGCACGGAACATAATAGTTACAGGAACTTTACGGCGTTTATTGATTCTCATATAAAGAATATCTTTTGGATCGTATTCAAAATAGAGCCATGAACCTCTGTCTGGAATAATTTGTCCTGTATAAATCTGTTTATTTCCAGCAGTCGTTGACTCCTCTTCTTTAAAGATTACACCAGGTGAACGATGTAGTTGGTTAACAACAACTCTCTCGACACCATTAATGATAAAAGAGGTACGTTCAGTCATTAAAGGAATATCTCTAACAAAAATACTTTGCTCTTTTATATCTTTTACGCCAAGTTTCTCTTTAGTATTTTCATCTCTATCCCACATAACAAGACGAGTTTTCATTCTAAGACTAACAGCATATGTAAGTCCTCTCTCCATACACTCTCTAACAGTATATTTAGGATTTGCAACTTCGCTTCCTATGTATTCTAGAGTCAATCTGTTTTGCGTATCGTGAATAGGAAATGCAGATTGAAATACTTTTTCAATACCACTGTTGCTTCTCTCTTTCGCATCTAACATTAAAAATGTGTCATAAGAGTTTTGTTGTAATTGAAGGAGATTTGGAACTTCAATTTCTTGAGGAGTTTTTGAGAAATCTACACGAAGACGGTTTCCGGAGTATAAAGTGTTTAACATAGGCTAACCTCGATGAATAATTAATATCAATTCAAGCGTCCCTGAATGATTTTTTTATGAGGCTCTTTGATAAGAGCTTGATAGTATAGTGCTTATAAACGACATAAGGGCACTTTTGTAATAAGAGAGATTCTCATTACAAAAGCGCCCGAAATTGAGGGATTTCCCTCAATTTAAACGTTTAGATAATTATCTAATTTCTACTACTGCGCCAGCTTCTTCAAGCTCTTTTTTCGCTGCTTCAGCAGTCTCTTTATCTACACCCTCTTTGATTGTAGATGGAAGGTTTTCAGTAGCATCTTTTGCCTCTTTAAGACCAAGACCTGTAAGTGCACGAACTACTTTAATAACACCGATTTTTTTGTCACCAGCATCTTTGATGATAACATCGAACTCAGTTTTTTCATCTTCAACAACTGCAGCAACAGCACCACCAGCCATTGCAACTGGTTGAGCAGAAACACCAAATTTCTCTTCAAACTCTTTAACAAGTTCTGAAAGCTCAAGAACTGATAAACCTGAAATAAACTCTAATACATCTTCTTTAGTTACAGCCATAGTAACTCCTTTTTAAAATATTTATGTTTGGTGTGACAGCGTCACAAAAGTGCATATCTATAAAAAGATTATGCTTCTTCTTTTTTTCTTCTAAGCGCATCGATACCAACCGCAAGGTTTCTGATCGGTGCCATCCAAGTAGCTGCAAGCATACCAAGAAGCTCTTCGCGTCCTGGAAGTTTTGCAAATGCTTCTATTTTTGCTACATCTGCAGGCTGTTTATCTAGGTAACCAGCTTTGATAACGAACTGATCGTTATCTTTTGCAAAATCAGCTGAAACTTTAGCAGCGGCGATAACATCGTCTGACCAAACAAAAATGTTTGTATCTCTGATCTCAACACCAGTCATGCCCGCTTTTTCTAAAGCGATTGTCGCTAAAGTATTTTTAACAACCTGAACACTTGCGTCTTTAGCTCTAGCACTTACTCTTAACTGCTCTAATTTATCAACAGTAAGACCTTTGTAGTCACAAATAACTACAGCTGTCGTGTTGGCAAATGATTCAGTTAAAGTAGCAATTACTTCTGCTTTTTTTGACTTTAACATATAATTCTCCTTTCTTAGACATAACTTCAAGAAGGGCGAGAAAGGCTCGATTAAGCTCACCGCTTACACAGCGGATACCCCTACTATCTTTAGTCCAAGTGATTCAGATTCCCAAAAGTTTCTTTGAAAATCTTTACTATAAAATCAAAAAATTTTAAAGTAAAAACTTTCTATTTTCAACTTTAAAACGCCATCATGGCGTTTTAAAAAAACTATCTGATTTCAGCAAGTTCCATGATATCAAGTTTTACAGCTGGACTCATTGTTAAACTAAGTGCTGCATTTTTAATATAGCGCCCTTTTGCAGATGCTGGTTTATGTTTATTAATTGCAGCTACAAATGCTTTCATATTTTCTTCAATTTTTTGTGCTTCGAAAGAGACTTTTCCTATACCCGCATGGATATTCCCTTTTTTATCAACACGGAAAGTCACTTGACCACCTTTAACATTGTTAACTGCAGTAGCAACATCTGGAGTTACAGTTCCAGTTTTTGGATTTGGCATCATACCTTTTGGTCCAAGAATACGACCAATTTGTCCAACAAGACCCATACAGTCAGGTGCTGCGACAACTACATCAAAGTTAAAGATTCCCTCTTTAATTTGTGCAACAAGATCGTCAGTTCCTACGATATCTGCTCCAGCAGCTTTTGCTTCATCAGCTTTAACACCTTTTGCGAAAACTGCAACACGTACAGTTTTACCAGTACCATGTGGTAGTACGATTGCACCACGTATCATCTGATCTGCATGTCTTGGATCTACATTTAAGTTCATCGCGATCTCAACTGTTTCATCAAACTTTGCACTCTTCAACTCTCTAACAAGTGTTGATGCTTCGTTAGCACTGTACGACTTTGTTGTGTCGATTTTTTCAATTAATTGTTTATATCTTTTGCTCATTGTCAAATTCTCCGTAAAATTCTTCCACAAAGTTTTTTATCATTGTGGTAATGATATGTTTGTAGACTAGTCTACTATTTCAATACCGATTGAACGTGCTGAACCAGCGATTGTTTTTGCTGCTGCTTCAACATCATCAGTGTTTAAATCTTTGATTTTTGCATCAACGATTTCCATAAGCTGTGCACGAGTGATTTTTGCAACTTTATTTTTAAGTGCATTGTCACTACCTTTTTTAAGTCCCGCAGCTTTCATAAGTAGTGCAGATACTGGAGGTTGCTTAGTGATAAATGAAAAACTTTTGTCACTATAAACTGTAATTATAGTTGGAAGTTTGAACCCCATTTTATCTTTTGTTTTTTCATTAAATGCTTTTGTAAACTCCATGATGTTAACACCACGTTGTCCTAAAGCTGGTCCTACTGGAGGTGCTGGATTTGCTGCACCTGCATTGATGTGTAACTTAATATACCCTGCAACTTTTTTTGCCATCTTGTTTTCCTTTTTTTAGATTTAAATTATTTTTTCAACTTGAGTATAAGAGATATCTACTGGAGTTGCTCTTCCAAAGATTGAAACATTAAGTTTTAATGTACCATGCTCTAAATCATACTCATCAACTGTCGCCGTAAAGTTTGCAAACGGTCCATCAATAATACGAACTGTTTCACCATTTTCAAAATATACTTTTGGTTTTGGTGCAGCTCTATTATTGACACGATCCAGAATTACATTAATATCATGATCACTAAGAGGTGTTGGCTTATTCCCCTCACCAATAAATCCTGATACTTTTGGTATTGATTGAATCATGTGCTGAATCTCAGTATTCAAGTCAATAAGTGCAAATACATATCCAGAGTATAAAGATCTCTCTGTTACTTTTTTCTTACCCTCTTTTACTTCGATTACATCCTCAGTTGGGACGATAACTTCAGTAATATGCTCACCCAAGCCATACTCTTCGATCATATTGAAAATCGCATCTCTTACTTTTCTTTCATTACCGTAGGTCTGTATAGAGTACCATTGATGTGCCATGCTTAACTCCTTAACCTAAAATTGCACTAACGATTGAAGACATAAAAAGGTCTACTAGAGCTAGAAACGCAGTAATTACACTTACAACAATCACTACAGCAATATATGCTTGCTTTACTTGTCCTTTTGTTGGAAAAATAACTTTTGACAACTCTAGCTTTGCATTTTTAATGTGTTTACTTAGTTCCATTTCTGTCCCATGATATGAATTCTCATTGCTCATCACTAATGCCAATAGCACTATTAAAAAGAAATGAGTGGCAGGCGTGGAGGGATTCGAACCCCCAACACCCGGATTTGGAATCCGGTGCTCTACCATTGGAGCTACACGCCTATTTTGTAAGAGCCACACAAAGTGTGATTCAAAACTGATTACAGTTTCATCTCTTTATGTAGAGTATGCTCTTTACAAAATTTACAATATTTTTTTACTGAAAATTTTTCAGTGTGAGTCTTTTTGTTTTTAGTTGTGTGGTAGTTACGTCTTGTACACTTTTCACAACCTAAGTGAATTGCTTCTCTCATATTTATTACCTTTTATAAGGATTTTGCATATTAGCCGAAGCTAATTATGCAAGAATCTCTGCAACAACACCAGCACCAACAGTTCTTCCACCCTCACGGATAGCGAAATTAGTACCTTTTTCCATTGCAATTGGGTGAATTAATTCAACTGTGATGCTTACATTATCACCTGGCATAACCATTTCAGTACCTTCTGGTAAAGTAATAGCACCTGTTACGTCTGTCGTACGTACATAGAATTGTGGACGATAGTTTGTAAAGAATGGAGTATGGCGTCCACCCTCGTCTTTACTAAGAACATAGATCTCAGCAGTAAATTTAGTATGTGGTGTAATTGAACCTGGCTTACAAAGAACTTGTCCACGCTCAACATCATCTTTACCAATACCACGGATAAGAATACCACAGTTATCTCCAGCTTCACCTTGAGTCATCTCTTTACGGAACATCTCAACACCAGTTACTGTAGTTTTTTGTGTATCGCGGATACCTACGATCTCAACCTCAGAACCAACTTTGATAGTTCCACGCTCGATACGACCTGTAACAACTGTTCCACGTCCTGAAATTGAGAACACATCCTCAACTGGCATAAGGAAATCTTTGTCTACTTGGCGCTCTGGTTCTGGAATCCACTCATCTACAGTAGCCATAAGTTTTTGAATTTTTGCTGACCACTCACCAAG
>CAZJRG010000057.1:0-9920 GCA_964548435.1 uncultured Sulfurimonas sp. | reverse complement strand
TGGTGCCGCAAGGTGTGGGAGTTCGAGTCTCCCCATCCGCACCACCTTTACTTCAAAAAAATACTCCTCTATAATTAAAATTCAACAATTTTCAAAATTTGTATCAAAAATACTCACAATTAATAAAACTTTCAATATTTTTTCGGTAAAATCCACATCCGCTTTGCTGTTTTAACAAAAAAGAAGAGTATTTTTATCTTTATATTCATTATATAGATACAAGTATTGGCGAGATAAAGAGTGCCTCTTCATTAAAAGAGAAGGCTTTCGTTTTGAAAAAAACATAAGTATCCGCCTAAGAGCAGCAAGGACAACTAAACCAAGGACTTACGATGAAAGTAAGAGCTTCAGTTAAGAAGATGTGTGATGATTGTAAGATCATTAAAAGAAAAGGCATTGTAAGAGTAATCTGCAAAGTTAAAAAACATAAACAGAGACAAGGATAACCATGGCTCGTATATCAGGTGTTGATTTACCAAAGAAAAAGAGAATAGAGTATGGTTTAACATACGTCTATGGGATTGGTCTTCATGCTTCTCGCAAAATATTAGATGCGACAGGTATAGACTATAACAAAAGAGTTTACGAACTAAGCGAAGATGATATTGCTGCGATTACAAAAGAAATCCGTGCTAGTCATGTAGTTGAGGGTGATCTTCGTAAACAAGTTGCAATGGACATTAAAGCACTTATGGATTTAGGTTCATACAGAGGTCTTCGTCACCGTCGTGGTCTTCCATGCCGTGGTCAAAAAACTAAGACAAATGCGCGTACTCGTAAGGGTAAACGCAAAACTGTCGGCGCAGCGTAAGGATTAATAGATGGCAAAAAGAAAAGCTGTTAGAAAAAAAGTAGTAAAGAAAAATATTGCACGTGGTATCTGCCACATCTCTGCATCATTTAACAACACACTTGTCACTATTACTGATGAGATGGGAAATATGATCGCATGGAGTTCTGCTGGTTCATTAGGATTTAAAGGTTCTAAAAAATCAACTCCATTCGCGGCTCAAGCAGCTGTCGAAGATGCAGTAGCAAAAGCACAAGTGCATGGAATTAAAGAGCTTGGTATTAGAGTTCAAGGTCCTGGTTCTGGTCGTGAGACTGCAACTAAGGCAGTAGGTGGTATTGAAGGTATCCGTGTTACATTTATGAAAGATGTTACACCACTACCACATAACGGTTGCCGCGCACCTAAGCGTCGTAGAGTTTAAGGAGATTGACTAAATGGCAAGATATAGAGGTCCAGTAGAAAAAATCGAAAGAAGATTTGGTGTAAGTCTTAACCTTAAAGGTGAGCGTCGTTTAGCGGGGAAATCTGCATTAGATAAAAGACCTTATGCTCCAGGGCAACATGGTCAACGTCGTAAAAAGATTTCTGAGTATGGTTTACAGCTTAATGAAAAGCAAAAAGCAAAGTTTATGTATGGTGTTTCTGAGAAACAGTTCCGTGCACTTTTCGTTGAAGCTAAACGCCGTAGTGGAAACACAGGTACAAACCTTGTAACACTTATTGAGCAGAGACTTGACAATGTTGTTTACAGAATGGGATTTGCATCTACTCGTAGATTTGCACGCCAACTTGTAACACATGGTCATATCTTAGTAGATGGCAAAAAACTTAATATCCCTTCATATCGTGTTGCTGCAGGGCAAAAGATTGAAGTTCGTGAGTCAAGCAAAAAGAATGCACAGATCGTTCGTGCTTTAGAGTTAACAAATCAAACAGGTCTTGCTCCATGGGTTGATATCGATGCTGAAAAAGTGTTTGGTATTTTTACTCGCCTTCCAGAGCGTGAAGAGGTTGTTATCCCTGTTGAAGAACGTTTGATCGTTGAGCTTTACTCTAAATAGTAACAAATAATAAAAGGGCGTTAAGATATGAAAAAAATTAAAACTACTCCACTTGCTCCTCAAGAGTTTGAGGTAGAACAAATTAGTGAGACTGAAGCTAACATAATGGCATATCCTTTTGAAACAGGATATGCTATATCTTTAGCGCACCCACTTCGCCGTTTTCTATTAAGTAGCTCAGTTGGTTATGCACCGATTGCTATAAAAATCGAGGGTGCTAAACATGAGTTTGACTCAGTGCGTGGTATGCTTGAAGATATTTCAGATTTTATTTTAAATCTTAAAGAGATTCGTTTTAAACTCAACAATGGTGCTACAGAATCAGAGATAAATTACTCTTTTGCTGGTCCATGTACTATCATAGGGAAGGATCTTACAAATAGTGAAGTAGAAGTGGTAACGCCAGAGGCTCCACTAGCGACACTCAATGAAGATTCGACACTTAACTTTAGTATTAAAATAGCTCAAGGTATTGGATATGTTGCAAGCGAAGATACATATGAGACACTTGAGGATGGATATATTGCACTCGATGCATACTTCACTCCTGTAAGAAGTGCAACATACAAAATCGAAAATGTACTTGTAGAAGACAATCCAAACTTTGAAAGAGTTGTTTTAAATATTAAAACAGATGGACAGATCTCTCCAGTAGATGCGTTTAGAAACTCTTTAGAAGTTATGTATGCTCAACTTGCCGTTTTCAACTCTGAAATAAGCATAAAAGCTCCGACAACTATAGAGAGAGTTGAAGAGTCTCCAGATTTAAAAAGATTGACGACAAATATTGATAGCTTAGGCTTAAGTGCTCGTAGTTTTAACTGTCTTGATCGCTCTAACATTAAACTTATCGGTGAAATCGTACTTATGAGTACAAATGATCTGAAAAATGTTAAAAATCTTGGAAAAAAATCATACGACGAGATCGTTGAGAAGATTCAAGAGTTTGGATATGCAGTAGGTGCTGACTTAGCTGATGACGTAGTAACTGCGTTAAAAAAGAAAATAGAAGCTTTACAAGCTTAATTAAGGATTAGAGATGAGACATCGTCACGGATACCGTAAACTAGGGCGTACAAGTGCACACCGTGCTGCACTACTTAAAAACCTAAGTATTGCGTTAATAGAACATGGAAAAATTGAAACAACTGCAATTAAAGCAAAAGAGTTGCGTTCATATGTTGAAAAACTCATTACAGTAGCTACTCAAAATGACTCTAATGCTCATAGAGCGGTTTTTGCAGCATTACAAAGTAAAGAAGCTACAAAAACATTAGTAAATGAGATCGCTCCAAAATATGTAGACCGCCCAGGTGGATACACAAGAATTACACGTACGAGAATTCGTCGTGGAGATGCTACTACAATGGCATTTATCGAGTTAGTATAATCTAAACTCAAAATCTTATTTTCGATAAGTCACATTTTTATGACTTCTCGAAGATGCAAAAGAGTCTTACTTTTTTGCCCCTTTCGTATGAAACAATCGCTATATAACTTCCCAATTTTAAAATACTTTTTTAGGATTATCAATGAGTAGTTTCGCATTTGGAACTTATAGAATAACAGAGCACAATCCACTCCACATAGAGGCACTAAGAGAAGCAGTAAATTCAGGTGTGAAACTTATTGACACTTCAACGAACTATATGGATGGATCTTCAGAGAGAGCTATAGCACTCGCACTTCAAGGTGTGAGTGAGTCAGTAGCATCTGAAGTCGAAATTGTGAGCAAAGTAGGTTATATTCAAGGGAGTAATCTTCAAAAACACCATGAAGAACCCTTTGAAGATGTTGTAGAGTTTAGTCCCACATGCTACCACTCTATAGCACCCTCTTTTATAGAGTCACAACTGAGTGACTCCTTGCTGCGTTTAGAGAGAAAATATATAGACTGTTATCTGCTACACAATCCAGAGTACTATCTCTACGAGGCTATCGCTAAAAATATCTCAAGAGATGAGATGCTTGATGAGATGTTTAGAAGAGTTTATGACGCATTTGTTGCATTAGAGAGTGAGGTTAAAAAGGGGAGAATATATACTTATGGTATTAGCTCAAATAGTTTTGCTAAAGCATCCCAAGAGAGGGAGTTTTTACCCTATGAAGATCTCATAACGCTGGCTCAAAACGCAGCAGAGTATGTAGGTAATGAAAAACATAACTTTACAACTATACAACTCCCGATAAACATCTTGGAACAAGAGGGATTGAAATGTGCATTATGGGCGAAAAAGAATGGACTAAGAGTTTTAGCTAATAGGCCACTCAATGCATTCCAAGATACACAAATGTATAGGCTAGCAGAGTATGATGAGAGTCATGAATACTATCCATATCTCAATGAGCTTTTAGAGATATGTGACAATGAACAGCTTCAGCCACTCTATAATCTTATGGAGGATTTAGACGAGAGAAAGCATCGTTTTAGTTGGATTGGTGAATATGAAACACTCCTCTATGGTCAAATGCTTCCCCATATAAAAAAGCATCTTGAGAGGTTTGAAGGGGAGTATCTTGAAACATTACTGCGTTATGTTGAGCGATTTTTAGAAGAGTACAAAAAGATGGTACTTTATGAGTGTTCCATAGAAACGAAAAAGAGATTAAAGCACCATTTTGTAACTTGTCAAGCGAGCATGCAAGAGTGTGCACTCAAATTTTTGTTGGCGCAAGAGTCGATAGATTTTATATTGGTTGGAATGAGAAAACCTACATATGTACAAGAAGTTATGGCTTTAAAAGGTTAGCTAAAATATATTTTTATCACTTGTTAAGGGATAATGTCCTATTTTACACTTCATTATTGAAAAACTATAAAGATCATCAATTAAAAGGATTAACATGATTCCCTTTACAGACGAAGAGTTACTCTCACCAGTTCAAAATGTCATTGACAAGGTTCGTCCATCTTTAGCATTGGATGGTGGAGACATCGCTTTTTTGACAGTTAAAAATGGCACCGTTTATGTGCAGCTTAAAGGTGCATGTGTTGGATGCGCAAGTAGTGGAAATACACTCAAGTATGGTGTGGAGAGACAGCTTCGTATGGATATTCATCCAGAATTAAATGTAATTAATGTTCCACATGGAATGGAAAACGATATAGAGAGATTGTAAGGTAAATATGAGCATCATCAGTAAGTATAAAATATTAACACAGGCAAAAGAGAGCTTCTCAAAGGCAGATTATAAGGTTGCTTTGGAGAAGTTTGCCGAAGTTTTGCAGAGTTATCCAAACTCTAAAGAGGCATATAATGGTGTTATACTTTCGGAGATGGCGCTGAGCGGTGAGGGTGGTGCTGAGGCCCTTTTTGATTACTATGAGATTCTTCAAGAAGAGGACAAAGAGCAAGCGGATATCATTATGAGCGAGATACTCAAAGAGATGGATGGTTCAATGGAGAAGCTAAGTCAAGTTTTTGCACAGCCACTGCGTGAACGACTCGAACTTGAAGATGGAATTCTCTATAGTGATTTTAAAACACTACTCGATGAGGGTGCAGAGTTTAAAGAGACTTTTGAAAACATCATGTTCTCTACACGAGTCATCATCTCGCAAAAAGAGGATTTTATAGATTTTCTAGAGAGACTTATAGAGCATGGATTTTCCGAGATGGCACTCACATATCTCGAAAATGCTTTGAGTATCTTTCCAAGTGATAAGTTACTGCATAAGCTTCTTAAAAAATTGGCAAAAAAAAATATGCAAAATAGAGGTAGCAGAGTTGAAAATTGAGCTACCTAACCACACATTTAAGTATGTCACAGAGAACTCTTTGGAGTGTGACAGCGAGACGGCGTTTGTACTTACTGCACAAAATGAGCGTTATCTACAAAATGCCAAAGAGAATAATGCACACTCAATCATTAGCATAAACGAGATAGCAACACTTTTTGGTGTAGATAAGATCAAAATAGTAGGTATTACGGGGACAAACGGTAAGACGACTACTGCAAGTGCGATCTACTCATTCCTACTCGATTTGGGTTATAAAGCTGCGATGCAAGGGACTCGTGGACTTTTTATTAATGACAGAGTCGCAGAGGGTAAAACGCTGACAACTCCTTCTGTTTTAAATACTTATAAACATATCTATCAAGCCGTTGCAGAGGGGTGTGAATACTTCATCATGGAGGTGAGTTCACATGCTATTGTGCAAAAACGCATTGAGGGTTTAAATTTTGAGTTGAAAATACTCACAAACATAACGCAAGACCACCTCGATTTTCATAAAACACTCGACGAGTATATTCGTGTCAAAAACTCATTTTTTCAAGATGAGAGTAAAAAGCTCATCAATAAAGATGAGCCAAGAGCCGCTTTTAATATAAAAAATGCCTATAGTTATGGCATTGAAAATCCTGCTACATACAGACTGATGGCTTACTCACTCAATGATGGTAGCAGTGGCATCATTCAGCACTTTGCCGAGATAGTACCTTTTACAGCTTCGACACACGGTTTTTTTAATCTCTATAATCTTATGGCAGCTATCGCTGCAGTCCATCTCATAACAGATAAAAAACTTGAAGAGATCGCTGATGTTGTTGATAATTTTGCAGGAGTAAGTGGCAGAATGGAGCAGGTGAGTGTAGTACCAAATGTCATTGTTGATTTTGCGCACACGCCAGATGGGATGCAACAGGTCTTAAATGCCCTTAAAGAGAAAGAGCTCATCGTAGTTTTTGGAGCAGGTGGCGATAGAGATAGAGTGAAGCGTCCTTTGATGGGACGTATTGCAAGCACTTTGGCGAAGAGAGTTTTTGTAACAAGTGACAACCCTCGCCACGAAGACCCTGAGCAGATCGTAAATGACATTTTAGAGGGCATTGAAGATAGAAGTGGTGTCACTGTAGAGCTCAATAGAAAAAAGGCTATAGAGATGGCACTAGATACCCAAAAAGAGGATGAAGTTCTTGTGATTTTAGGCAAGGGAGATGAGACATATCAGATCATCTATGACGAGAAGTTTCCTTTTGACGATAGAGAGGTAGTTCGCTCGATTTTAGATCAACAAGCTAAAATCTTGCGTTAACTCCAAAGTAGAGAGAGTGAATGCTAGATGTTTGGCTCTCTGCTGCGTTTGTTTCATCTTCACGCTGGTAAGAGCGATTTTTGTACTCATAACCAAGCTCCGCATCAAAGGTCTCATTTAATGGTATAAAGAGACCTCCTCCAAAGTTAAATGAGCCGAATGTGAGTGATTTGTTGGCATTGTCTCTGTTATCAACTATGCCTGCACCAAAACCTACTTTAGCAAAGGGATTGACATAGATGTCCAAATCAAATGCCTTAAGAAGTGATATATCAAAAGCATATTGTTTTGGATCTGAGTTGACATACTCTGTTGCAAACTCTATTGCATAGGCAGTTCGATCTCCATACCCAATTTTTAATTTAAGACTCTCTTCGTTGAAGTTTTCATCTTGTGTGAGTGCACTGTAAGTGGTCGTCACATCGTTGTAAGTTGCTCCAGCACCTACATAAATACCTGAATCCGCAAACGCAAAAGTACCTAAAATAGCCAATAAGAGTGTGATTTTTTTCAAAAGAGGTCCTTAAAATTTTGCGAAATTATATCTTAAATATTTAAACTTCTTTTGGAGCATTAGATTAAAGGTTCAGATTTTGGATATAATTTCGAAAAAAAATTAAGGATATTAACGATGGGAATCCCTCAACCAGCCTTTTATATATTTAAGTGCGAGCAGTCCGCACCTCCAGGAATGCCAAAACCATCGTGTGTAACTCCAGACACACAAGACCTTTTTCAGTACACAGCACAAAAGCTCATGAAAGAGGGAATCATGATGACTTCACCGATTGTACGTACTTCATGTATGAACCGTTGTCAGCAAGGTCCTGTGATGCTCGTAGAGCCAGGACACACTATGTATGTTGGACTCACAAAAGAGAAGATAGATAGAATTATTGCAGAGCATATTATCGGCGGGAAAGTAGTTGAAGAGTATGTTATTAGTGATGAGATGTGGGGTGATCCTATCTCTCCAGCTGATATGAAAAAACAGATGGGAATGTAGGAATTTATTATGCAAATTGAGATGTTGTACAGCAAAATCCATCGTGCTACTGTAACAGATGCAAACCTAAATTATGTTGGATCTATTACTATAGATGAGGAGCTTTTAGAGGCTTCTAAGATGAGAGTTGGGCAAAAAGTTGAGATACTCAACATCAATAATGGTGAGCGTTTTTCGACATATATCATACTTGGTGAACGCGGTAAACGCGACATCTGCCTCAATGGTGCAGCAGCTCGTAAAGTTCATAAGGGAGATAAGATTATTATCGTCTCCTATGCAACTTATGATGAAAAAGAGCTTGAAAACTACAAACCAAAAGTCGTGATTGTTGATGACAACAACGACATAGAGATAATCGCGGACTCTATCTAACGCCATGTTCAACATGAGTGAAATGAGCAAGATGCTTGAGGGTATGCAAGAGAGTGCTGCAAAGATGCAAGCTGAACTTGAGTCTCAAAGATTTCATGTTAAAAGCGGAGGCTCTCTCGTGGAGCTCACGCTCAATGGCAAAGGTGAAGCGATCGATCTAAACATTGATCCATCTTTACTAGCCGACAAAGCAAAGCTAGAGATACTCCTCCTTGGTGTTATGAATGATGCAAACAAGATGTTGCATCAAAATCAACAAAACGCTGCAATGAGTCTATTTGGTGGAGTCAAATAGGTGTTACGCCTATGGCTTCTTCTTTTTCTAGCTGCTGAGATCTTTGCATGTCAGGGCAGTAACAACTCCTGCGTTCAAAAAATTATTGATGCCAATGCTATCCAAGGTAAGATACTCTCCCTTCCAGTAAGAGCAAACAAAAGAGTCTTGTTCTCCTCTACAAAACCAAACGCCATCATCTTAAAAGCAGATCCATTTTTAGGACTCTACCTTATAGATGATCTACAAAAATTTCCTTACGATTTTGAGTTTAACACCAAGTTGAAACTTCCAAACGCCGTAGTTGACACAAAAGGCTATATGCAAGGTCAACTTCAGCACAGACAGGTTGGACTGAGTCAACTTGGCACCTTTTCAAAACCACACAGAGCACCAGCACTTCTTCTTAACAGTTGTTGTTATCTTTATGGCTTGGTAACACCAAATGGAATTATAGAAAAAGAGTACATTGAACACTTTCTCTCAAGTCGTGGAGGCATTTATGGTGATATCGGTGTGCGCCTAAATACAAAGAAGAGAGGAGTGTTTGTTGAAGCAGCCGATCCATTTTTTACAAACAATCCTTTTAAAAAAGAGGATCAACTCCTCTCATTTGATGGAGAAAAACTCATAGATGCAGCAGATGCCATGCGTAAAATCCTATTTGCACCCATTGGCTCACGACATACGCTAAGAGTCAAACGCGGTGCTAAGATATTTGATGTGAGTGTTGTTGTCGCTAAACGCTATGGCGGGGGTCTTGTAAGTGACACATTTTTAGAGTCACGCGGCATCATGCTTAGCAAAAGTCTCACCATAGAATCGCTCTCGCAAAAGTTTAAAAACTATGGTCTCAAAGAGGGTGATAAGCTTCTTTGGGTCAATGGTACAGCCGTGCACTCACAGCAGCAGCTACGAAACTATCTCCAAGATTCAAAAGATTTTTCTTCTCTGCTTTTTGAGCGTGATGGATTTCAGTTTTTTGTAAATCTTAAGTAGAAAAAGATTACTATTGCAGATGCAAAATTTCGAACATTTTTTAACCACTCACTTACCAGAGTCAAAAAGCATTCACCCTACATACGAGGCAGCATTGCAAAATATGCTTCTTGCTGGCGGGAAGCGTTTTCGTCCCGCACTGTTGCTTGGGGTAGTGAGAGCCTATAACCCTTTGATGCTCGAGAGTGCTTATCACGCGGCTTATGCCGTTGAGCTCCTGCACACCTACTCGCTCATTCATGATGATCTACCAGCTATGGATAACTCGCCCCTTCGTCGTGGACACCCGACACTCCATGTAAGTTTTGATGAGGTGACTGCCATTTTGGTAGGTGACGCGCTCAACACCTATGCGTTTGAAGTGCTCTCAAAT
>CAZJRG010000056.1:7839-10255 GCA_964548435.1 uncultured Sulfurimonas sp. | reverse complement strand
AGGTTCAAATGCAAAAGATTTTGCAAAAATGTTTAAAAAATCTTATTCAAATGATTTAAATACAAATATGATTTTAGAGTATGCTATTCCACTATTAAGATCAGCTCTTTTATCTCTTCAAACATCTATTTTTTCTCATTTTTTTTGTCATCTTTATGGAGATGATGGTAGAGTGCTTGCACCTCTTCCTCAGTTAAAAAGTATCGCGGCATACCGTTTTTGCGCCCATTGAGAGCTCTGTAAAATGTAACATAATCGATCGCGTTGATGGGTGGTCCCATAAATGTTTTTTTTACCTTTTTTTGCTCATAAACAGCAATAATTTTTCCTTCGCCTTGTTCTCCGTGACATAGTTGGCACCCTATTCCACGGGGGTTTTTGTAGAGCTGTGCTGCATACTCTCTTTGAGTAATAAAATTTCCAGCACCACTCAGTAAAATAGGAACAAACAGGAGCAGTAAATAGTTCATTATTAGCCTAATATTATTTTTAGCGGGTATAATATCAGAAAAAATATTTATGGGGTTTAAATGCAGTTACTCGATGGAAAACTACTTTCACAAAAAATAGAACAATACGTAAGCGATGAGGTTAAACTTCTTAAAGAGAGTTGTGGCTGTACTCCAGGCCTTGCTGTTGTTTTGGTTGGTCAAGATCCAGCAAGTGCTGCGTATGTAAACATGAAAAAAAAGGCTTGTGATCGTGTCGGTTTTTACTCTATCACACATGATATGCCTGCTACAATTTCACAAGAAGCCATAGAGCGAACAATAGTGAGTATGAACAACAATGACAGCATAGATGGCATTTTGATTCAACTCCCACTTCCATCCCATATTGACACTACAAAGCTCTTGGAACTTGTTGATCCTGCAAAAGATGTAGATGGATTTCACCCCTACAATGTTGGTCGTTTGGTGACAAATCTTGATGCTTTTGTCCCTTGTACTCCTCTTGGCGTTATGGAGCTTTTAAAGGAGTATAACATCGATGTCAAAGGAAAAAACTGTGTGGTCGTTGGTGCTTCAAACATAGTCGGAAAACCTATAGCATCACTCCTTCTCAACGCAGAAGCGACTGTTGAAATTTGCCACATTCATACTGATGACCTCAAAAAACACACCCTAAACGCAGATATGATTTTTGTAGGTGTCGGTGTTATAAATCTTATTACGGCAGATATGGTAAAAGATGACGTAGTCATCGTAGATATTGGGGTAAGTAGAACTACAGAGGGTAAACTCGTAGGCGATGTAGACTTTGAAAATGTGAGCAAAAAATGCTCATACATCACACCAAGCCCAGGCGGCGTTGGACCTATGACTATTGCGATGCTACTCAAAAACACGCTCAAAGCAGCAAAAATAAATGCTCAAAAAAAGTTGAGCAACTAGATGAAAGCGTCACTTAAGAAACTATACAAGTTTTCAAACTCATGGACGGGAACTATCATCATAGTTCTCTTTGTTATTTTCTTCATTGCACAGGCATTTCGAATTCCAAGTGGAAGTATGAAAGATTCTCTACTCATCGGCGATCATCTCTTCGCTAAAAAGTTTGCTTATGGTATCTCCATGCCGCATATCCCTTTTCTTGAACTCTCTATCATGCCATGGAGTGATAGGCTGCGTTTAGTTGATGGAGACACCCCTAAACGCGGAGATATTGTCATCTTTCGATATCCTGCAAATCCAAAACAACACTTCGTAAAACGCTGTGTCGCACTCCCTGGAGATGAACTTTTTGTTGCAAATAAAGATCTTTATATACACTTTAAAGAGGGAAATGCTTGGATTGAAGAGCATTACAAAAACTTTGAAATGGCACTCTACAAAGATAAGCTTTGGGTCAAAAACCCCTACATGAAAGAGCATCCAGGTATCCATCATGATGAGAAAATTATTAACGATGGACACAACCCACTTCCTATCTTCTTTGTCGAGCCACTCAAAGTTGAAGAGGGAACTTACTTTATGATGGGTGATAATCGAGACCACTCGAACGATAGTCGTTTCTGGGGAGCAGTTCCTTATGAAAACATAGAAGGTACACCTTGGTTTATCTACTTTAGTATCGATGACAATTGGGAAATTCGCTGGGATAGAATTGGTAAAACACCGACAGATCTTGAAGAACCTGAGCATCTCAACAAGGCTATAGAAGAGCGTAAAAAGACAGATAAAGATTACTATGGAATCACTTGATATCTTAAAAATTGCAGGTGCTATTTTAGCACTTGGCGTCGCTATTATCGGACATGAGATCATGCATGGTTGGGTTGCGTTTAAGTATGGTGACACGACTGCTAAAAACGCGGGACGACTCACCATCAACCCTTTAAGCCATGTTGATTTGGTGGGGACCATTTTAGTACCGCTCTCTCTCTACTTTATACCGATGCTTTTTGGAGCGCAGA
>CAZJRG010000056.1:4290-7829 GCA_964548435.1 uncultured Sulfurimonas sp. | reverse complement strand
CTGGGCAAAACCAGTGCCTATAAACACCGCAACTGTCATTAGAAATGGCGACTATAATGCCGCTATGCAAGTTGATCTCGCGGGCATTGTTTACAACTTCACGCTCGCTGCATTTGCATCCATCGCAATTGTGGCGATGGCGCAGCCAACGACTGCTGATTCCTTAGAGTATATATTTGTATACATCTTTGTTTATCAGCTGCTCATCATCAACGTCGTGCTTGGCGTATTTAACTTGCTTCCCATTCCTCAGTTTGACGGAGCACATTTTTTGATGCATCTAAGCTTAAAGTACAAGATAAACGCCGTTGCAGAATTTTTCTATAAAAATGAAAAATATGGCATTATTTTTGTTCTCATTATTTTGATGACACCGCTAAAAGATTATCTTCTTTTAATGCCGGTGCAGTTTATACTTAACTTACTTTTAACTACTTAGGAGAGATGATGAAATTTTACATAGCGACAGACCATGCAGGGCTAGCACTTAAAGATTACACCGTTGAGTTACTCAAGCAAAAGGGACATGAAGTGATCGATTTTGGTCCTTTCTCAAAAGAGAGAGTCGACTATCCTGACTATGCCCACAAGGTTGCAAATGCCGTTTTAGAAGATGTAGGTACACAAGGGATTCTTATTTGTGGGAGTGGTATCGGTATGAGTATGGCTGCAAATCGTCATGCCGGTATTCGAGCAGCACTCTGTCATGATGCTTATACTGCAACTGTAGCTCGCGGACACAATGATGCAAATATCTTGTGTTTTGGTGAGCGCATTGTAGGGTATGGTGTTGCTGAGTCTATCTTGGATGCATGGCTTGCAGGAAGCTTTGAGGGTGGACGACACTGTGCGAGAGTTGAGAAAATAGAGGGAGCACTTTAGTTATGTTTTGGGAGTGGTCACTACTTACTGTTCTCTCGCTTCTTTGTATCTATCTTTTTGTGAAGATGTTTTATTTTAAAAGTATCACAAATAAAGAGCAAAGAAGTAACGACCTCATGAAACTCACTCTTCAAGAGGCAGAGATTTTGATAAGAAAGTATCAGATTCAACTCCAACGTGCTCTTGGAAATGTTGATATACTTAGCGAAGAGCTTACAAAACTCAGAAATGAGCTCAAGGTACTCAAACAACGCAACTCAAAACATAGACAAGAGACAGATAGACTCAATGGAAAAATAAAAGCACTTGAAGGGCGTATCGACGCTCTGTTATAGACTCTATGTACTAAGGAAGAGATTTATGAATTTAGTAAAAAAGATAGAATTAAGTAAAACAGAACGAACCATTTTAGAGTCTGCTATTCGTGATATTAAAGATTTTCCAAAAGAGGGAATAATCTTTAAAGATATTACTACGCTTTTAAATGACAAAGAGGCGTATGGCGTTTTGATGAATCATCTCTATCAAAGGTACAAAGAGTACAATCTCGATTTTGTAGCGGGTATCGATGCAAGAGGTTTCATTTTTGGAGCGGCTTTAGCACAGATGCTTGGTGTAGGATTTGTTCCTATTCGCAAACGCGGTAAACTCCCCTACACCACCATCAGCGAAAAGTATGTTTTAGAGTATGGTGTTGATGAGATCGAGGTTCATCTTGATGCATTTCGCGGTATACAAAACGCAAGAGTGCTGGTAATGGATGATCTCATCGCCACGGGTGGTACAGCAAACGCAGCTGCTAAACTTGTCAAACAGGCTGGAGGTGAGTGTGTTGAGTGCTGCTTTGTCATAGGACTCACATTTTTAGAGGGTATAAAAAAATTACAAGAGCAGACAAATGTCTACTCACTTATTGAGGTAAATTAAGATGTATATTCCAAAAGCAAGTAAATTTGATCCCGATGTCAACGGACATTTTGGTGTTTTTAGCGAAACAAGTATCGCGTTTGGTGGGCGTTATGTTCCTGAGACGCTTATGCCTGCACTCATAAAACTAAAAGAAGAGTATGACACCATCCGTTTTAATGAAGATTTCTGGAGAGAGGTTGACTACTATTTGCAAGATTATGTTGGTCGCCCTTCTCCGCTCTACTATGCGGCAAATATCTCCGAGGAGCTTGGTGCGAAGATATATCTAAAACGTGAAGATTTGAACCATACAGGTGCACACAAGGTAAACAACACCATCGTTCAAGGACTCATGGCAAAACGTTTGGGCTACAAAAAAGTGATAGCTGAAACGGGGGCTGGACAGCATGGTGTCGCCACAGCTACAATCTGTGCACTCTTGGGTCTTGAGTGTGAAATTTTTATGGGTGCCAAAGATGTGGCGCGTCAAGAGCTTAATGTCTTTAGAATGAAGCTCATGGGCGCGAAGGTAAACGCAGTAGAGTCTGGAAGTAAAACACTCAAAGATGCCATGAATGATGCTATTCGTCACTGGGTAACTAACGCAAGAGATACATTTTACATCATCGGTACAGTCGCAGGTCCACATCCATATCCACTCATGGTAAGAGATTTTCAAGCCATTATAGGCTGGGAAGCCCGTGCTCAGATCTTAGAAAAAGAGGGTCGCCTTCCTGATCATGTACTAGCCTGTATCGGGGGTGGTTCAAACGCCATCGGTATGTTTCAACATTTTTTAGAAGATGAGAGTGTAGAGTGCATAGGCATCGAGGCTGGCGGCATGGGAGTAGAGAGTAAAAAACATGGCTGTTCACTCAAAAAAGGTCGACCTGGTGTTTTACACGGACAGATGTCCTATCTACTCCAAGATGAAGATGGACAGATCGAGGAGGCTCACTCCATAAGTGCGGGTCTTGATTATCCAGGTATCGGGCCAGAGCATGCTTTTCACAACGACAACAAAAGTGTCACTTATGACAATGTCACAGATGAAGAAGCGATGGATGCATTTGTCTGGTTGAGTCGTAAAGAGGGAATCATTCCCGCGTTTGAGTCTGCTCATGCTGTAGCGTATCTCAAAAAAATGCCAAACATAAAAGATAAGCTCATCATTATCAATCTCTCAGGACGAGGCGACAAAGATATGATTCAAGCAAAAGATATTTTACATTTCGATTAAAAAAATCACAAAGGGAAATGATGCATACATACCAGATAGCTGACTCAATTTTGCAAAACTATAAAAATGAAAAACTGAGTGAGGAGAGGATTCATTTTTTAATATCTCAAGCTACAGAGCAGCTCCACGAGATAGCACAAAACGAAGAACTCTATAAGCGTTTTTTAGAAAAAGCCAATGCAAATACAGAGATAGACAGCACAATTCTCTGGATGCTCATCATGTCAAATGAGACTCTATGCGAAGAGTACATAGAGGAGTGCAACAAAAAATTTAGAGAGATCATTCCTGTGAGTGATTTAGCAGATTTGCTTGTCTACTTCATCTATCTCAAAAAGATTAAAAATGTTGAAACAGAGGGTTTTGAGCATTTACTAAGTCAAAAAACAGAGGGAATTGATGAGTTTGATCAGTATGCTTTTACAAATGTTCTACTCTATGTGCAAAAATCTAAAGAGGTAGAGATGGAGTTTTAACTCCACTCTTTTCAATCAAAAAAAATCAATTT
>CAZJRG010000056.1:0-4280 GCA_964548435.1 uncultured Sulfurimonas sp. | reverse complement strand
TCGAAGATCTATAAAATCTAGTAAGTATAAAAAAGCATCAATTTTTAGACCAAAAAAAGGAACGCAAAGTGAATATTCAACTCCAACAACAAACACCTACAAAAAGTGCGACATCTCTTACTTTAGAGCTACTCACGAAAGAGCAGCTTAAAAAATATGAACATAAAAAACTTTTAGAACTTGCAGGTTTTGAAGCTGCTAGTGAGTCGCTTTGTTTTTTGCATGAAAAACAGACACTTGTGTGCGGGATAGATGCGCCAACCCCAGAAGAGATTCGAAGTGCTTGTAGTAGTGTCGTTAAAGCAGTAAAAAAAACCGCTTACAAATCACTCAATGTTGCCCTCTGCGATAGCTCACTCATCACTGCGTTTGTCGAAGGATTTGTACTTGGTGGCTATAGTTTTGATACCTATCTCACCAAAAAAGATGCCTCAAAACTCAAAAATGTTTCACTCATCTACACGCATGAGGATTTTAAAGATGCTATTAAAATCTTTAGTGATGCTGTTATTATTGCCGATGCGACAAATTTTACACGTGACATTGTAAACACCATCCCTGAAGAGATGACACCCCCTGCTCTTGCGAAACTTGCTAAAAAACTTGCCAAAACGAATGGTTTAGAGATTGAAGTGTTGGATGAAAAAGAGTTGGCAAAAGAGAAGTGTAACGCGATGCTCGCAGTTGGTCGCGCATCAAGACACGAGAGCCAGCTCATTCATGTAGCATATAAACCAAAAAAAGCTAAAAAAGTGATCTCTCTTGTTGGCAAGGGCTTAACATACGATAGTGGAGGACTTAGTCTCAAACCTGGTGCTTCTATGGTAACTATGAAGATGGATAAAGCTGGTGCTTGCGGCGTTTTAGGAATGTTAAAGGCTGTGAGTGAGCTTGGTCTTGACATAGAGGTGCATGCTTTTATTGGCGCTGTTGAGAACATGATCGGCGGTGATGCTTATAAACCAGATGATGTGTTACTAAGCAGAAGTGGTAAAACTATCGAGGTGAGAAATACGGATGCTGAGGGACGACTAGTGCTTTGTGATGTACTTGATTATGCGCAAGAGAAGGTAAACGCAGACTACATCTTTGACTTTGCGACACTTACAGGAGCATGTGTTGTCGCACTTGGTCAGCATACAACGGGAGTGATGGGTCATTCCCAGGCTTTAATGCACTCTTTTTATGATGCCGCAGATGCTTCAGGAGAGCTCATAGCACACCTTCCTTTTAACAAACACCTTAAAAAACAGATTAAAAGTGATACAGCAGATATCTGCAATGTCTCCAATAAACCCTATGGTGGTTCCATTACTGCTGGGCTCTTTTTGGATGCGTTTATTACAGAGTCTAACAAAGAGAAGTGGTTGCACTTTGATATAGCTGGTTCTGCATACACAGAGTCCGCATGGGATTGTAATGTATATGGTGGAACAGGTGCTGGTGTGCGTTTGATGTGTAAATTTTTACAAAATATCTGATGCTCAAGAGAGTGGTTTTACTCATTTTTGTGGGTGTTGTCCCACTTTTTGCACTCCAAGAGCTAGAGAGAAACTATGTTGTAGAGGGCAATATGATTATGCTCTCAGATCTTGTACAAGATCCAAAAGAGGATCTGCTTCTCTACTCCATAGAGCCTTCAAAAAACATCAAAAGAGTCTCAAGTGCTGAGCTGCTAGAGAGACTCAAGGCGGCGGGATATGATTCGTTTAGATCTTCATACAGCTATATTGAGTTTGCTAAAAAGAGTGATGTAGATCTCTCGTCCATAGAAGAGAGTCTAAGAGCACACTTTTTAAGTAAATACAAAGGCTTAGAGATCAAAAAAATCACCATTAGACCAAAGGGGTATTTAAAAGATTTGCCAAGTGAGTATAGTTTTGGCATTCAAGAGAGGGAGTATCTAAAGAGTAGCGGGTACTGCTTTATTACTACACCCACTCGAAGTAAAATCTTTTTTGCCTATGAGATCGATGCAGCGCTAGAGATCTACTTTAGCTCCAAACTCATAGAGAAAGGTTCAAAACTTTCAGCTCTTAATCTGACTAAAAAACGAGTTGCGTTTGTATCTTTTAGGGCATCTCCTTTACAAGATTTAGGCACAGAGGGTTTTGAAGCAAAACATAGAGTAAAAAAAGGTACACTCTTGACGCTTCGAGATGTTGTGCCACTCCATCTCATCAAACGCGGTGAGCAAGTCAATGTAACTTTGCAAAATGGGAGCTTAAACATCTCTTTTAGTGCAAAAGCTTTGAGTGCTGGAAGATTAGGAGAGACCATTACAGTGGAAAATTCACAAAAAAAACGCATAAAAGTGCGAGTGATTGGAAAAAATAGAGCGGAGTTGTAAAATGCAAGTCGATAAAAAAATGAAGATTGTCGTAGCCACCAGCGGAGCAAGCGGAGTAAATCTTGGAGTGAAGATTTTAGAACTCCTTCCTCAGAGTGTAGAGAAGCACTTTATAATGTCTAAGAGCTCGCAAATTGTGCTGAAAAAAGAGATGAATGTTAAAAGCCATT
The DNA here is from genome assembly GCA_964548435.1 of uncultured Sulfurimonas sp. GTDB lineage: Bacteria > Campylobacterota > Campylobacteria > Campylobacterales > Sulfurimonadaceae > Sulfurimonas. Next base: position 1,760 of record CAZJRG010000056.1, on the reverse strand, counting down.
CAAAAGATGATATTTCAGCTAGTATTGCCTCTGGCTCTTTTGGAGTCGATGCGATGATTATAGCACCCTGCTCTATGAATACGCTTGCAAAGATCGCTTGTGGTATCGCCGACAATCTTGTCACCCGCTGTGCAAGTGTGATGATAAAAGAGCAGAAAAAACTCATCTTAGCACCTCGCGAGATGCCTTTTTCTGCCATAGCGTTGGAAAATATGCATAAACTAGCAACTCTTGGCATCATCATAGCACCCCCTGTGATGGCATACTACTCAGAGCAACAGACACTGAGTGAAATGGAAAACTTTATGATTGGCAAGTGGTTTGATCTTCTTGGCATTGAGAACAATTTATATAAAAGGTGGCAGTAGATGCAGCGAACCATAGCCCTCTATCCAGGGACATTTGATCCCATAACCAATGGACACTTCGACATTATAAAAAGAGCGACTAAGCTTTTTGATGAGGTTATAGTTGCCGTGGCACTCTCGCATGACAAAAAGCCGATGTTTACCCTCGAGGAGCGCATTGTTATGGCACAAGAGGCGGCACAAGGGCTCGAAAATGTAAAAGTGGTCGGTTTTGACAACCTCACCATAGACTTAGCGCACGAGTACAATGCCTCAGTACTCATTCGTGGGCTTCGCGCGGTGAGTGACTTTGAGTATGAACTCCAGCTTGGGTATCTCAACAATTCACTTGACGAGAACATAGAGACGGTATATCTTATGCCAAAGCTCAAGCATGCGTTTATAAGCTCCTCCATTGTGAGAAATCTTTTAAAATTTAACGGAAAAACGACCCACCTCCTTCCAAAAGAGGTGCAAAATATTATAGGAAATATGAAGTCATGTACATTGCAGTAGAGGGAATCGACACCGCTGGAAAAAGTACCCAGATAGAAGCACTCAAAGCCCACTTTCCAAACGCTATCATCACCAAAGAGCCAGGTGGCACAGCAGTCGGAGTGGAGATTCGCACTCTTGTTTTATCTGCAAAAGCACAGAGTAAAAAAGCGGAGTTTTTACTTTTTTTAGCTGATCGTGCCGAACATGTCAAAGAGATAATAGAACCAAACATTGAGACAAAGATGATCATCTCTGATCGAAGTGCCATAAGCGGCGTAGCGTATGCGCTCATACAAGGTGAGATCTCACAAGAAGAGTTAGTAAGTCTCAACCATTTTGCAACAAATAGCATCTATCCGCAAAAAGTTTTTTTACTGCGTTTGAGCAAAGAGGAGCTTCTTTTTCGTCTCTCTCAAAAAGAGCTCGATGGCATAGAGCTTCGTGGTGCTGAATATCTGCTCTCTATCCAAAACGCCATCATAGAGGCTGCAAAACTTCTTGGCATTGAGCTAGTTATAATCGACGCAACACTCTCTCGTGAGGCTATAACGCAAGAGATACTAAAAAATATCAACTAAATGCACACCATCATAGAGCATGACTATGTCAATGAAAATGAAAAGGCACTTAGCCTAGAGTTTCTTCACGGCACAAGCAAAAAAAAGTACATCCTAGGCATCAACAAACTCACAAAATCAGTCCAAAAATTTGTAAAAGTCGATGGCATCATAGATGACTTTTCGCGTGTGCAACGCTCTCGAAAAAAAGAGATACTCTCCATTGAAGACGTCCCAAAAGACGCCATCATACTCTGGACATCTTCAGGGAGTCCTCTGCAGGTAAAAAACCGCCTCGACGCTCTGGGGTTTTTAAACATCAGCTACCTTGCGTTTAGCAGATACTCAGGGCTAGAGC
>CAZJRG010000055.1:0-10522 GCA_964548435.1 uncultured Sulfurimonas sp. | reverse complement strand
CCTCAAACGTGTTGAGGAGTCAGATCTTTACAAGGGCGATCTCAAAGATCTTGAAACGCTTGTCAAGAGAATGATCAGCTTCAAAGGTTCAAGCCAAGATATAAACGCCATCAAAGAGGAGCTGCTTCATAGTGCCAACCACCTCGAAAAGAGCAAAAACGCTCGACGCTACAAAAAAGAGAAGCACACCAACTCTCTCTATGATGAGTGGTCGTAGTGGCTAAGATCTTACTTGTGGAGGAAAGGCTTTCTTTGGAGCTTTATCATGGCTAAGATCTTGCTTGTGGAAGACGATCCCCTCCTTCTGGAGACTCTCAGCGAGCTTTTAGAGTCTAGGGGTTACACACTTCTAGAGGCTGCGACTGCAAACGCTGCACTGACACTCTCGTATGAGCAGAGTTTTGATCTCATGCTTTTTGATGTAAATATTCCCGATTTTAGTGGTTTTGAGCTACTTAAAATGCTTCGCGAGAGTGGCAATACTACTCCTTGCATTTTTCTTACTTCACTCAGTGACATCGCTTCACTCTCTAAAGGTTTTAGTGTGGGGGCGGATGATTATCTCAAAAAGCCATTTGATTTTGATGAGCTCATCATTCGCATAGAGGCGCTGCTTCGCAGACGTTTTAATGCACAAAGCAATGAGATAGCCTACAAAGAGCTGCGTTTTAGGATCGCTACCAACGAGCTTTTTTTGGGTGAGGAGCTGCTGTGTTTTACACCCCAAGAGAGTAAACTGCTCTCACTCTTTTTTAGCCGTATGGGCGAGACCATCACCAAAGAGGAGCTCCTTTTCGCGCTCGATAGCGTTCATGAGTCAAGCGAGGGAGCGCTTCGCGTCTACATCAACAAACTGCGTAAAAACTCTCTTGAGATTGAGACCATAAAAGGCATAGGATACCGACTTGTCAAAGCATGAGAGAGCGGCGTTTTTAAAGTTTTTTGGCATCTATTTTGGGAGTGTCGCGTTGCTTATTTTAGCGGCTGGATTTTTTTACTTTTTGGATCAAAAAAAGAGCCTCATAGAAAAAGAGCACTTCTCCATCATCGAGTTTACACGCCAGCTAAAGATGAAGATGAACCCGCAAGATCCGCACATAACCTACAAAAAAGCGAGTGTGAACATAGAAGATTTTCACATGAAAAACTTCACCATCAAAGCCGATAGATTTGAGAAGTATATGCCTTTTAGCTGGGAGGGGGGATTTTTTTTAGTCACCAAAGACAAAGTAGAGTATGAGCAAAAACTCTTTGCACTGCGTTTTAAAATTATCGCCGCGCAGCTCTTTTTGCTGCTTTTTTTTGCCGCACTTAGCTACTACTTGGCAAAAAAAGCGCTCCAGCCCCTTCAAAACGCCATCACAAAGCTTGACAACTTCTCTAAAGATATCATCCACGACATCAACACGCCCATCACCTCCATACTCTTAAACATCAAACTCCTTGAAGCTAACACCGCGTTTGCTCAAAACAGAGCCATAGAACGCATCAAACGCAGTGCTAATGAGATCAAGGAGCTCCAAACTAATCTCGCCCATCTCTTAAACGAAGAGAGGCTCATCATCACTCAAGAGAGCGTTTTTGAGCTTGTCGATGAGGTGCTAGCAAGCTTTAAGAAGATCTATCCGCAACTCGATTTTTATGTCGAGTACAGTAACTTTGAAGCACCCATCAACAAGGACGCTTTTAAACAGCTTCTCTCAAATCTCATCTCAAACGCCGCTAAGTACAACAAAAAAGATGGCTATGTCAAGATCTATAAAAAAGAGGATGGACTCTGCATAGAGGATTCTGGAGTGGGCATTAAAAATGTAGAGGCTATCTTTAAACGTAGCTATAAAGAGCAAAACATAGGACATGGACTAGGTCTTGATATCGCGCAAAGACTCGCAAACGCCATGAGTATCACCGTTGAAGTGGAGTCAAAAGTGGGAGAGGGGAGCTGCTTTACTTTGCGTTTTTCTGCTTAAAATTTAGACACTTTATCGCCACTGCTTACTTTAAAAGCTATTACAATAGCTTATGTCAAAAGTATATTTAACTGGAGCTGGACCAGGAGATTTGGAGCTGCTTACACTCAAAGCTTTGCGGGTTATTCGCACTGCTGATGTAATCATCTACGACAAACTAGCAAATCCTGAAATACTCAAAGAGGCAAAGAGCGGAGCACTCTTTATCTATGTAGGCAAAGCTGATAAGCACCACATCATGCCCCAAGAGCAGATCAATGAGACCATCTACCACTCAAGCCTCAACTACGACACTGTAGTAAGGCTCAAAGGGGGAGACCCTTTTGTCTTTGGACGAGGTGGCGAAGAGGCTCTTTACTTAAAAGAGCGGGGAGTGGCGTTTGAGATTATTCCAGGGATTAGCTCTGCCATTAGTGTGCCCGCGTATGCAGGCATTCCCGTGACACATCGCGGTGTGGCGGTGAGTTTTCGCGTTATCACTGCGCATGAGACGCCAGACAAAAAAACACCGCAGCTCATCTGGGAAGAGATAAAAAGTGATGAGACGCTTGTCTTTTTGATGGGGAAGCACAACTTGGAAAAGATCACCCAAAACCTACTTAAAGTCGGCAAGCCAAAAAACTACCCCATAGCCGTTATCTCTAAAGGGACTACAAAAGAGCAGCAAGTAGTCACGGGAACACTGCAAAACATCTGTAAAAAAGCCAAAGAGCTCCCAACACCTGCTACCATCGTGGTGGGAAAAGTGGTCTTGCTTCGTAAAGAGCTTGCTTGGTTTGAGGGAGCTATCTCATGAGCATGCATGATTTTAAACGCTACATCAAGGCGGTGGGCACGGGACCTAAAGGCAATAGAGAGCTTAGTTTCGAGGAGTCTCATGATGTCATGATGCAGATGTTGCTTGGTGAGGCAAAGGGCGAACAGATTGCTGCGTTTTTGCTTGGATGGCGTCTAAAGGGTGAGACGAGCGAGGAGTTTTTGGGAGCACTCGCAGCACTGGACACGCTCACCATCAAACACTCCATCACCGACTCCATAGAGCTGGGCTACCCATTTGATGGCAAAGCAAAAAACCCCTATCTACTCCCTAAAATGCTCGAGTGCCTTCAAAAACAGAGCCTCAAGATGGTGGTTAGTGGTGATCTTTTAGTCCCCGCCAAAGAGGGTGTTACCCCGAAAAATATCTGTAAATCGCTGAGTGGTGAAAATCTTGTCTATTTTGATAGAAGCGAGTATCTCCCACAGCTCCATAAACTCACAAATCTTCGAAACCTCTTGGGGGTGCGAACAGGGCTTAATACCATAGAAAAACTCAGTGGAGTCGCTAACTCAAAAAGCGCTATCACTGCGGTGCATCACACCCCTTATGTCAAAAAGTATTTAGAGATTTTTGCACCCCGTTATGAGCGATTTGCGCTTGTTCAAGGGGATGAAGGAACTCCTGAAATCTTTAAAAAAGCCAAGCTTTGGCTCCATGCAAATGGTCAAACGCAGGAGCTCGTGGTAGATCCCGTCGCATTTGGCATAGAAAACGGCGAGGATTTAGATGCACTTGCATGCCTTAACGCAGCAGTTTTGCTCTTCGTACACGGCGTTTATGAGAGTGTCGAAGAGGCTTACGCTTCTTTGGTGTTGTAGAGAGATCTGAAGTAGCGTTTGGCTTTTTCATCTAAAAACTTCATACGTGCTTTGCCTTTTGGAAGAGCCGCTCTCGTGTGTTTCATCTCTTCTAAAAACACCATGAGGTTTTTTGGAAGGAGGCTTTGCAGGTAGACACGCAGGTTTTTGGCGATGGCTGGGGAGGCTCCCGAGGTTGAGACGGCGATGGTGAGATCTCCCTCTTTGATGTAGGAGGGGAAGATGAAGTCACAAAACGCTGTAGAGTCTACGGCATTGCACAAGCATTTGTAGTTTTTGGATTCTAAAAATATCGCCTCTTGAAGGGCAAGATCATCTACCGCGACGATGACGATGTCAAAAGGGGCGATGTCGCCTTTTATGTAGCCGCGTTTGTAAAAGCTAAGTGAATGGTTCTGTATAAACACCATCGTCTCATCTCTAAAGAGAGTCGCGATGATAGTGATGGAAGTGGTAAAATCTAGGAGTTTTTCAAGTTTTTCTAATGCGATAGCGCCGCCTCCTACAACCAAGATGTTTTTATCTTCAAGTTGCAAGAAAGCGGGGAAGTAGCTCATCTACTTATATAAGTGCTCGATTGGATTCGACCACCATGGCGTCCATGAGTGCAAAGAGCTCTTCGCTCGCTCGCTCCATCGCTTCAAAGTTTTTGATGATGGTTGGGATGTTCTCTAGTGTATTTTTCTCCGCATCGCCATCGAGGAAGAGCATGTTGGCATTGGCACTTTTGTGTACGATGTCATGCGGAGAGGCGATCTTTGCATAAGAAGACGTTCTTGAGAAACGCTCTTTGCCCTCTTCGTTGTACCATTGACCAAGGTTACACTCGTGTGTACCTACTGATTTTAGGATTTTGCTCAGTGAGATGATGGAGTTGTATGCACGAGATTTATAGAGTATGTGATCGATTTTTGCGAGCACTATAAAGACGCTGTTCTCCATGTGGAATGACTGTTTGACTATCTGTGAGGAGTTGGTGCTGAGTTCTACGAGCGTGCCTTCAAACTCCTCTATTTTTTGTGCAGAGTTGTTGACGGTCTCTTTCATATCTTCAGAGCTTGATTGGATCTCGTTCATTCCTTGTTGGAGTGACTTGATGGAGACGGAGATCTCACTTGTTGCTTTGTGTGTGCGCTCTGCGAGTTTACGTACTTCATCGGCGACGACGGCGAAACCACGACCATGTTCGCCAGCGCGAGCCGCTTCGATGGCGGCGTTGAGCGCTAAGAGATTTGTTTGGTCCGCGATGTCGGTGATGAGCTCGATGACTGAAGTGATGGAGTTTGTCTGACTTGCAAGTTCACTAATGCTTGCGTTGTTCATCTCCACTTGTTCGTTGAGGGTGTGCAGGTCACTTACGATAGTGGTGATGTTGCTGCGTGACTCGTTTGCAAGTTCTGCTGCTGATTGTGTAGCCTCTGTGACATCTTTGAGGTCGTTGATGTTGGCTTGAAGATCGCTTTGGATGAGTGAGAGTGACTCGGAGACATTGACACTTTTTACACTCAGTTCAGCATTAAACGCATCGCGTTTGACTTTCGTGCTCTGCTCTTTCATAAACTCGATACTTTTGCTTACGTTTTCAATGGCGACCACAAACTCACCCTCCATGCCGCTGCTCGATATTGGGCGAGCAAAGTTACCTTTTGAAGCGTCGGTGATAGTGGTGTTGATCTCATGAATGAGGGTGCTAACATTTTTAAGCAGGTGGCTGAGTTTGCGTCCCATGATGCCAAGCTCTGTCTCGGTATCACAGTTTCTACATTGGTGGTCAAAATCACCTTTGACAGCAAAAGAGATGAGTCTTGTAAAGGCTTCAATACCTTTAACGATAGAGTTGCGAATAAGCATCGCAAAGATAAATACCACTGAACCTACCAAAATCCCTGCGATGAGCACAAGATACTTGTAAAATGTGATGTCTTCGCCTAACTCTTGCGAGTCGACATCAAGCTCAGTGCGTTTGAGATCGACAAGCTTTTTAAATGCCTCACGTGAAGCCTCCGCGTAAGGCGTGAGGTCTGCTTGGTAGCGTTTATAGTTTGCTATAGATTCGTCGTGAATCTGCTCTGGTGTGAGTGAGAGCATCATGGCGTTTGAGTTGTCCAAAAACGCCATTGTGGAGACTTTTGCATCTTGAACGAGATGAAGCATGCTATCCTCTTTCATCATCACTTCAAGTGTGTTGAAGTTTTTACGTACATTTTCAATGGTGTTGGCGAGTTTTGCTACACCTTTTTTGTAGTCACCACCAAGCATGATGTCACGAGTCATACGGCTTGCGAAGTTAAGGCTCTTTTCGATCTCAAGTGTGATAAGAGCACTTGTCATGGTGTTTTTGTGGAGGTGTTGGTAGCCATTTTCAATCTTTGTCATGGATACAAAAACAAAAATAGTAGCAGAGAAGATAGAGATTGTTGCCATCGCAATGAGATAGTACATCTTCTTTTTGATGCTTATGTTTTCAGACATTTCAAATCCTTTTGAGTATAAATTGAGCTTATTTTAACACAGCCTCATTGTTTTTTAAATAAATCTTCAAAAACTGTAACGAAGTTGCGTGAAAACTCTATCGTTGTTGCTTATGGCCTCCATCATCGGGCGATTTTGAGCACTTTTTGGGGCTACGAAGTCAGCGACTCCAAGCTCAAGATGCAAAGCGTCCATCAAAGCATAATCCACAGAGGCTCGAACAAACCCTCCATACTCCCAGTTGTGTCCAAACATACTCGCAAATATGGTTGTTTCAAGAGTATCGTTGTAAAATGAGCGAGTGGCACGAAACGCACTTTGAACTTCATCTCTTCGCACGAAATCTGGCACCACCCCTTGTGTTTGGTTCGCCATCTGTGCTTCATACTCAAAGATGTGTCTGTTGGCGATTTCCAAGGAGAGAGTCGTCTCGAGAATACCCATGTAGTCAAACCCAACAAGCGCATCCAAACGGCTCTTTTGCTCTTGCGTGGCATTGTAACGCAGACCTTGGAAGTGGGCGACTTCGCTTTTAAAAAGCCAGCTCCCCTTAGCGATGTTGAGAGCCGAACCGAGCATCTGTACTTTAGAGAGCTCTCGAGAGGCATTTGGGAGATTTGGCGCGACATGCCATCGGCTATCAAGCACGTCAGCGGCGTAAAATGAGAGATCCCAGAGAGAAAAAACGCCATTAAGAGCGGCGGCATACTGCATGGTGTCCATATCTTCAAAGCCATCTTTTGGTTTTTGGAGCGCTAAAAAAGGGCGAGGCGCTCCTCTAAAAACGCTATCGACTGGAAAAAACTCCCCGCGAGGTGCAGGCTCTAAAAAGAGGCGACTCTCCATGATCGCCATGAGCGAGAGACTCCACGCGCCAAAGTAGTAGTCTGCCTTTGCCATGGTGGTGCTCAGACGCAAATCTTTGATGTCGGTGACACCTGGGAGTCGGTTGTCCAGCGGGTTGATGACGTCGGTGATGCGGATGGAGTCCGATTTTCCCCACACCACGATCTGGCGACCAAGTTTGGCATCGAGGTTTTGAGAGAGTTTGCCTTGGAGATAGACGTCGTTTAGACGCAGCTGCGTTTGGTAGGCGTCTCGCACATCGCGGTTAAACGCTTGAGTGCTAGCGTCGTAGTAAGCATCATAAAATCCATCACCGCTTACACGAGCACTCCAATCATCGCTGAGTTGGTAGTCAAGCTGCAAAAACAGAGCACTTTGCGCTTGGTTGAAACCGCTATAATCTACTCCATCGATACTGTGCTCTTTGTAGCCGTAGCTGCTCTTAAACGCCATCTCTCCAGCCAGAGTAAGTGGCGAAGTTTTTGCTATGCTACTCTCTTTTTTTTCAAGTGTGAGTGCCTCAAAGCCCTCAAGCGGGTCTTGCTCTTTTTGGCTCTCTTGTTCTATCTTTTCAAATTCAGCGAGCGGATCAAATGCGTCATTTGCACCAAGAGAGCAAAAAAGCGCTAAGCTTGCTCCAAACACCATCCAAAAACGCATATTTTAGAGCCCTTTTTCAAGTGTTCTAGTGGTGAAAAGCGACTCTTGCAGCTCTTGGTTGTACTCGTAGTCGCTAAAACGCAGCACCGTTTTGTGGAGCGTTTGCTTGCCCTGTTTGGTCACCATCTGTATCTCGAGTGGTGTCCAAACGCCATCGATTTTTTCGAGTTTGTTTATCATCATGTACTTGAGTTTAGCGCCATCTTTTACAAAATGGAGGGCTTGAACGACGACAAAATTGTCTTGACGGATGAAGTAGATGCTCTTTGTGTAACCCGTCTCATCGATGGTTTTTTGGCTCTTTGGAACTACCTCCATCTGCCAAGTTTTGTGCCCCTTTACCTCTGGCTCTTTCATCACCTTGTAGTGGTAATCTTCAACATTTCGCGAGGTCATGTCGGAGTAGGTGAAGTCGCTCCCCATAAAAGAGCTGCTTTTGTCGCTTGAGGCTATGCGTTTGACCTTTTGAAGCTCTGGAAGATAGAGCCACTGGTCGTCATCTCTGTTGGAGTCTTCGTAGTCATAGGTCAAAAACGCCGTGTTTTTTACGTCGGCTGGCGAGAGAAAAAACATCAGTTTCATCTCGTCCTCTCCTTTGTCTTTTGTGAAAACCTTGAGTTCGCGAGTGCGGGTGTTGTTGTTTTTGTCGATGAGTATCATCTTCATGTTTGCCACCGAGTTGTCCCCATCATCTCTGTCGTGTGCCTTTTGGGCGATCTCTTTGGCACTGAGCGCAAAGAGAGTCGTGAGCGAGAGGGTCGTGAGGGTGATGAGTTTGAGTAACATTTTATCTCCTTGTTTTGGTTTTATCTTGCATGGTAAGAGAGAGTAGTGCAGGACCTAAAAAGATGTTTGAGAGAAGCGCTATGGTGATGGCGCCTCCTGCGAGTATGCCGAAGTTTACGAGGTTACTAAGGGTTGCAAATGCATAGACGTAAAAGCCAAGTGAGAGCACTATGGTAGTGGCCACGAGTGCGCGACCTGTGCCGAGCATGGTTTTACGAGCCGACTCCTGGGCATTATAGCCTTGATGGTGGTACTTGGCGAAGTTGTAGAAGTAGTGCACCGTGTCATCTACGCTAAGACCGATGACGATAGCACCTACTAGCATGGTGAACATATCTAGCGGCATTCCCACCATAGACATAAATCCGAGTGTCATGATGGCTGGCAAGATGTTTGGAATCATGCTGATGAGTCCTATCTTCACACTTCCAAGCAGCAGTATCATCATAAACGCGATAAGCCCAAACGCAATGATGTAAGAGAGTGCCATGGAGTCCATAGCGGCAGCGAGTGTGCGACCAAAGAGCGGCACCATGCCCGTCACCTCTACGCTCACACTCTCTCCCAAACGCTCTTTGAGCATCGACTCCACCTGCTGACTTAGAGCCTCATACTCTCCAGCTTCCATCCAAGGGAGTTTGATGGTGACGCGAGCCTTGCTAAAGTCGCTGCTTACAAAGTCGCTCAGATCATCGCTGCCGCTGTTTTCAAAGAGCAAAAACTCTTGAGGAACAAGTTTGTCGTTGTCGGTGATGGCATAAAACGCAGCATCGTTTTCGTGAAGCGCTTTGTGTATCTCCTTGAGCACGTCCCCCACACTCCATGCTTTGCCGACAAAATACTCCCGCGTTTGAATCTTTTGGGCGTCTTGTACGAAGGCATCTATGTTTTGGAGCAGTTTGGCATCATAGAGTCCGTTGGTTTTGTGAGTGTCGATGAGCACTTCCATGGTGACACTGCCACGAAGCTTTTCGTCGACTCTCTGCGTAGCGATTTTTATCGGCGAGAGAGTTGGTTGCCAAGAGAGCGGGTCATGCTTAAACGCCACCGACATGGCAAAGTAGCCCCAAATAAGTGCTAAAAATAGAGCGATGGCGACTATTTTTTTGGCATGCGTTACGCTAATGTCTGCGATATTAAGCAGAAGCTTGTCTATCATTTCGCTCTTTTGGCGTATGCTCTCTTTGGCAGGTTTGAGCGGCAAAGCGCACAGAAGCGCTGGGAGAAGCACGATGGTGTTAAAGAGTGCTATCATCACTCCAAGGGAGGCAAAGAGACCAAGATCGGCAATGGGCGAGATAGAGGCACTTGAAAACGAGAGCAGACCCGCCGCGGTGGTGAGCGAGGTCATGATGATGGCAAGCCCAGAGTGTGCGAGCGAGTGGATGATGGCGGCGTTTTTATCTTCATGGGTGTTGTAGTGCTTGTAAAAAACCGCCAAGAGATGCACCACCGCACCGATGCCAACGGCGAGCAAAAACGAAGGCAAAATCTGTGTAGGGATGGTGATGGGCACTTTAAAAAGAGCCATAAACGCGACGGTGACAAGGAGCGAGAGAAGCACGATAAAGATGGGTAAAAGCACCGCACTAACGCGGCGAAAAATGACAAAGAGAAACACCATCATCATAAGAAGCACGAGCTTGATGAACTTTTGCATATCTTTTTGGACTGAGAGTTTGTTGTAGTCGTTGACCGCAAGAGAACCAGCCACAAAGACCTCAAAGCCTGCTGCATTAAACTCCTGTGCAATGGTGTTTGCAGCTCTTACCATCTCGCTCTTGGAGGCATCGCTTAAAAACTCTGCCACTTCGTTTGAAGTCTCCTCTTCAAAGCCCTCAAGCGCATCAAAATCCCCTCGCGTTTCATAAGCGTTTGGCTCTAAGATGATGGTGGTCATGGTGAGCGTTTCATCTAAGAGGAGGTTTTTGTACATTGGGTTTTGAGCCGCTAGGGCTTTGATGGCGTCTGCCTCGCTTTGCGTTTTTGGGAAGTTTTCAAGTAGATCTTCGACGATGAGCCTATCACCTTCACCGCGAGTGTTTCTGGCGTTTATAAGCGAGGTGATGTCACCGAGATGTGGCACCGCATTTTGGAGTTTTTCGTGAAGCACTTTGAGTTTTTCAAGGTTTTTAAGCGCAAATATGTCG
>CAZJRG010000054.1:0-10527 GCA_964548435.1 uncultured Sulfurimonas sp. | reverse complement strand
CGGCCGCGGACCTACTTAAAGAGAAAGCCAAGATCCAAAATGGCGGCGGCGAAGATTTTGCTCAGCAACTCAAATCGGCACTGGGTGAAATGAACGAGCTGCAAGTAAACAAAGAGACCGCAATGGCTGATATGGCGACAGGACAGGTAAAAGATCTTCATCAAGCTGCACTTGCAATTGGCAAGGCAGAGACTAACATGAAGCTCATGTTAGAGATAAGAAACAAAGCACTCAGTGCTTACAAAGAGATAGGTAGAACACAACTATAGATTTGTCTGCAAAAGCAATAAAATCGCTTTTGCAAAAGAAAAGACCTTGAGGGTATATTATCTCACTTAAAAATTAGGAACTATAAAAAATCTCTCATGGTACACGGCAACAAAAGTAAAAAAATCTTTCTCCTTTATGCACTCATTTTTATAGGTTTTCTTATTTTCTTGGCTGCAATGCTCGCAACCGCTCTTAAGAGTCGGCACATGCCATCACTCTATTCTATGGAGAGCTCAAGAGCACAAAGAGGGAGTATCATCAGTGCTGATGGATTCCATATCGCTTCAACCAAAAAACTCTACAAGGCAGTTGTAAACAACCGCTATATCGATCCAAAAAAACGTGATCTCTTTATAGAGCTTTTTAGTATCTACTCAGGCATCGACAAACCAGAGATAATAAGAAGACTCGATAAACGCAAGGGTGTGGTAGTCTTAAGCTATAACATCTCTGAGATTCAAGCACATTACCTCAAAAAACTTGCATTTGAACTACGTAGATTTAAAGTCTTTATGGAGCTAAAAAATCCAAAAACAGGTCTGCGAAGTGTGCATGGTCTAAGTATAATCGAGAGTGGTGAGAGCAGAGAGTACCCCTACAAAGATCTGCTCACACCCATCTTAGGCTACCCTCACAAACTTGAAACAGATGGCTACACATTTATAAAAGGTGTCAAAGGTATTGAGAAGCGTTTTGATGAAGAGCTCTCAGCCAAACAAAACGGCTCAAGTCGTGGTAAACGCGATGTCAATGCATACATCATTCTCAACAAAGAGAGTTTTACGAAACCACAAATGAATGGGCTTGATCTTAAACTCACCATCCCTGTCTCACTACAGATTAAAATCGAAAAGATGCTCGATGAGATGAAAGAGTATCTTATGGCACAGCAGATTATGATCGCTATCATGAACTCTAGCAATGGTGATATGTTCACTATAGCCAGCTCCAACCGTTTCATGCCAAAAGAGATAAAACGCAGCGACTATCCATCTTTGCGAAGCGGAATGATCGAGTATAGTTTTGAACCTGGAAGTGTTATAAAGCCGCTTACATTTTCCTTGCTGCTTGAAAAAAAGCTTGTCAATCCTTACGATATGATTAACGGACACAATGGACGATATAAGATACAGAGAAAAATCATCAAAGACGAACATAGCTTTGACTGGCTCTCTGCAGAGAACATTATCGTCTACTCCTCAAACATCGGTATAGCACAGTTGGCACAGCGACTCTCTGGATATGAGTTTTATGAAGGATTGCAAAGTTTTGGACTTGGAAAACGCTCTACTTACGACCTTGTTTACGAGCAAACAGGATCGCTTCCAAGTCCTAAAATGCTTGAGAGCGAGATATACAAGGCGACCTGCTCTTATGGCTACGGTATGCGAGCCAACTTGCTCCAACTCTTAAGAGCTTACAGTGCGTTTAACAACGACGGTATGATGGTCTACCCAAAGATCGCAGAGAGTTTCATAGACGAGCATGGAACACACATTCCTCTACCTTATGAGGAGCAAGTGCGTGCCATTTCCAATACTACAGCAGCTCGCATGAAGCAGATACTCATCAAAACAGTCAACGAAGGGACAGGAAAAAAAGCAATCACACAAGGCTTAGAGATAGGCGGAAAAACAGGAACAGCACACATCGCAGAGGGCGGTGGCTACGTCAATGAGTATAACACCGCGTTTATGGGTTTTGCAAACGATACATCAAGAAAATACACTATTGGTGTCATTGTTATTCGACCTAAACGCAGTCAGTTTGCTTCGCAAACGGCTGTACCAGTCTTTAAAAAAGCAGTAGACATTATGGTAGAAGATGGATATCTCAAGCCTCTCATTCCAGAACCTGTAGTAGAGAGCAACACTACAAACAATGTAGTTGAACTCCCAAAAGCACACTAAAGCCAGATATTGTCAAGGAGTCGTGTTTTACCGACGACTGCTTCAACAAGAATGAGACTATTGCCTATCTCGACATCCTCTAACACTGTAAAGTCACGGCGTAAAACCTCAACATACGCAACTTCAAGCGGTGCTAAAATCTCAACCATTTTAGATCGAATCTGTGCAACTTCAAGAGTCCCTTTTCCTACCATTTTTGAAGCTTCATGGAGAGATTTTGATATGAGAAGCGCCTTTATACGCTCCTCTTTTGAGAGGTAAACGTTTCTGCTGCTTTTTGCTAGTCCATCACTATCACGAACAGTATCTACAGGCACGACTGTGAGATCCATAAAGAGCTGTTTGACCATGAGTGTGATGAGATTAAGCTGTTGTGCATCTTTTTTGCCAAAGTAGGCTCGAGTCGGTTTTACAAGATTTAACAGCTTCATCACAACTGTCAAAACGCCACTAAAATGTCCGGGTCTCGTAGCACCCTCCAAGACATAGCCACGCACCTTTGGAGCAAGCAGACTCACCTCATCCTCTGTGTACATGCTCTCTTTTGTAGGTAAAAACACAACGTCAACACCACTTAGTTGACAGATTTTCACATCTGCATCCACTTTTGAAGGGTAGCTCTCAAGATCTTCCCCTTTTAAAAACTGTGTAGGGTTTACAAATATAGAAACCACTACCCTCTCATTTTCTCGTCTGGCTTGTTTTATGAGTGAGATGTGCCCCTCATGCAGTGCACCCATAGTGGGTACGAAACCAATAGTTGTCGTGGACTCTTTAAGATAGTTTTGTAGCTCTAGCGGCTCGGAGATAATCTTCATCTATTGTACCTTGGTGTGTTATAATCGCAATTATACAATAAAGGGCACCTTTAGACGGAAAAGTGATGGATAACTACGAATATAAAGAACTACTTAAAAACATAGCTGCAAAAATGCAAAATATCACCTCTGTCGTAGAGCCTGATAAACTCCAAGCCAAAGTTACAGAGATAGAAACACTTGAGAACGACCAAGAGTTTTGGAGTGATGCTGCAAACGCAGCCAAGGTACAAAAAGAGAAAACACAGTGCCTAAGAAAACTTGCCAAATACAACACTGCGTTTAACGCAGTCAATGATGCGCATGAACTCTACGAAATGGCTCTTGAAGAGGGTGACGAAGAGTCACTTAGTGCGCTTTTTGATGATGCTCCTAAGCTTGAAGATGAGATACGTTCCATGGAGATAGAGGTGCTTTTAAGCGGTGAAATAGATGCAAATAACGCCATACTGAGCATCCACCCTGGAGCTGGGGGGACTGAGTCGCAAGATTGGGCGGAGATACTTCTTCGAATGTACAAACGCTGGGCGGAGAGACGTGGATTTGGCATAGAACTTCTTGACTACCAAAATGGTGAAGAGGCGGGCATAAAAGACGCCTCCATACTCATCAAAGGCGAAAATGCCTATGGATACCTCAAGGTTGAAAACGGTATTCACCGACTTGTGCGCATCTCCCCTTTTGACTCAAACGCCAAACGCCACACCTCTTTTACCTCTGTGATGGTCTCGCCTGAGATAGATGATGACATCAACATCGTCATAGAGGACAAAGACATACGAGTTGATACCTATCGAGCCAGTGGTGCAGGTGGACAACACGTCAACAAAACAGAGTCCGCCATCCGTATTACCCACATAGAGACAGGCGTGGTGGTGCAGTGCCAAAACGACAGAAGCCAACACAAGAACAGAGCCACAGCAATGAAGATGCTCAAATCTCGACTCTATGAGTTAGAGCTTGAGGCACAAAAAGCAAAAGAGGACGGAGTAGCCAAGAGTGAGATAGGCTGGGGACATCAGATTCGCTCTTATGTCATGCAGCCCTACCAGCAGATAAAAGACTCCCGCAGTAATGTCGCCTACTCCAACATCACTGCTATTTTAGATGGCGATCTCGACAAAGTCATCGAAGACGTGCTCATCTCTCAAAACAGACGCTAGGCTTTTCTCCTCAAAATCCTAGCTTATCGTTTACTCCTCTTTTTTGAGAAAACTGTAAAGCAAAAATCCTCCACCCGCAACCATCATAAGTATGAGCATATAACGCATCTGTGCCTCCCGTGTCTCTTGAAACTTCTCAGCGATCTGGGTACTTGCTGGTTTTGCTTTTTGTGTAGGTGTAGGGACTCCTGAGACTTTCGCCTCCATTCGTGCTACATTTGCTGCTGCTTTAGCATTTTCATCTACACCTACCTTGGGTGAGATCCAAAAATATGCGCCAAAACCTACAAGGAGCAACAGAGCCCCCACACCCCTAACAATCATCTGTTTATGTTTCAAAAAAAATTCCATTCATCAACCTTTTTTAGTTTTTCTAATAATTATTATGTCAAAATCGCTCTATGAATCTACTGAAAGAATTTGTCCTCCAGGATCGCTGCTCCTATCTTGATGATAAAGAGCACACTATGCACTACAAGATCATTAACCATTGCGGGGTAAAAGAGTCGCAAGAGTTGATTGAGCGTGGCTACAGAAGATTTGGTCGTATGTACTTTCGTCCCATCTGTGCAGAGTGTGAGGAGTGTCAAAGCATCAAGATAGATGTCGCAAACTTTCATTTCTCCAAGTCTGCAAGACGCATCTTAAAGAAGTCAAAACAGCTCGACACCTACATTCAGCATCCTACCATTACACAAGAGCATTTAGAGATTTTTGACAAATACCACCGCTATATGCGTGACAAAAAGGGTTGGGACTACACACCTACGACCATAGACCACTACTACGGCTCTTTTGTTATGGGTCATGAAAATTTTGGTTATGAGATTCTCTACTATCACGAGAAAAGACTCATAGCCGTAGATCTCATCGACATCTTAGAAGATGGCATCTCCTCGATCTACTTCTACTACGATCCCGAGTATGCACATCTCTCTTTAGGGAAACTCTCTCTATACAACCAGATACGCTATGCAAAAGAGGCTCAAAAACCTTGGATATACTTGGGGTACTATGTCAAAGATTGTATCTCGCTCTCTTATAAAGATGAGTATAAGCCATACATTACTCTGCAGGGCAGACCGCAGATAGATGAGCCTTACATTTGGCAGTAACAAAACTTGGAGACACCAATGATAAAAAAAACAGCTGCATTTTTAGTGCTAGGAAGCACACTCTTTGCCCAAACGCCAGATCCTCAGTTTTCTGGTTTTGTCGATACTTTTTATAGTTATGACTTCAATGCTCCAAAAACGCAAAGTCGCCAAGAGTTTCTCTACAATCACAACAGACACAATGAGTTCAATCTCAATCTAGCACTTCTAAAAGTTGGAGTCAATGAGAGAAAATACCGTGCAAATATAGCACTCCAAGCAGGAACCTATGCAGAGGATAACTACCCAGAAAATTACGAATTTCTAAATGAAGCAAACGCAGGAGTCTCGCTAAACGCAGAGAATTCACTCTGGCTCGATGTGGGAATATTTACTTCGCATTTGGGTTTTGAGAGTGCCATCTCGATGGACAACTACACACTCACACGCTCGCTCGCAGCAGAGAGCTCACCCTACTATCTCACAGGTGCAAAACTAAGCTACAAAGCCTCGCCAGAACTAGAGATGGCGTTTGTACTCTGTAATGGCTGGCAAACCATAGAGAAAACCGACTCAAATACAAAACCTGCCATCGGCACACAACTCCTCTACAGACCAAACGCCACTACAACACTCAACTGGAGTACCTTTGCGGGCGAAGCCGATGAGATGCAAAGACGACTGCGTTTGTTTAACAATCTCTATGGCGAATTTATACTGGGCCCAAGATGGAGTCTCATAGCAGGCTTGGACACGGGAGCATTAGAGCGCACCAAAGGAAGCAGCAGCTATGATAGTTGGTATATTCCCTCCCTTTTGGCACGCTACCGCATCAACAAAGAGCATGCATTAGGAATGCGAAGCGAGTTTATCAAGGATGAAGCGGGTGTCGTCATCGCTGGAAATGGCTTTGGAGCAGAGAGTTTTGGAGCATCGCTCAACTACGACTACCTTCCACAAGAAAATATCGCGTTGCGTTTTGAGACTCGCTGGCTCAAAGATGCAAAAGATGCCTACAAAGAGCTTCGCAACGAGACACTTTTTTGTACCGCATCTTTGGCGTTAAAGTTTTAAAAGAGTATCATTGCACCACAAAAAATAGAGAAGGCGGCCGCGTTTGAACCTAAAAACAAAACTCGAAAAAGAGCATATCACCCTGCCTGAAGATTTCTTTTATAAGGTGCAAAAGTATAAAGAGCACCTCTTTAAATGGAACAAAATCCACAACCTCACAGGCGCAAGAGATGAAGCGACCATAGATGCTTTTATCTTCGATGCCATCGTGCCTCTGAGTTTCATTCCAGAGGTAAAGACACTCATGGACATAGGAACGGGTGCTGGATTTCCTGGGATGATTCTTGCGTTTGGTCTGCCAAACACACATGTAACACTCGTCGAACCCCTCGCAAAACGTGCTAGTTTTTTACAATTTATCAAGGCGGATTTGAAACTGAGTAATGTGAATGTCGTCAAAAAAAGAGTCGAAGAGATGGAGCCTACTCTTTTTGAGATGATCACCTCACGTGCAGTGACTGAGACAAAAATGCTGCTACAACTGAGTGAAAATTTTTATGATGCAAGCACAAAATTTCTCTTCTACAAAGGGGAGAAGGTCTTTGATGAGATCGCAGATGTTCCAGAAAAGATGGAGTACAAAGTGATCGAGAGAGACAAACGCCACTACTTACTTTTAGGAGAGATGCTATGATGCAGTATGTCATTATTGCTGGGCTTATTGCCATAATCTACTTTGTCTACTTTAGAGAAAAGCCTCAAAAAGCAAGCAGATCAAAAAAAGAGAAACATACAAATGAGCAGGCAAACGAGATGACTCAGTGTAGCGCTTGCGGCGTTTACAGCGAACTAGGTGACTCCATTCTTAGCAATGGCAAATACTACTGCTCAAACGAGTGTCTACAAAAGGGGAAATGATGTTGTTATTTGGACATAGATTTATACAAAACGAAAACTTTTATGCGGTGAGCGAGAGCGATGAGATCCTCAATACACCGCCAAACTCTACACTCTACATCAAGTTTGAAGAGAGCAATCTCGACCTCATCGAGTATGCAAACCTCAATGCCATGGCGTTTGTTCTTGGAGTAGAGAGTGTCAATGAGCTTATCTATGCAAGTGCCCTTGGAGCGAAGTACATCTTGGTCAAAAAAGATCTTGCAAAAACAGCACAAAAGATAGCCGAGTCTTATCTCTTTGATGCAAAAATTTTAGTAAAAATAGATGAAGAAAAAGAGATAGAGGAGATGGCAATTCTTGGAATTGACGGTGTTTTGTTTGTAAACGCCATCATTAAAGCAAACGCTTAAGCGCTACACAATCTCGCGTTTAAGGTTTGGCTTAAGTGAAGTGAGAATCTCATAGCTGATGGTTCCCGCCGCGTTTGAGAGCTCTCTTGCATCTTTAAAGATGCACAGAGATGCTTCATCTGAGACAAAAGTGGCATTATCCATAGAGATGCGTCCTATTTGGCATGCTCCCTCTGGCGTTTGCACCTTCCCTGAGCAAGATCGTAAAAACCCATCTCCATAACCAAAATCATACGTACTCACCACCATATCTTCATCTGCTACAAAAGTGGCGCCATAACCAACAGACTCTCCGCGTTTGAGTAAACGCGAGGCAATTTTTTTGGCATGAAGAGAGAGAACAGGTTTGAGTGTAACGGTGTTGATCTCAGGAGGCAGCTCCATGCAGCCATACGCTGCGATGCCAACTCTTGCCATATCTTCACAAAAGTCATCCTCACGAAAGAGAGCAGCAGAGTTGCAAGAGTGAAAACGCAACTCT
Organism: uncultured Sulfurimonas sp.; assembly: GCA_964548435.1. Taxonomy (GTDB): domain Bacteria; phylum Campylobacterota; class Campylobacteria; order Campylobacterales; family Sulfurimonadaceae; genus Sulfurimonas. The sequence goes on along the minus strand of CAZJRG010000054.1, from coordinate 2,467 downwards.
TTTGGAGCGGCCTCTTTTACTCTCTCAAAGTTTGCCTTTTGTATCGCATACATCTCGCCAAGCTCATCCGCACAGCCGTGGTGTGTGAAGATCGCTTCAAGCTTCAAGCCCTGCATTTGCACAGCGTTTAACGCCGCTTCAAGTTCATGCATCTCTATGCCGTTACGGTTCATGCCCGTGTTTACTTTGAGCTCAACGAGGGTCTCTTTTGGGAACTTTGTGAGAGTGTTTATATCGTTTATGGTGTAGCGTATCTTTGATGATGGTGCCAGTGTGGTGTTTGGAGTATCTGCAAGCACCAAAATGTACTCAAAGTATGTAAGAATGCTCTGTGCTTCTGCATCTGTTTGCACCACGGCTTTTGTGATGCCTGCCTCTTGCGCCAAAGCCGCCATCTCCAAAAGACCATGCCCATAAGCATTATCTTTTAAAACCAGGGCTATTTTAGCTCTATCTTTAGTTTGTTTTGCGATAATATCAAGATTGTAAAAAAAGTGATTTTTATGTAAATGTATGTAAGCCATGGGGGAATTATACAATGAAGAGACTTATAGCTGAGTTTGAAAAACAGAGTTTTACACAGATAATTTTTCCACACCAAAATACCGACTGGGCACCTTACTTAGAGGAGGCACAAGCGACTTTTGTAAATATCATAAACGCCATAAGCAAACACCAAAAATGTCTTGTCGTCTCTTATGATGTTGAAGCAGTAAAGTCGCGTTTTACACCAAACGCCAATCTCTTTTTTGTCCCTTATGTATGTGATGACACTTGGGCGAGGGACTGCTCTGCACTGAGCATAGAAGAAAATGGCGAGACAAAACTGCTTGACTTTACCTTCACCGCGTGGGGTGGAAAGTTTGAAGCGAGCCGTGACAATCTTATGAGCCAAAATCTCTCAAAATACTACGGCGTGCCTATGCAAAAGTGCGACTTTATCTTAGAGGGTGGCGGCGTTGAGAGCAATGGAGAGGGGCTCATACTTACCACTTCAGAGTGCGTCTTAAATGCCAACCGAAACGCCACCTACTCCGCAATCGAGATAGATGCAAAACTCAGAGACTATTTTGGAGCCAAAGAGATTCTCATCTTAAATCATGGCTACTTAAGCGGGGACGACACCGACTCGCACATCGACACGCTCGCTCGCTTTGTGAGTCGTGATGCCATTATGTATGTCAAGTGTGAAGATGAGAGCGATGAGCACCATGAAGCGCTGAGGATGATGGAAGCAGAACTTTTTCTTCTCGCAAAAAAACACTCGCTTCGTCTCATAGCGCTCCCTATGGCAGACGCTCTTTACTACGATGATGAACGCCTCCCAGCGACCTATGCAAACTTCTTGTTTGTCAATGGCGCGGTCATTGTACCGACCTATGGAGGAAGTCAAGATGATGTGGCGTTAGCCATTTTTAGAAAGACATTTCCTGATTTAGAGATTGTCGGGGTTGATTGCGCCGTTTTAGTGCGCCAGCACGGCTCACTTCACTGCGTGACCATGAACTTCGCCAGTGGCGTTTTGCTCACTCTGTAGTGCTTTTTCTTTTTCTAATATAGCAAAGCCATTGATGAGCAAATAGGTGGCTAAGCCAAAACCGAGGGCTATAAGTAGGGTTCGTTTTATCTTCTCATTTCTATTCATGGCGAAATTTTATCACAAACACCAAAAAATGACTTAACACTTTTGTAACACTATTTTTTTATAATGACATCCTATTTTAAATATAAAAAGGGAATATATGAAAATGATAATAACACTCTCGCTTGTAGCCGCGTCAGCGGTTATGGCAGCAGATGTGGAGCTTGCACCCATCGGCGTAGAAGCAACACAAATCAGCGATGTAGCCCATAAGGCACAAACCTCAGCAGACGTGGCGCAAGCACTCAGTGATGCAGTACCAAGTATAGACATGAGTCGCCGCAGCGGTATCGCCAACGACATCATCTTTCGTGGTCAAAAACGCGACAACATCTCCATAGAGGTCGATGGCACAAAAGTGTGTGGCGCCTGTCCAAACAGAATGGACCCACCCGTCTCTCACATCGTGACAAACCAAATAGAGAGCATCAAAGTCATCGAAGGTCCTTATGATGTCGAGACATTTGGAACACTCGCAGGTGGTGTAAAAATCACGACGAAAAAACCAACTGAAGTAGAACAAGGCGAACTCAATGTCGGCTTTGGCTCATTTGGGTACCAAAAATTTGGCGCAAGTGCGAGTGGTGGGACAGAGAGGGTAAGAGTCTCAGCAGCAGTCTCAACAGAGACGAGTGATCAGTACAAAGATGGAGATGGAAATACATTAGCGGATCAACTTGCAAACAACTATGCAAAAGTTCTTGCGAATCCAAACTCAACACTAGACCAAAAAAATAAAGCAAAAGCGGCACAATTACAATCAAAATATTATGATATGCCAGCGTACAACAAAAAAAGTGCTATGGCAAAAGCATTTGTAAAAAC
>CAZJRG010000053.1:0-11002 GCA_964548435.1 uncultured Sulfurimonas sp. | reverse complement strand
TGTGGAAATCACCCCGCCAAAACTCACAAAGAGCGAGAGAAAAAACGCAAAGAACATACCATTTCTTGTGATGTTTCTGGCTTTGTGCAGGTCGTTTTGTCCAAGCGCGTTGCCCACCATGGAGGTGAGTGCTTCGCTCATCCCGATGCCTATGGCGAGTATCATGAAAAAAAGCGATGAAGAGAACGAGAGTGCTGCGAGCGCTTGCGTGGAGACGAGCCCTGCAAAGTAGGTGTCCGTGAGGTTAAAGAGCGTATGAAAGAAGTAGCCCATCACCGCTGGAATGGCGAGCTTGAAAGTATGCTCTTTGATGCTCCCTTGCGTTAGGTCTCTGCTCATTTTTGCCCCTCTTGCTCTTTTTTGGCGTTTTGCTCTCTGAGCTTGTCTTTTTTGCTTTTTTTCTTGCCTTTGATTGGAGCACTCCCTTTTTGTTTTTGAGGAGCCACACCTTGAAGCTCAAAGCCTTCCAAGCGCTCGCGTTTAAGAGAGATGCCACTGCGTTTTTCTATGAGTGCAAAGTGATCCATGCTCTCATAATCTATAAAACTTATGGCATCACCACTTTTGCCAGCCCGAGCCGTTCGACCAATGCGATGAATATAATCAGCACTTGAACGCGGCAGATCGTAGTTTACAACACACTCAATGCCCTCTATGTCAAGACCACGAGCCGCTATATCTGTCGCAAAAAGCACCCGAATTTTCCCCTCTTTAAAAGCCTTGAGTGTAGCGCTTCGCATCTCTTGGTCTAGATCACCATTAAAAGAGGCGGCTTCAATACCGTACTTGCGAAACTTCTGGGCGATGTTGTCGGTTGCGCGTTTGTTTGCCATAAAGACAAGCACTAAACGCCATGAGTGTTTCTCTAGAAGAGCTCTAAGGAGTGGCCCGCGGCTCTCTTTATCTACCTCAATGACTCTTTGGACTATCTTCTCTACACTCTGCGTTTCATCAAGTTTTACCTCTACGGGGCTTTGCATAATTTTTTCTACAATCTGCATCATTTTTGGAGGGTAAGTAGCTGAGAAAAGAAGTGTTTGTCTCTTACTTGGAAGTGCCTCAAGCAGCAGGTCAAGCTCTTCGCTAAAGTCAAGGTTGAGCATCTTGTCCGCTTCGTCTAATACTAAATAATTTAAATGCGAGAGATCCATCTGTTTTTTACGCAAAACATCTAGAAATCGTCCACTTGTCGCGACGAGAATGTCACACCCTTTTTGTATCTCAAAAAGCTGCTCGCCGATCTTCTCTCCGCCAATAAGCGAGACTATTTTAGGTTTTTTAGGGAGAAACTCTGCAAAAGAGTGTGTCATTTGGGCGATCTGTAGAGCGAGTTCCCTGGTGGGAGCTATGATGAGGATTCTGATTTTACCTTTTTTTGCCTCTCCTCTGCTCTTATGCCACATATCAAGAAGTGGGAGAATGAAGCTTGCACTCTTGCCGCTTCCTGTTTGCGCCTGTGCGAGCACATCATGAAGTCCAAAAACAAGAGGTATAATTCTCTCTTGTATGGGTGTCGGCTCTGTAAACGCCATCTTTTTGAGAGCTTCTAGGAGTGCATCGCTCAGTTGGAGTGCTTGAAATGGCATTGTGTTTTGTATCCTCTAGCTCTTATAAAGTGTGTTATCAAATTGAAATTTTGGGGATTATATCACAAAGAAATAAAAGCTTTAAGATGCTAAAATCACGCAATTTTTTTAAAGGATACCGATGATACAGTCTCTGCGTGGAATGAATGATATTTTGAGCGAGGATTATGAGCGTTTTTGCTACTTCATAGAACTTGCAAGCGATGTAGCTAAAAAATATGGATTTCATTTTGTAGAAACGCCACTTCTTGAAGAGACCGCTCTCTTTAAACGCAGTGTAGGCGAGTCGAGCGATATTGTGGGAAAAGAGATGTATCAGTTTATCGACAAGGGCGAAAATGATGTCTGCTTGCGTCCTGAGGGTACGGCGGGTGTTGTTCGCGCGTTTGTGCAGAAAAAACTCGATAAAGCGGGAGGAATCCACAGATTCTACTATCACGGTCCTATGTTTCGCTATGAGAGACCACAAAAAGGAAGACTTAGAGAGTTTCATCAGTTTGGTGTGGAGAGTTTTGGAGAGTCGAGCGTCTATGAAGATGCCACTATGATAATGATGGTCGCAGATATACTTGGGCGCTGCGGTATCGGCTACAGACTTAAACTCAACTCTTTGGGAGATCAGCACTGTATGCCGCAGTATCGCCAAAGCTTGGTAGCGTTTATAGAGGGTGTTGAGAGTGAGATCTGTGAAGACTGCAAACGCAGAAAAGAGACAAATCCTATTCGTGTTTTAGACTGTAAAAATGAGAAGTGTCAATCACTCTATGCAGACGCTCCAAAGCTTATAAACTCACTCTGTCAAGGGTGTGAAGAGGATTTTACTCAACTCAAAAAAATTCTTGATGTAAATGCCATTGCTTATGAGGTAGACACAAATCTCGTGCGCGGGCTCGACTACTACTCCAAGACCGCGTTTGAGTTTGTAAGTGACAACATAGGAAGCCAAAGCGCCATAGCTGGAGGTGGACGTTACGACCGTCTTGTAGAGTTTTTAGATGGTAAGGCGACTCCTGCAGTTGGTTTTGCTATGGGAATTGAGCGACTTATGGAGCTCATCGTGATGCCTGAAAAAAAACGCGAAGGCTACTACATGGGTGCACTCGATGCAGAGGCACTCGATCTTGTAGTGCACCTTGCACAAAAGAGAAGAGCTACAGATAAAGTGACACTCGACTACAGAGCAAAAAACTTCAAAAACCACCTCAAAGGTGCTGACAAAGCCAATGCAAAATATTTTGTCATCATCGGCAGTAACGAGATGCAAACGCAAGAGATTATTGTAAAAAATTTAGAAGACAAAAGCGAAACTACACTAAAATTGGGAGATTTTTAATGAAAAACTATGGACTTGATATCTGGGCAAATGACAACTTCGTCATTGAAGAGGGAGAGCTTGTACTCAACTACAAATCAAGACCCTCTCTTTTAGAGATCGTTGAGGAGATTCGTGCTAAAGATGTGCGTGGACCACTCATACTGCGTTTCCCGCATCTCATCAAAAAGCAGATTGATACACTCTACTACCACTTCGATAAAGCGATTCGTTTTAACAAATATGAGGGGAGTTTTCATGCAGTTTTCCCACTCAAAGTAAATCAGTTTCCAAGTGTAGTCGAAGCTGTTACGAGTCAAGGAGCCGTACACAACTACGGTCTTGAAGCTGGTTCAAAGGCAGAGCTTATCTTGGCTATGAGTGAAACGCCAAAAGATGCGCACATCACTGTAAACGGTTTTAAAGATAAAGAGATGATTACGCTTGGCTTTATAGCGGCTCAAAGTGGGCACAACATCACCATTACCATCGAAGGTCTTGGTGAGCTTGAGACCATCATTGAAGTGGCACAGGAGTGTAACTTGAAGATGCCAAAGATAGGTATTCGTGTGAGGCTTCATAGTGCTGGAAGTGGCATCTGGGCAAAAAGCGGAGGGATGGATGCGAAGTTTGGTCTTACATCTACTGAGATCATAGAGGCGGTATCTCTCTTAAAAGAGGCGGAGATGATAGACAATCTCACCATGATTCACTTTCATATTGGTTCACAAATGTCAGACATTGCCCCACTCAAACGTGCACTTCGTGAAGCAGGAAATATCTATGCAGAACTTAAAAAAATGGGTGCTCCATCTCTTAATAGCGTAAACATTGGTGGGGGACTTGCAGTAGAGTACGACCAACACCTCCACGCAAAATCGCGCAACTACTCTATAGACGAGTTTTCAAGCTCGGTTGTCTTCTTGCTTGGCGAGATTATGAATGCAAAAAAAGTGGCACATCCAGATATCTTCACAGAGTCAGGTCGCTACATCGTCGCATCTCATAGTGTCCTTATCACCCCAGTTTTAGAGCTCTTTACACAAGACTATCAAGAGAGACTCTTAAACTTTAAAAAGGTAAATCCGCCTATTTTAGAAGAGCTGCGTTACCTTGCTCGTATGCTTAATGAAAACAACTGTACAGAGTATCTTCACGATGCACTCGATCACATGGAGTCACTTCTTACACTTTTTGATTTGGGGTATATCGATCTTCAAGACCGTTCAAACGCAGAGATACTTGTGCACAACATCATCAAAAAATCGCTCTATCTTAAAGAGGACTACACGACAAATGAACTCGAAGCGCTTCAAAGCTCTCTACAGGAGCGCTACTTGATCAATGCATCTATATTCCAGTCGCTTCCAGACTACTGGGGGCTCAAGCAGCACTTTCCTGTTATGCCTCTACACCACCTAGAGGAGAAGCCACTGCGTGCTGCATCTCTTTGGGATATCACTTGCGATAGTGATGGAGAGATTGGTTTTGATGCGGACAAGCCACTCTTCTTGCATGATGTGGATCTTGACAATGAGGATTACTTTTTAGGCTTTTTTAATGTCGGAGCGTATCAGGAGACTTTGGGGATGGAACATAACCTCTTTACTCATCCAAACGAATACACAATAGAAGTCAACGATGACTCCTACAAAATACTTCATAAAAAAGATGCAAAAAACATTTTAGAGATCTTAGAGTCCATAGGTTATGACGGTGAAAAAATTTTAAACAAGCTTAAAGGTGAACTTGTTAAAAGCGAATTTATAACAGAAAAAGAAAAAACAGATACACTTCTTAAACTAGAGACATTTATACAACAAAATGGATATCTAAGAACAACCAACTAGGCTAATTCATGGGACTTTTTGCAACCATTAAAGAAGATTTTTCAAACGCATATAAAAATGACCCAGCACTCAACTCCAGAGTAGACTTTTTGTTTAACTACCCTGGTGTTTGGGCAATTGCATGGTACAGAGTTGCACATAAACTTCACACAGCCAATTTCAAAAGATTGGCACGTATGATTATGGGTTTTACTCAGATTCTTACAAATATTGACATCCACCCTGCTGCTCAGATTGGGAGACGTGTTTTTATAGATCACGGTACGGGTGTTGTCATCGGCGAGACTACCATCATAGAAGATGACGTCCTTATCTATCAAGGGGTTACGCTTGGCGGTGTTTCACTTATTCAAGGCAAACGCCACCCTACTATTAAGCAGGGTGCGGTAATTGGTGCGGGTGCAAAGGTGCTTGGCAATATCACCATCGGTGAGCGAGCAAAAATTGGTGCAAACTCTGTTGTGGTAAAAAATGTTCCTGATTGCTCTACAGCCATCGGAATTCCAGCACATGTGATCCAAAAAGGTCGATGTACCGATCCTTTCATGCACAACATGCTTCCAGATATCAACAAAGAGATGTTTGAGTATATGCTCAAACGCCTTGCTGTACTTGAGCACATCTTGGTTAAAGACAACAAAGAGCTCCTTGAGAAAGATCTACAGCTCGAAAATATCTACGAGTCTTTCATCACTTCAATGAAAAACTAAACCATTTTGAGTATAATTTCAAAATTATTTTCAAAAGAACAAAAACCAAGGAAATAGATATGCTAACAAAACGTGTAAATACTCTCTCTGAGTCGATCACTATAGCCATTACGACACTCGCACAAGAGTTAAAAGCACAAGGAAAAGATGTCCTTAGTTTTTCAGCAGGCGAACCTGACTTTGACACTCCACAGGTGATTAAAGATGCAGCTATTGCCGCTATAAATGGTGGCTTTACAAAGTACACCGCAGTAGATGGAATTCCTGCACTTAAAGAGGCTATTGCCACTAAGCTTAAACGCGACAACAATCTAACATATGCACCAAATCAAATCATAGCGAACAATGGTGCCAAACACTCTCTTTACAACCTTTTTGCAGCGACTATTGATGTAGGTGACGAGGTGATTATTCCATCTCCATACTGGGTTACCTATCCAGAACTCGTAAAGTATTGCGGCGGGAGCGTTGTTGAGATAGTTACTGATGATGCAAGTGGTTTTAAGATCACTCCTGAGCAGCTCAAAAGTGCCATCACGCCAAAAACTAAAATGCTCATCCTCACAACCCCTTCAAATCCTACTGGAAGTGTCTACTCAAAAGCAGAACTTGAAGCACTTGCAGAGATCTTAAAAGGTTCAAACATTATCGTCGCAAGTGATGAGATGTATGAAAAACTTATCTATGATGGAGAGTTTACATCGGCTGCTGCAATTAGTGAAGATATGTACCAAAGAACGGTTACTATCAATGGTTTGAGCAAATCTGTTGCGATGACAGGATGGCGTTTTGGTTACATGGCCGCTGCCAATACCGAGCTTATAAAAGCAACAAAAAAACTCCAATCTCAAAGCACGTCAAACATAAACTCCATAACGCAACATGCAGCTATAGCTGGACTCAACGGAAGTGCTGACGCGGACATTGAGATGATGCGAGTCGAGTTTAAAAAACGCCGTGATGAAGCGGTAAAACTCTTTAACGCCATAGATGGGCTCAGTGTCGTCAAACCTGATGGTGCCTTTTATCTTTTTGTAAATATCAAAGAGGTTGAGAGTGACTCTATGAAGTTTTGTAAAGAGCTCCTTGCACAAAAAGGTGTAGCAGTAGTACCAGGACTAGGATTTGGAAGCGATGGATATTTTAGATTTAGTTTTGCTACAGATATTGAGAGTATTCGTAAAGGTATCGCTCGAATTGAAGAGTTTGTCCAAGACCTAAAGGTCAGTGCAGAAAAAAACTAAATTTTTTTCTGTAAAAAGAGCTCAAGGCTTAAAAACGAAGCAGTTTTACAACTGCTTCAAAAGGTATACCTACTTTAAAGCCTCAAGAGCTTTAATGACCGCATCAAGATTATCTAGAGGAATGTGTACTTTCCACTCTGGAGTCTCAGCATCACCCACTAAAGAGATCCCTATACTTGCCACAGTAGCACTTCCTGGCCCGTATGGTTCATTGATTTTAGTCACTGAAATGACACCTTTATTTGTACCGCTTAATGGAATAACTTGACTCATTTTTTTCTCCGTTTTGTATATTAGGAGATGAGTTTAGCGATTTTTGCCTGAATTTTAAGCCATAGTTTGTGATCCATAAAAGGAAACCCAGCAAAAGTTTTGCCACTCTCTTCTATGCTCTTTGTGACTCCCGTTCTAGCGGCAAAAGTGTTAAATGGTGCGATGCTTAAGTGTCCAGCTACACCTGATTGTGCTCCAAAAACATTGCTGCGTCCCACGATGCTCGATCCCGCAAAGCCGCTCTGCGCAGCGATGACACTCCCCTCGCCTATCTCACAGTTGTGGGCAATCTGAATGAGGTTGTCCAAGCGTGAGCCTTTTTTGATGCGAGTTGTTCCAAAAACCGCCCTATCAATGGTCGTACATGCACCGATCTCTACATCATCTTCTACGACGGCATTGCCATTGTGATAGATTTTTTTATGCTCGCCAAGGCGATTTGTTGCAAAGCCAAAACCATCACTCCCTATGGCGGTAGAGGCATGAATGATGCAGTTTGAACCCACACGGCACTCTCTGTAGACAACAACATTAGGATAGAGAATCGTGTTGTCTCCAATGACTGCATTGGAACCGATGTAAACACCAGCCATAATGTGAGAGTTCTTACCTATCTGAGCACCTTTTGCAAGATAAGCCGTAGGCGCAATAACACTCCCCTCTCCAACAACAGCTGCTGCTCCATCGTACTCTTCGACTGGAGCTGCAAACTCTTTTGAGAGTGTTGCCATCGCCCAGTAGGGAGCATCAACAACTAAGGCAACACACCCTTGAGGGACTGCATCTTTGCTTTTAGCATCGACAATAATTGCCCCTGCGTTTGAACTTGCTACATCTTTGAGATACTTACTATTTGCCACGAAAGATATCTCATCTTTAGATGCATTTTTGAGTGTATTCATCGAAGAGATCTCTCTCTCTTCACCATCAAACGCAGCCCCTATAAGTTGAGCAATTTGACTTAGTTTCATAGAAATTTATCTCTCAAGTGCCACAGCACCACTTCTTACTATCTCTTTTGGATTGTAGCGTTTGATGGCGTTTAAAAAACCATCAATACGAGCAGGATCGTCAGTAACCATGGCGATAATGACATTTTCACTACTGCTTACGATGCTTCCATTATAGGCACGGCAGAGTGTGTCGATGTCTGTGAGGTTTTCAGTGATAGGAAATTTTACAAGCGCCATCTCTTTTTCGACCATATCGCAGTGCTCATAAACACGAAGCACGGGAATAAGCTTGTGAAGCTGCTTTGTAATCTGCTCTATGACGCGCACAGAACCTGCTGTGACGATGGTTAAACGCGAGTAACGAGAGTCTGGAATCGGCGCAACGGTGAGCGAAGTGATGTTGTAACCACGACCTGAGAAGAGATTTGTGATGCGCGAGAGGACACTCGATTCATTTATGACGATGACGGAGACAACTCTTCTTTCGCTATTTTCACTCATTATTTTGTCTCCTTTTTCTCTAGTAGCATCATATTAAAGAGGCTTCCACCCGCTGGAACCATAGGCATAACGTTCTCATGGCGCTCTACGACGACATCGATGATGGCAACGATGTTTTTCTCCACTGCATCTTTAAGAGCAGCATCAAACTCCTCTTTAGTGCTCACTCTGTACCCTATGCCACCAAAAGCCTCTGAGAGCTTGACAAAGTCTGGCTGTGCAGAGAGATCTGTTTGTGAATGGCGTTTATCATAAAAGAGGGTCTGCCATTGACGAACCATACCAAGGTAGTTGTTGTTTAAGATAATGTTGATAACTGGGATCTTTTTCTCTACTGCAGTCATAAGCTCTTGAATGTTCATAAGTATAGAGCCATCACCTGTAAAGTTTATAGAGACTTTCTCTGGTGCAGCCACCTTCACACCTAAAGCAGCTGGAAAACCAAACCCCATTGTTCCAAGTCCACCCGAGCTTATCCACTGGCGAGGACGGCTAAATGGATAGAACTGTGCAGCCCACATCTGGTGCTGACCAACATCTGTAGAGATGTTTGCATCATCTCCTAAGAGCTGTCCGACTCGCTCAACGACCCATTGTGGTTTTATGCGCTCGCTATCTTCGTAGTATGTCAAAGGATGAAGCTCATCAAAGTTTGCAATGGTCTCTCTCCAACCCTCATAACGCGAAGCATCTATCATGTCAACATGCTCTAGCATATCTAACGCGACAGACTTCATATCGCCGACTATCGGATAGTCCGCGTTTACCAGTTTGGAGATAGAAGCTGGATCGATGTCAACATGAATGACGTCTGCGTTTTTGGCAAATTCAGAGAGTTTTCCTGTAACGCGGTCGTCAAATCTTGCACCCAATGCAATGACCAAATCTGTCTCACTCATCGCCATATTTGCGGCATAAGAGCCATGCATACCAAGCATCGAAATGAGAAGTGAGTCATCGTGCGCCAAAACGCCGCGCGCCATAAAGGTCTCTACAGCAGGAATACCTGTTTTGTGAATGAGCTCTCTTACCTCATACCCTGCGTTTGCATTGATAATACCGCCGCCAAGATAGAAGAGTGGACGACGTGCTTTAGCTATAGCCTCCATCGCTTTTTTTATCTGACGTGGGTTTCCTTTGGTGTGCGGCTTATAAGTTTCAAGATCGAGTTCTATGTCGTAGTTAAACTCCGCTACTTGCGCAGTGACATCTTTTGGAATATCGACATGAACAGGTCCAGGACGTCCAGAGTTGGCGATATAAAAAGCCTCTTTGAGTATTCGAGGAAGGTCTGCTGCATCTGTGACAAGGTAGTTGTGCTTCGTACATGGACGTGAAATTCCAATGGCATCAATCTCCTGAAAACCGTCAGTTCCGATGAGACTCATAGGAACCTGCCCTGAAATGACTACAAGAGGAATCGAGTCCATATATGCATCTGCCAAACCTGTCACCGCGTTTGTAAATCCAGGACCTGAGGTAATCATAGCAACACCGACTTTTCCGCTCGCTTTTGCATACCCCTCTGCTGCATGGATGGCAGCTTGTTCATGACGTGTGAGAATGTGCTCAAAGCCATCTTGCTTATATATCTCATCATAGACATTCATAATAGCTCCGCCAGGGTAACCAAAAACTGTGGTCACACCCTCTGCGATAAAGGCCTCAATGACCATTTGCGCACCGCTTATTTGCATGAAAAGTCTCCTATGTAAAATTGTGATTGTAAAAAATTTCGTGATTATACAAAAGTGGAGCTATGATGGAGGTTAAAGTGGTAGCTCTTTTGGGATTGTAATCTTAATCTAAGATTGATGTTACAATCATCGAAGGACGCCACATAGAGAGTGATCCTTGCGTAAGAAGTTCTAAGGAAAGTTTTGAGTTTGGATAGGCATCTTTAAAGTAGGCAAAAAAATTCTCTATCTGATCTTGTAAGCCAAAATTGAGCATATAGTTTTTAATACCGTTTTCTATCTCGTTTTGAGGGCGTCTCTCCTCTATGGCTTTTTCAAGCTGCACCATATAGCACCAACCAAAAATGGTTCCAATTGCCATATATTTGGAACTTATTTTCATATACTTTTGAAGAGATTTCTCTAGCCCTTTTGAGTCTCCCTCTACAGCGAAATTGTTAGCATTAGCGACTACTTTGTTCCACTCCTCTTGCAGGGCTACTCCATCAGGTGTATCTTGGAGATCTTCTGCTTCAACCATCATGTTGTACGCAGTTGCGATATCCTCCTCTTTGATGGCTTGAAAGAACTTTTGACGTGACTCTATCTCTTTTGTAAGTGCTCTCACTTCATCATAAAAATCAGCAAAATCGCGTAAAACTTTTAAGATACGCAGTGCAGAGTGCGTGTCTCCATCTTTGATGAGCTCTTGGACTTTAATGTAGAGTGAATCACCATAGTTTATGAGGGTTTCATACTCTGGAAGCTCTTTTAAAAATGGGTGCTGTTTGGTGAGCTCAAAACTGATTTTGAAATCTTTTTGGCTAATGGAGACACGAAAACGTTTGTAAACTTCCCCTTGCGTGAGCAGCTCTTGAATCAGTTTTGTTTTTTCAG
>CAZJRG010000052.1:0-11061 GCA_964548435.1 uncultured Sulfurimonas sp. | reverse complement strand
CTCTGATTCAACAGCATGCGCAACATTTGCAGAGAGCTGATCATTATCGCCAAAAATCTGCTCTGGCGTCGAAGTAATGTCATTTTCATTCACAATAGGAAGTATCTCATTTTCTAAATGCATGTCGATAATCTCTTGAAACATTTTTGTGCGTTTTCTGGAGTCAAAATCATCTTCAGTCAAGAGAATTTGTGCAGTGTCTATGTCATAAATATCAAACTTTTTTTTATAACTTGTCATTAAAATTGGCTGTCCAGCAGCAGCAAGAGCTTTTTTTCCTATCTGTTTATTTTTATCAAGTTTCAGTGCAAAATATCCAGCTGCGACGGCTCCAGAGGTGACCAAAACCACATCATAATTGCTTCTAATCTTAGCGATAAGCGAGACAAGATTAAGCATTCGCTCTTTGGCTATCTCATTTTTATTTGTAAGTACGGCACTCCCTACTTTTATAACTACTCGTTTCATTCTTTTCCTTCATTTTTAAGCATCTAAAAAGATGCCCTTTAAGTTGCTTCATTTGTACAAATGTTATACTAACATAAAAAAATTAGGTACACATGAAGCAGATCACTTTTATTGGCAATGGAAATATGGCACTAAGCATCGCACAAGGGCTCAAAAATAGCTATGATTTAGAGGTTGTTGGACGCGATATGCAAAAAATTGATGCATTTGAAACAACACTTGGTGTAGAGATCAAAAAATCTCTCCTTGAGAATTTTGATATACAAGACAAGACGATTATACTCTGTGTCAAACCAGCAAATGTCGTAGAAGTTGGCGCAAAACTTCGTGGTACCGCAAGAGTGCTTTACTCAGTTTTAGCTGGTACATCCATAGAGAAACTGCAATCTCATTTTCATACAAACGCAGTGGTGCGTGCTATGCCAAATTTGGCTGCTAGCGTACAAAAATCGATGACAACACTCACAGGCGAGAGAGCATTTTTAGAAGAGGCAGAGGAGATTTTAGGCTCCATTGGAGCCACGCTTTGGCTCTCCAGTGAAAAAGAGATCGACATCGCTACTGCACTCGCTGGAAGTGGTCCTGCATATCTAGCGCTTATCGCCGAAGCTCTTGCTGATGGGGCAGTCAAACAAGGTCTCAAACGCGACGACGCCATGAGACTTATGCGTGGACTCTTTGAAGGATTTGGCTCGCTTATTCAAGAGATTCACCCTGCTCTGCTTAAAGATGGTGTGATGAGTCCAGGAGGTACAACAGCCGCTGGATACAGTGCACTTGAAGCGGGAAATGTAAGAAACGCATGCATAAACGCAATAGAGAGTGCCTACAAAAGAGCAAAAGAGCTCTAATAATAGCGCTCCTCTTTATCGTCATACTGTAGGTAAAGTATCAAGATCCAAATCAACATCACAACACTTAAAATCTCATAACCTATAAGCCAAACAATAAAAAATGCACTCATGTTGAGTAGCATAAAGTTATCGTATCTGCCTCCAGCAACGGCAAAAAAGAGAAAAATAGCACCGACTATATAGGGGAGTGCTACACCATAAAAAGCATAGACAAAATACTCCCACCCTTCTGGAACAGGAGCGAAATCTTTAAGCTCTACTTTTTGCGAACCGAAAGATTTTTTTTTGGATTTTAAATTTTGCTTTTTTGCTTGCTGCTCTCTCTTCTCGTTTTTAAGCAGTTGATTATAAAAGAGGAGATTGCGGTTTTTTGCTATTTTTTCTTCTACATCACTCATAGATGACCAACCTGATGAAGAAAAACAGCAAAAAATAAAATGTTATTTACTATTTTTCTCTATGTTAAAATAGCCTGTATTATAACTCGTTTTATAAAAAAAATCTATAAAAATGTAAGAATCTCTTTGTCGATGTCCTCTTTATTTATAACGCTCTCTTGAGCTATTTTTTTACTAAAAAGCCCTTGAATCATCGCAGGTATCTCTAAGTTAGCCTCTTTTGAGATTGCTTGAAGTGCATCGATATCTTTTGCACCCTTTTCGCCTGTAAGGGCATTTGCGATTACTGGCGAAAACTTCGTCCACTCTGCTGTAGAGTAGATAATGCTTTTTATGGCTGGGTTCGAACAAGTCTCATAGGACTTCATACAAGTCGCAGTGTGAGGATCCATCAAGTAACCATCTTTTACAAAACACTCTTTGATGTATGCTTTACCCTCATCTCCGTTACAAAAATCAGCATCAAAAGAGTCTTGAAGTTTTGCAAGCTCTGCATCGCTTAACTCATAAAAATGTTTAGTTTCCAAATCTTCCATAAGCTCACGAGTACGTTCAAAACCAAACATATCAAACAAAATACGCTCAATGTTAGAAGACTTTAAAATATCCATCGCTGGAGATGTTGTGCCTATAACGTGAGAATCTCTAAGATCATACTTACCTGTTTTAATCAGTCTTGTAAGTACATTGTTCTCATTTGATGAGATGATGATTTTTTCCACATTAAGGCACATCTTTGCAGCATAATAGCCCCCGAGTGCATTTCCAAAGTTACCCGATGGAACATTGAGATAAACCTTTTCACCAAGGGTAATTGCACCTTGACGAACAAGCTCTAAATAGGAGTGTATATGGTAAATTATTTGAAAAATTATGCGTCCGAAGTTTACGGAATTCGCCGCAGAGAGCAATACATTTTTCTCTTTAAGTGCAGCTTTAAAATCCTCCGATGCAAGCAGTCGCTTAAGTGCGTTTTGTGCATCGTCAAAAACGCCGCGAATACCAATGACTTTTAAGTTTTTAGCATCTTCAGTCACCATCTGTAAACGCTGTACATCGCTCGTACCACCATCAGGGTAAAGACAAGCGACCCGCACATTTGCTCTGTTTTTAAATGTCTCTAACGCCGCTGGACCTGTGTCTCCACTTGTTGCTGCGAGTATGAGATAGTTTTCATCGCGTTTTTGTGCAATACTTGAGAGCACTACTCCAAAAGGTTGCAGTGCCATATCTTTAAATGCACGAGTCGGTCCATGATAGAGCTCACTCACATAGAGATTTTCTCTTACTTTAACCACAGGCACAGGATTTGAAGCATCATCAAACTCATCATAGAGTGCTAATGCTTCATCAATGACGCAGGAGTCAATATCGATCTCAAAAGCATCAAGCATATCTTTTGCAAGAGTTTTATAAGAGGAATGAAGATGTTTTTTGAGAAAAGCCTCACCAAGATTTGGAAGGCTTTGCGGTGCATAAAGTCCACCAAAAGAGGCGATAGGAGCTAAGATAGCTTCTGAAAATGTGACCATCTGCGCTCTTGAATCATCACACCCGCGTGTCTGTATAAATTTCATAAGTTACTCTCTTAATTTTTTTTGAAATTATAGCCAATTTCATTAAAAGATTACTGAGCCGCTACTGAAAAAGCCTCACAGGATTGATATGAAATGATCTCTGTGTAACCTCAAAAACAAGCTCATCTTCTACCCTTCCGATAGTGTAGCCCTTCTTGATTTTTTTACCTTTTTTAATGTCAGGAGCGATCTGGGAAAGATTTGCATAGATAGTATGCAGACCTCCCTCATGCTCTATGATGACGATATTATTAAGCACTGCTGTTCTATCTGCATAGATGACCTTCCCGTTAAAAACAGTTTTGACCTTGGCGTTTCTCATCTTAGGTCGAAGTGAAATTGACTCATTAAATATCTTTATTTTGTAGATTGGGTCGGTATATGTCCCATACTGCTTTGTGATAGTGTAACTATCAAGAGGCGCTATGGTTTTTGGACCATTATAGTTCGCAGTTTTTACTGCCTGATAGGAGTTCCCGACCTTTCTTACTTCACCGCTACTCACTTTATTTTTTGGAGATGTATGGGGTGTCTCTTCCTTTTTTTGAGACTGTTTTTTTGCAAACGCAGCTTTACGAGCTTTCTCCTCCTCAGCTTTTCTTATCTGATCTATTTTTACAATATTGAGTTTAGCAAGTGTTTTTTTGAGTTCATCTTGTTTTCTTAGCAGCGTTTGAAGCTCTTGTTTGTAGCTATCTTTTGCTTTTTCTAAAGTGGCAAGTGCTTTTTTATTTGCCTCTTGCGTTTTGATCACCTCTTTTTTGTTTGACTCTATAGTAGAGATGGCATCTTCTAGCTCTTTGACTTTTTTGTTGAGTTCATTGATGTTTTGTGTCGCAATAACAAACTCTTTACCAAGCTCTTTAGCACGCTCTTTGGAAGAGGCAAGCATACTTTTGAGCACTTCAAACTCTATGATGGCATCTTCGTTACTTGAGTAGTCTTCATTTAAAATGAGTGTAAGCGAGATACTCTGCGCAATAACAAAGACAAGCTCCTGTTCAAGTCTATCTTGTTCAGATTTAAGCCCAGATTGAGAGTTCTTGAGTCTTTTGAGTTGAGCCATATTTGCTTCATAGTTTTTCTCTTTCTCCGCGAGAGTCGCTTGAAGCTCTTTTAAAAATTCTCTCTGTTTTTGAAGCTCATCTTTTTGTTTGAGTATCTCTTTTGCGTTTTGAGACATTTTTTTATTTATCTCAGAGTAGTTTTGAGAGTATCTATTTAGCTCCGAGTTTGTGGAGTTTATCTTCTTATCTATGGAGAGTCCAAAGAGAAGTGAAAGGAGTGATAAGAGAAGAAAGAGGTGTCTCATCATACCTCTTCTTTATGCCCTACAACGATGAAAGTCGCTAGTAAAATAGAGACAGCCATAGAGATACCAAGCATAATGAGCGAATCTTCAATAGGATAGAAAACGACAACTTCAATGTTAATGCTTGCAAGCTGCTCTCCTATCCAAGGGGTAGATGCGATGTAACTAAAAAAGAGTGCACTCACTCCAGTAGCCGCAAACGCATCAACAATAGCTAGACGAAAAAGTACAGCAGAGCGAAGCCAAAGCGGTGCCCCAAAGAGTGCCATAATGCTCATGCGTTCGTGGTGCTTAAACTGCCAAATACGCAGCTCTTTAAAGATAAGTAAAATAGTCACAATGAGTACACTCACCACAAAGATCGAGACTAGCGACTGGACTAAAAGCAGAAATTTATACGTTGTGTCGTGTGTCTTTGCAAACGCCTCTACCTTCGTCACAGAGCTATTTTTTTTGAGCTTTTGTGTTATCTGTTCGATCTGTTTAGGGGTTGGATACGCATGGAGTTTGAGTTTATAAAACTTTGGAAGCGTGAGTTTTAAGAGTTCAATATTTTTTTGTGAAAAATCTGCATTGAGCCTTTTAATAACACCCTCAGGAGAGAGCTCGCTCATCTGTGCAAAATTTTTATCGCGTTTGAGTATCTCATCAACATCGAGTGCTTTTTGACTCACCACTACTAAAGAGTAGCTCTTAGCAAGACTCTCTTGGTAGGCTCCAATCGCTCTGTCGATGATGAGATAGACCTGTACAGAGAAGAGAATTCCAAGCAGAGCCACAACGAGCGAAAAGTGATTTTTAAACGACCTCATGAATGCTCCCATACTCTATATGAAAATGTTTGTAAGCAACATTCATCACCTCTGGAATGTGGTGTGTTACGACAATTACCGTAGTTTTGAGCTGCTGATTTGCACCCTCTAAAAGGTTCCAGATGAGTTGTGATGAGTACTCATCAAGATTTCCCGTAGGCTCATCAGCAAGTATAAGTATAGGATTGTGTGCCAAAGCTCTCGCCATTGCAACACGCTGCTGCTCACCACCACTGAGCTCTTGAGGATATTTGCCCGCTTGATGCTTGAGACGAACATGTTTAAGGAGCGAATCTACCTGCGTTTGTGTCACTGTTTTATCATAACCATTGATAATGAGCGGAAGCATAATGTTTTTTTCTATATTCCACTCTTTTACAAGCTTATAATCTTGAAAAACAATACCTATGTGTTTTCGCAAAAAGTTTATCTTTGAAGAGGGAGCAGCTCTTAACTCCACTCCACCGACAATCAAACTCCCATCTTGAGGCTTTAAACCACCATAAAGTGACTTTAAAAGTGTTGATTTTCCACTTCCGCTAGCACCTGTAATGAAGATAAAACTTCCAGAGTTTATAGTAAAACTTACCTTGTTGATGATGGTCTCTTCATTTGAGTATCCCAAAGAGAGATTCTCTGCGATGATGACTTTATCCATGCAGTGCCTCGTTTAGATATTTGTGCGCATTTAGGTTGCTTCTAGATCTTAGCGGCAACTCTGGAAAATAGCTCGCAGAGCTCTCTTTTACAACTACATAGAGATGCTCAGGTCTGTTAAAGCTTCCCATAGAGATACGTACCATGACACCATCTTCAACTCTATAAACCCTCTCAAAATGCAAAAAACCATCCTCATAGCGTTTAGTAACGCCATGAAGTGCTAAGATATTTTCAAAAGAGTAACTACCCTCAGTAAAGACAAAAGCACCCTCGATCGCCAAAGGCTCGGACTCCTCTTCGTTGATCATCTTGACATCATAGATGTTCTTTTGCATACGTCGCCATCTATCTTCATACTTTGAGGTTACAGCTATGTCTTTGTTTTTGTTAATATGCAGTACAGTTTTATTAAACGCAATGAAGGTCTCATAGGAGTAAGCATAGTAGTTTTCACTGTCAGTTCTTAGCTCCAAAGATCCGCCAACTTTTAAAACGCGGCGAGACTCCTCGATGAAAGAGGTGCTAATCACTCTTCTGTTTGGCTTTTTGTCCCATGGAACAGGAAAATGAACATAAATATTTCCAACAATATTTGAAGGAACCAGCTCCAAAAAAAGTCTCGCATCATAATCAAGGACTAAAAGATTCTCAAGCCCTTGAATAGTGATCTGTTTGAGCACTTGCTCGATGGAAGGTTTATGAATCTCAAGACCGATAAAGAGTACATCTTTGTTGTTTGCAGCTTGATGTAAAAGATGTCTCCCTGAACCAAATCCAACCTCGATGCGCACCTCTTTATCTTGAGGAAAATTATTTGCAAAATACTCAATTTTTTTAAGTGCACTCACCTCTTTGAGATGTATGTTTTTATTTCCAACAACAATATTTGAGGAGAGCACTTCAAGTGAAGCGAGCTGCGCATACGCATGAAGTGCCTTATGCACATTGTATATCGAAGCCGGACGAGTGAGCTTGTCGGTTTTGAGAAGTTTTCTTCCCTCTTCTTCTTTCACGAGCAGAAAAAAAGACTCTCCTTCAACTGTTGCACAGATAAGCTTCTCTCCTTCATTGTTGGCATTGTTTGCCATAAAGGAGAACTCTACATCATCGTTTTGTGAAGGAAACGAAATCTCTTTAAACTCTTTTATGTGTAAATGCGGCATTAAATCTCACTCATGTCCATATCTTCCATAGGCATGATCACCTCTTCTATACCGTCTGTTTGTGGAACGACTCTTCTTTGTGGGACGACAGGTGCATTATAGTTCTGCTGTGGCTCTCTAACATTTTGTGGTCGCGTTACACCCATATGTTCAGGAGTGACTATTTTAACCTCTTGGCTACGCTCTGAGAGAATGTTGTTTCTATCCACACTATAGACAGTGTAACTGTACTGTGCGTTTGGTCTTATTTTTCTATCTATAAAGTGCTCTGATTTTACACCTTTGTAAGTTGTGGTTGTGGAGTCCAAAAAGCCTGTACTCTCTGTACGCTCAACAGCATATTCAAGTGTACGTGCATCTGTTTTTCTCCATGTAAGCTCTATGATAGAGCCTCTTAAAAAACCCTCTACCATGGCTGGAGCATTTGGTTTGACAAGTGTCTGTCCATGAATGGAGTGTCTCTCTGAAGGGCTCTCAAGACCATCTTTATCTACAGCACTCACACGGTAGTAGTAGCTTGCTCCATCTTCAACCACACTGTCGGTAAATATCGTGTCACGCAACTTTGCGACAAGATCATACCCCCCATCAGGCGAACTTGATCTATAGACATGGTAGAGTCTAAAATCTTCAGCCATGACTGGATCCCACTCTACTTGTATCTTCTTTGGGAGGTTGTTAGTCGCTTTGATATTCATCACCTCTTGAGGCAACGCTTTTGTTATCACTTTTACGATTTCGCTAGGCTTGGAGATGATGGAGTTGTAAGTCTCAACTTTTACTCTGTAGAGATAGACCGTGTTGTCTTCAAGATCTTGATCTATAAACTCTGCGTTGAGCCTCCCATCAAGTCTTCCTACTACACTCCACTCCTCATCATCAAGCGTTTTTCTCTCCACTAAATAGCGTTTGACTAACTGGCTTGAGTGTGGTCTCCAGATGATTTTAGCAGTTCGTGGAAGCCCCGTGATGCTGTGAATCCACGAGACCGAAGCGAGTGCTGGAAGTGTCGCTACGCTTGCTACTCTACTCATCACCCCATTGCCACGCTCTGAAAATGTCGCAAATTTATACTTATAAGCTCTCTCTGGCTCTACTCTTTGATCAAGATAGTGTGTCTGAAATCGGTTGTTGACAACATCATGAAGCTCAAAACTGCTCCCATCTTCTGGTGTATAGTGCTCTCTGTATACGACCACCCCATTTACACGAGGATCTTTGATGCTATTCCACTCAAACGCCACGGTTCTCATATCTGTAATGACACCATTTTTAGTTAACTCAATGATAGGCAGTGTTGTATCTATCTGCGTTGGCGATGGTGGTGTTGGACCAGATGCACAGCTACTCAGTAAGAGTAGAGAAGCCGTGTAAAATGTTGTGAGTCTCCATAACTTCATTTAAAGTCTCCGTAGTAAATTTTTTATTTAGTTTTTCTAGCATAAACGCATCTAAGTTAGCCACAAAAAAAAGCTCTTTCTTAGTGCGGGGATGTGTAAAATATAAGATGTAAGCATGTAGCAAGATCCGTTCCGATTTCTCCATATTTGGGCTCTGCGCATAGATATGATCGCCAACTATGTGACGACCCAAACTCTCCAAATGAACACGAATCTGATGTGTTCTTCCTGTAAAGAGTTTACATGCTATAAGCTGCGTTTTGTTGTCAATGCTGAGTGCTAGTTGCTTAAAAGCACTCTTTGCATACTTTCCATGATCTAAACCGCATGCCATTTTAAGACGGTTTGAGCTGCTTCGACCAATATTTGACTCAACAATACTCATATCTTCTTTGAGCGGCGGAGCAATGAGTGCGAGGTAGTAGCGTCCCATGCTTTTGTCTTGCAACTGGTTTGAGAGAAACTCATGCGACTCATTGTTCTTGGCTATCACCATCGCACCACTTGTCCCTTTGTCGAGTCTATGCACTATTCCATGACGCTCTTCACCGCTGAGTGTAGAGAGTCTGATCCCTTTGTGCTTGAGCCAATCAACGAGTGTAGGCTCTTTGACACTTGGCGCTGGATGCACCGTCACACCGCTTGGCTTGTTAATAACAAGCAGATCCTCATCCTCATAAAGCACCTCTACATCAAACGCCACCTCTAAAGGAGCAAGAGATTTTACTTCAGGAAAATTTATGATTACCTTTTGTCCGCTTTTGAGTTTAACACCTGGTCTGCTAAGTGCTTTACCATCAACAAAAATGGTTGCGTTTTTAATGAGCTGTGCTATCTGTGAACGTGTCTGCCCTATCTCTTGTGATAAAAATGTGTCCAACCTCTCTGGATCTACACATATATACTCTTTTGTCTCTGTCACTCTTTATGCCCTTTATGATACAATCAACTGTTAAAATTTTTATCTGGAGATGGTAGTTTTGTGGAGATTTGATAAAAGTATTTTAGCACAGTTTGACTTTGTTTCCATCATCTTACTCATTCCTCTTATACTGGCTTCTCATCTGCTCATCGCTGAAGTTGTCCCTGCACTTGCGCAAAAACAGCTCGCCTATGTAGGTGTAGCACTTCTTATTTTCGTTGTAGTTTTTTTTCTCCCCATACGACGTATGAACTGGCTTATTCCTCTGGTTTACTGGCTCAACATCGCTCTTTTAGTTGCGGTGGAGTTTTTTGGGCACTCGCGTTTGGGTGCACAAAGATGGATAGACATCCCTTTCATCAACGCAACCATCCAGCCCTCAGAGTTTGTAAAACCCGCACTCGTACTCATGCTCGCCTATCTCATCTCAAAAGCGCCTCCGCCTCCTGATGGCTACAAGATAAAAGCCTTTTTAAAGATGAGTTTTTACATTCTACTTCCCTTTATTCTCATCGCAAAAGAGCCAGACTTAGGAACTGCGTTAGTGCTATTTCTCATCGGATTTGGTATCTTGTTTTATGTTGGTGTTTACTGGAAGATAGTGGCATTTATAGTGGGATCTATTTTGATCTTTTCACCAATAGCCTATAAATTTCTACTCCATGACTATCAAAAAGTACGTATCAAAGACTTCCTCAGCGAAAAACCCTCCTACCATGTGCAACAATCCATCATCGCCATAGGTTCTGGAGGCTGGATAGGCAACACAAAAGATGATGCCACCCAAACGCAGATGCGTTTTCTCCCGATTGCCACGAGCGACTTCATTTTCGCGTTTGTCGTTGAGCGCACGGGGTTTTTAGGGGCGTTTGCGCTGATGCTCATCTATTTGATTCTCATCATTCACCTGCTGAGTCTAAGCATCTTCAACAGCGACTACTACATCAAGGTGGTCACCATCGGCATCGCGTTTATGATCTTCATCTACATGGGTGTAAACATCTCCATGACCATAGGTTATGCACCTGTGGTTGGTGTTCCCCTCCCTATGTTTAGCTATGGCGGGAGTAGCTTCTTAAACTTCATGGTGCTCTTTGCCATCATGCAAAACCTCATCGCGTTTCGCTTTAAAAGCATGTACGAAAATCGAGGCAAAAAGAGTTTCGTCTAAAAAACTACGCTATCTTTTAACATTCCCCTAACGTCTCGCAGCTAACATACTTAAAAATATTTATGAGACAAAGGAGTTTTATGGACTGGAGAGTAAAGAGCGAGGCGAAGCTTGAGAGGATGGGCATTGCCATCACGCGCCATCCAAAGAAGATCATCGCATTTGTACTACTGATGAGCCTGCTCATCATCTCGAACATACCAAAAATCACCATCGACACCTCCACAGAGGTTTTTTTGCACGATGATGATCCCGTACTTGTAAAATATGAGGAGTTTAAAGAGATTTTCGGTCAAGATGAGAAGATCTTAGTAGTTGTAAAAA
>CAZJRG010000051.1:0-11171 GCA_964548435.1 uncultured Sulfurimonas sp. | reverse complement strand
ATAAAAACTTTCACGGCACCACTGTTGTCTTACCAGATACCGCACAGAGTGCATTTGGCTCACTTATTGGCTCATGGTTGCAGTCATATAACGTCTCAAGAGATCAGCTTATCAAGATGGACAATGTCGCATTTGAGGAGGCGTTTGTAGTCTATGGCAGCGATCAAATAGAGTCGCGTTATATTCTCACACCCGCACTCATGCAGAGAATTTTAGAGCTCAAACGCAAAACACAAACGCAGCTTCTCCTCTCATTTACAAATGCAAATATTCATATTGCCATCGAGTACAATAAAAATCTTTTTGAACCCTCCATTTTTCGTTCACTTTTAGAGTATAAAATAGCAATGGAGTACATCGAAGTCCTGCATCTTGCCACTTCAATCGTAGAAGAACTCAAACTCAACCAAAAACTCTGGAGTAAAAAATGAAACTTTCCGTCCTACTTTTCTCATCGCTCGTTGGTATATCGCTCAGCGCACTCACTCTTGGAGAGACTCCAAAGCCCATCACCATAGAGGGTGACAACGGAGGAGTCGTCCGTGACGCGAGCGCTTGGAACTCAACAGCACTTAAAGACAAAGTCCATGTGCTTTTTTACGTAGACCCCGATGAGAAAGATACAAACGAGCACTACTCAGCCGCACTCAAAGCAAAAGAGTATAGTAAAAAAGGCGCTTTTGGAAGCATAGCCATCATCAATCTCGCAGCCACATGGAAGCCAAACTTTGTCATCGAGAGTCTGCTCAAGTCTAAACAAGAAGAGTTTCCAAACACCATATATGTCAAAGACAAAACAAAAGTTCTCGTCAAAGAGTGGGGAGTAGCCGATGATGCTTCAAACATTCTCATCTTCTCCAAAGATGGTCGTTTGCTCTTTTACAAGTCTGGAGCAATGAGTGATGTCGATATACACGAGTCTTTTAAGATCATAGAGAAAAATCTCTAAGATGAACAGTGAAAACAGCATTTTACGTCTCAGTTTTGGCGATCTCTTTACTTCTAAAATGCTTAAATACTCACTCATGCCTTTTGTGCTGAGTCTGCTTGTCTTATATGTGCTCTTTTTTTATTTTGCAGGTGTTGGCATAGAGTCGCTTGGCACTCTGCATGTTGCTACCACCCAAACCTCTACTCTCAATGGTATTCCAAACACACAGAGTTTTGAAGCCACACTCCAGGGAAGTTCACTTATACAGTTCTTGCTCTCTCATGCCATTACATCATGGATAGCTACTTTTTTGATCTATACGGTTGGAAGTCTACTCACACTCTACCTCTCCATCTTTGTATCGCTCATCATCATTGGGTTACTGACCCCTTTCATTTTAGCAGAGCTGCAAAGACGCCACTATGGCGATGTAGCCCTCATAGGACACTCAAACTTCTTCTACTCTGTGCTTTTTATACTCAAGCAGTTTGTCATTATGCTAGTAATGTTTTTAGTTTTCATACCACTCTATTTTATTCCCCTGCTCAATGTCATCGCGTTTAACTTTCCGCTCTACTACTTCTTTCATAAGATGCTTCACTACGATGTAAGTACAACCATCTGTACACAAGAAGAGGCGCTAAAAATAGCATTTTTCCATGCAACGACACTGCGTTTGAAGAGTTTGGCACTCTACCTTACTTCACTCATCCCATTTGTAGTCTTTTTTGCAAGCGTCTTTTACGTCATCTATCTAGGGCATGCCTACTTCTTAGAGACGAGAAAACTTCGAGAGGAGATCTAGGCTTCACTCTTTTCGACCATAGCTCTGTACTCCTCATCCTTTGGTACTAAAGAGGCCTCATACAAAAACTGTGATGCCACGAAGTTCTGTTTTTTCACCTTGTCATACTTGGCATAACTCAGATAGAGTATATCTTTTGCCCGTGTCACCGCGACATAAAAGAGCCGTCTCTCCTCATCAAGACTTCCGCCGCGTTGCATCAGCTTTCTATTTGGAAAGCGACCATCCATCAGGTCAACCACATAGACCTCTTTGTACTCTAGCCCCTTACTTGCATGCACACTAAGCAGATTGACCCCCTCGCCTTGGGTGAGGTCTGAAGAGCCAAGTATCATGGCGTTTAAGAAACGTTCATGCTCGCTATAGGGTTTGGAGAGCTCTTTTAGGAGCAGGTTTTTTCGCTCTATGCGCGAAAGTGCTTCGACCTTTTGTTTCTCATCGATGCTGCCGTCTTTGAGCTGCGAGCGTTTTGCGGCGAGTGTCTCGGCGATGTTGGCGAAGAGATCGGACTTAGTGATCTTCTCTACGATGTAAGTTGGCGATTTTATCCCCTTGAGATCACGAAAAAGAAGATAGAAATTGTGTAAAAATGTAGCAGACTCTTTTGTAAGTTTTGGGTGTTTTAAGATCATATTTTTCATAAACTTCTCTTCAAAACCGAGTTTTGCATACTTGCCAAGCGCACCAAGCTCCAAAAACTCATCAAAGTGTCCAAGCTGATGGTTGAGCTTGCGTTTCTCAAAAGGGTTTTTTATAGACTCATCGGGTGCATAGAGTCCATAAAACATACTCCCATGCCCTAAAACCTTGAGTGCCGTATAGAGCTCTTTTGCCATAGCCGAACCAACACCACGTGCAAACTCAAAAAGATGTATAAACGCCATCATGTCAGACTCATTGACCAAAAGTGTGTAAAGGTCTAAAACCGCTTTAACCTCTTGCGAGTCAAAAAAACTCGTTCCACCTTTGCGTTTGCAGCTAATATCGAGCTCACGAAGTCCCACTTCTATGCCATCGGCGGAGGAGTTGTTTCTAAAGATGACAGCTATCTCATCACGAGGTGTTTGTGAAGAGCGAATCATCGCAGCTATCTGATGATACTGATCAAAGAGCTCATCAAACGCGAGAAGCGAGGGAGATTTTGCATGCTCTGTTCGTGTCACCTCAAGCTGTTTTGGGTAGATGCGTTCATTGTGCTCTATGACCTTTGTTGCCAGTGAGAGTATGGGTGCTGATGAGCGGTAGTTTTTCGTGAGTGTATGCACTTTGGCGTTTGCAAACTTCTTTGTAAATGAACCAATAATCCCGATATCTGCACCATTAAACGCATAAATACTCTGGTCATAATCGCCTACACAAAAGACACTCGGCGGATTCATCGCATCGATAATAGTCCCTTGCAGGGCATTTGTATCTTGGTACTCATCGACAAGCACCTCTTTGTAGCCTAAACTCTCTCGCTGACACAAGGAGCGAAAATGGAGCAAAAGATCATTAAAGTTTAAAAATCCATACTCGCGTTTGAGTGCTTCAAACTCCTCCACCACATCGGCATAGATGAGTGCGAAGCGTTCATGTTCTGGATACTTCTCAACCATCCATGCTTCAAAATCCTTGTGTAGCTCGGTATTTTGATAAAGCGAGTAGAGATCGTAAAGGTAGTTACCTCCATAAGGTGTCACCTCTGCATCTATGTGTGAGAGTGTCCGTTTTTCAAAGACAGAGCGAAAGAGCGTTTTAAGCTCTCGCTGCTGCTTGAGCACTACTCGTTTGTCATACTTCTTAAGCCATCTGTAGCTCACCGCATGAAAAGTTCCCGCATCAATTTTGCCTGCGACATCTTTTCCAAAATACTCTGCCACCCTCGAGACCATCTCTGCTGCTGCTTTGTTTGTAAATGTGAGTAGAAGGATCTCATGGGGCAAAACGCCACTGCCTAGCAAATGCCCAATGCGCCCGACGATGGTCGATGTTTTACCCGTACCAGCAGAGGCTATGATGAGATTGTGTGTGTCATTTGAAGTTGCAGCTGCATACTGCTCAGGGTTGAGACGTGAAAGCGGCATAAACAGACTCCTCAAATTTTAAGAGTGAGATTATACCTTTTGCGCTTTAAAGTGGAGTAAGAGCAGCTACTTTAAACGCTCTTGCTGCTCTTTTTGTTTTTGCATCTTCTCTTGTTTTATTTTCGCACTCGAACCATTTTGAATATCACTAAGAATGAAAACAAACGAAAGCATATAGAGCAAAGAAAAAAGCCCTATAAAGCCAATGACGAAGTAGATATTGAGATACTGTTTGAGTTTTTCTTTCATAACTTTCTCCTGAGTCAAATAAGATAAAATTATTTTTTCATGCACACTTAGCATAGCATATTTTGAAAACAAAATAGTTTAACTCATCTTTTTAGGGTATAATCTTTTATGTTTAGTAGCCTCAATGCTGCTGATACATACACCCCAACACAAGTGAGAAGATCATGGAAATTAAAATATACTTTTGTGCGGTTTTGTACAACGAAGATTCTGAAATCATTCAGATAACAGACATCAAAAAAGAGTCAAGTGCAAATGGTGACATAGATGTGATCACTAAACTTCAAAACTCAAAAACCACCCTCAAAGCACTCTACAAAGAGGGCTACAGACTCATCCAAGTTGTCCCATCACATGAGACAAACGGTTACAGACTCTTTTTAGAAAAGGCATAAAAACCCTAAAAACCATCCACACAAAAGTGTGCGGCACCGAGAAGTGCTGTTTTTTGGTTGAGAGAGATTTTTATGCTCATCTCAGAGAGCATAGAAGCAAAACGTCCCTTACTTACAAAGGCTTTGAGAAAAATGCCATCTTGCAAAAATGGCAAGATTTTTGGCGCGATGCCTCCGCCTATGTAAACGCCTCCAAGAGAGAGTGACTTGAGTGCGAGGTTTCCAGCCTCTGCTCCATATATCTCTACAAAGAGCTTCATGGTTGCAAGAGGCAAAGCGTCTTTTTGCTCTAAAGCACATCTGCTGATAATGGCGTTTATATCATCGAGCGCAGTGGCGTTTTTTAGAGCTTCTGACTCCTCAAACCCTCCTCGCTCTTTTAAAAACGCATAGATAGTCCCTATGCCATCACCACTTACAAGTCGCTCTACACTTACATGATCACTATGGCGTTTGCGCATCCAAAGAAGCAACTCATCTTGCAGAGCATTTTGTGGTGCAAAGTCACAGTGTCCTCCCTCTGAGCCTATGGGGTGATAAGCTGCTCCATCATAGTAGAGTATCGCCTCACCAAGCCCCGTTCCCGCGGCAATGACGGCTCTATTTGCCAAGAGACTCACGGCATTTGGGTTAATCTCTACAAACTCCTCTTCGCCCAGATAGAGCATTCCATACGCTGTAGCCTCAAGATCGTTTAAAAGTTTTACTTTTTTTGTTTTGCAAAACTCTTGAAGCTTTGTCGTCTCTATGATCCATGGCAGATTTGTAGTCTTGCAAACGCCATCTATGATGGGTCCAGCGATGCCAAGCGTGAGAGCCTCTATCTTGCATATGCCACTAGAAGCGAAGAACTCTTCAAGAATCTCTATGAAGTCACTATAGGAGCGTGAAGCGAACTCTTGTAAAAAGTGAAGTTCCAAAACGCCACTCCTCTCTTCATAGAGTGCTAAGTTTGTTTTTGTACCGCCAATGTCACCTGCTAAAATCATCGTCTCTCCTCAAGTAAATAACTAAACGCAGCGATGAAACTCTTCTGCACCGCTTCTCTTGAGAGTTTATAAAACTCCCTCCATGCAGCTCCCTTATGCTCCTCATAGAGACCTTCATTGTTCTTTGAGTGCCAAGCAAGTCGCACCGCATGACCAATGAGTACGTCTAAGATAAGCTCATCTTCGATGATGAGTGTTTCATTGGCTTGCATGATAGCACCAAGCGTCTCAATGAGTTCAATATTGAGCTGTTTGTAAGCACTTGAAGTGATCTGCATCAACAGTGAGTCCACTTTGAGCTCAAAGGAGCGTTCACCCGCAGTGCTCTCATGTGTGAGTGTGGCATCTATGCGACTTTGGAGTGAGTATTTATCCCCTATGACAAGTGCTTGACATCGCTGTAAAATATGCCAAACACTCTGGTAAAAATCCTCTGAGACCATACCAATTTTCCCTGCGTTTTCTCTATACTCTGCCCAGTCTCGCATATCACCCAAAGAGTCATCTTTAAGTACAAGTCGCTCTATGTTGAGAAGAATTTTTCCTGAAACTTTTATGTTTTCAAGCTCTTTGAGTGCTGCAACCTCCTCTTTGTAGCTTCCATAAACAAGACGCAGTAGATCATAAATGCCCTGAGGACTAAAACGCAGCAGCTCCTCATAAGCCTCACCCATACTCAAGCCGCGCTCTTTGGAGATGTGCCCCACAAGAAGCTGTATGGCATCCCAAGTGCGAAGGGTGAGCATCTTAGAAAAGAGATGCGACTGTGTGCGTATAAGGTGTGCAAAATGCAAAATGATCTCCTGCGTTAGCACTCTCTCCGCTGGACTCTCTCCACAAAAACGTTCTATAAGAGAGATAATGCTTGGGGCATCCAAACTCTGCTCAATAATGGCATCAGGAGTGTATGCTCTACCTACTCCAAGACGTTTTTGTGCTATCAAAATCTCGGTGAGTGCATCCTCAAGACGTACATCATACAAAAAGCGCTCCTGTGCAAGCAGACGTACCTGTGTCCAGTCGTGTGCGAGTGCTGCGGCTGCATACTCATTTGAATCTTGTGTCTGACTCTGAAGTGCTACTAGCGAATCAGCACAGCTGCACGCTATGCTCTCAAGCTCGCTCTCATGGAGAATGAGTTCTATTGAGGGGTTTTTGAGTCTTTTTAGTAACGCGATAATGGGTTCTCTAGTGTGATCACGCAACATATCTTCACGAACAAAAAATGCCAAAACGCCTCTTTTTTTAAAGTGTCCGTAGGTATCTAAAAATGCCATAGAAGCCACAAAGTGCTCTACGAGCAAAAAGTTATCAAAACCAAAATAAAAAGATTGAGGATCAAAATAGTAGGGCAAGAAGAGTACATTACGAGCTCCTAAAAGATGAATCCGTGAGGTGGTGATAGTGCGTGGCCACAAGAGAGATCTGCCGCTCAAAGAGAGCTTTTTGTTTGCCCCAAGAGAGGCTTGCACCTTAGTCAGCTCGCTTGCGTACATCACAGCAATCTCTCCAAGAGCATCTGGAAGATAACTCTCTACTCCCCAAGACGCCAATGCCGCTTGTGTCGCTGCGTTTTGTGCGATGATGGGGGTGAGCGCTTTTGCGTTAGACTCTGGCTTACTCATCACTCTGCGACCAAGGGGATCTATGTCAGAGGGGTCTAAAACTCCATCAAAAAGCATCTCGCTGAGCATAAAAAGACTCTGTGCCCAGACAAGTGGAACATTCTCATTGGCAAGACGCACTTGGGAGTGCGGTCGCTCTTTTTCAGCTTCAATGCTCTCTTGTGGTACATAGTAGAGCTCTGGGAGCAACTTCAGCCCCTCTTGCTCCACAAAAAGTGGTTCGAGTTTTTCACGCCACTCATGAGCCTCATCTCTTTTGCCTTGCATCAGTGCATCAAGCAGCAAATAGGTAAAAAAAAGCGGCCACTCCGACTCAATATCTGCAAAAGCTCGTAGTTCGCTTGGCTCATAATGGAGTCTTGAACTATCCTCTAAAACACTCTGATGACCATCGAGCAAAAACCGTTTGGCACCATAATTGCCGCAGAGTTTTTTGACGATGTTGGTTTTGGTCTTCTCTTTGAGATCTTCATTTTTCACCGCATATGCAGGATAACCGATGATGCTCAGCAGTGCGGCGTCACTCTCTTTAGAGTTTGACTCACGTGGCAGAAGCGACTCGAGTGTCAGACAAGAGCGCGCCAAATCATTTGGGACAATATGCACTCGCCCTTTTATACCCTCTACATGAAAAAAATTACTCATCTCAACAGCTTCAAGGGCAGCTTTTGCCATCCCTACAGAGCTTGCGTTTATCTCTGCTTTGCCGTGGTTTATCTTGTTTCCCCGCTCCCAGATACCATAGTCTGGAGTAGCGTAGGTGTGAGAGATGTAGTGGACAAGATTTTGCAAAAAGTCTAGCTCGTCTTTGGTGTAGATGAGTCTAAGACCAGAAGCATTCATCTGCGAGAGCATCAGCACAAAAAGTGAAGTGGCATCAAGCTGTAGATGTCCCCAAGCGCCATCTCCTACCACACTCTCGCCCGTATCGGTAGCATACTTGGCATGAAGCGCATCAAGAGGATCGCGACTCTTTTTGTATGCCTCTACCTTATGAGCTTGACGCATCATAGAACGCAGCAGACCTCGCATCAACTTCACCACGCTTTGACGCAGCGTAAAAGCTCTATAGTCTTGGCTTGCATGCTTCTCAAACGCAAGTGCAAGACCCCAAACACAGAGAATGCTGTAGACATTGTCTCGAACCCATGCGTCTGTGTAGTCACCATGAGCGGTGATGGCTGTACTTGCAGGAAGCAGACCCGTGATGGCATTTTGACGCTCCAAGATAATGCGCTCTACCATCTCGTAGTGTTTCTCTAAAACTCTTTTAATATTTTCACCATCCATACTCAAGCCTC
This sequence comes from uncultured Sulfurimonas sp., assembly GCA_964548435.1. Classification (GTDB taxonomy): domain Bacteria; phylum Campylobacterota; class Campylobacteria; order Campylobacterales; family Sulfurimonadaceae; genus Sulfurimonas. The sequence continues at coordinate 2,810 of CAZJRG010000051.1, read as the reverse complement.
TTTAGTTGGTATACATGAGTGCATAGTACTCATCCGCCATTCGCACAGAGTCAAACGCCATGCTTACATCACCCATAGAATGCTTCATCATCTTGAGCCACTTCTTTGGTCGCTCGTAGTAGAGCGGTATGATCTCTTGCTCTAAGATATCCATCATGTTTTTAGCATCACTCACATCTTGTGCCTCAATGTCACTTTTGTGCTCTTGCGAGGGAATAGTAAAGGCATTGATGCCGTGAAACGCGAACTCTCTGTGCCAACCATCATCGCTAGAGAGATTTAAAGCCCCATTCATCGCCGCACTCATGCCACTCGTTCCACTCGCCTCGCGTGAGACTCTTGGAGTATTGAGCCAAAGATCAGCGCCATATTTGAGTGCTCGCGAGAGATCAAGTTCGTACCCCACAAGCACTGCCATATTTTTAACTCTATGACTCAGATCTATGAGTTCATTGAACATATTTACCGCGTTAAAGTCATACGGATAGGGTTTTCCCGCCCAAATAATCTGTACTTTGTAGTGAGTGTTTTGCATCATGCGCATAAAACGCTCAAAATCTTTTTTGATAAGATCAGGGCGTTTGTACTGGGCAAAACGCCGTGCCCAAACAATAGTGAGCACGTCTTCATCAAACATCTTGCCTGTCTGATCAGCGACTATGTTAAAGAGCTGGCGTTTGAGATGTTTTTTGCGCTCAAGAAGTTGCGTGGTAGCATTTTTTTCAAAAGCTTTTAAGAGGGGTTTATCCATCCAAAACGCTCTGCTTTGTGCATTGGTGATGGTGATAATAGGAGCGATATCGCTACAATTGCTCCACATTTTGTTGGCGACTTCACCATGGAGCTTTGAGACTGCGTTTGCACGTCCACTCACACGCAGTGCTCCAAGTGTGAGGTTAAAACTCTCACCCTCAACAGCTAAGAGTTGACGTACCCTCTCTATGCCAAGCTCATTAAAAAAACCAAATCGACAGAGTAGCTCCAAAGAGTGTGACTCGTTTCCTGCTTTTTCTGGGGTGTGTGTCGTAAAACGCAGCTGCGTTTTGAGCTGCTCTAGGGAGTAGTGCTTTTTGTAGAGCTCAAACGCAAGCGGGAGGGCGTGCCCCTCGTTCATATGATATATATCTATCTTTTGTGAGAGTGCCTCTAAAACTCGCACGCCACCAATGCCTAGCACTATCTCTTGGGAGATGCGCGTCTCTTCGTTTGCATCATAGAGTTTTTGCGTGATGGTGCGGGCTAAGAAGTCATTCTCTTCTATGTCGGTGGAGAGCAAAATCAAAGGAGCGGTGCCAAAGACGCTGGGTGGAAGGTAGAAGGCTTTGACATGGACGTCTTTGCCGTGAATTTTGACACGAGCCAAGATGCCAAGATCTTCTAAAAAGTAGTAGTATTTTCGAATGAACTCCACTTTGAGCGATCGGTCTTGATGGCGGGTTTGATCATAGTAGCCATAACTCCACAAAATGCCCACACCTACCATATTTTGTCTCATATCGTAAGCGCTTCGCATATGCGACCCCGCTAAAAACCCAAGCCCACCCGCGTAGGTTTTTAAAGCTTGATGGATAGCGAACTCCATAGAGAAGTAAGCAACACTCTTGGCATACTTTGCGTTAAACTCATAGTCATGTAGCTGCATCATCACTCCAAAAAATCTTTTTTGACGCTTAAATTGTAGCCTAACTCTACCAATGCTCACCGCGTTTAGTGCTTCAAATATAAGCAGTTTTGTCTCCAAAACGTATCCGAGTTAGTGTAGACTACTTGTATAATTTTATTTAGGAGCTTAGATGAAAGCAGTCGTTATGGCAGGTGGGTTTGGAACCCGTATCCAGCCACTCACCCACTCTCTACCAAAACCTATGTTACCTATCATCAACAGACCGATGATGTTACACACTATGATGCGTCTCAAAGCACTCGGTATTACAGAGTTTATTGTGCTGCTTTACTTCAAGCCCGATGTCATTAAAGAGTATTTTGGTGATGGAAGTCTCTTTGGCATTAACATCTCCTATGTCGTTCCTGATGATGACTATGGTACTGCTGGAGCGGTCAAACTTGCCGAGGAGCTTATAGGTGATGAAAATTTTATCATCATCAGTGGAGATCTTGTCACAGACTTTGACTTCACAAAGATCTTTGCGTTTCATAAAGAGAAAAACGCAAAGCTAAGCATCACCCTTACTTCGGTGGAAAACCCGCTTGAGTTTGGTGTCGTCATCGCAAACACCAAAGGGGAGATAGAGAAGTTTTTAGAAAAGCCAAGCTGGGGAGAGGTCTTTAGCGACACTATTAACACAGGCATCTATGTCATAGAACCAGAGATACTTCGCTACATTCCAAAAAACCAAAATTACGACTTCGCAAAAGATCTCTTCCCGCGTCTCATGCGTGAGGGCATCACGCTCTATGGAGGAAGTGCCTCAGGGTACTGGCGCGATGTTGGAAATCCTGAGAGCTACCGTGATGTTTATGAGGATATCTTAAATGATAAAGTGGTGTTTGCGTTTGAAGGGGTACAACAAGAGTACAGCGACGGTGTGCTCTACAGTGCAACTCCATACCAACTCCCTGCAAGCACCACTATTGTAGGCAAGGTAATCCTTGGAAAAAATGTCACGCTTGGCGAGGGGGTGAAACTGAGCAATGTCGTCATCGGTGATGATGTAAGCATCGGTGAGAACTCGCGCATACGAAACTCCGTCATCTGGAGCGATGTCACCATCGGCAAAGGCGCGCAGCTCGACGCTTGTGTCATCTGTGACAAAAACAACATCGGCAAAAATCAAAGCGTAAAATCAGGT
>CAZJRG010000050.1:0-11389 GCA_964548435.1 uncultured Sulfurimonas sp. | reverse complement strand
CATATAGTCGCGGCATTTGCTGATGGCTATGAAGTCATCAGCTTTTTCAAACTCAAGGGGACTGATGGCACATATCGTTGCGTCTCTGGCACTAAGCTCCTCAACATTTGATTTTGCTTTATCGTAGAGAAGATGCTGTGGAAGTAGGGCGATAGTAAAGAGTTCAGGGTCTGCTAACGCGATTGGTCCATGTTTCATCTCGCCACTTGGATACCCTTCTGCGTGAAGATAGGAGATCTCTTTGAGTTTGAGTGCTCCTTCGAGGGCTAGAGGGTAAAAGATGTCACGACCGATGAAGAAAAATCCATGTCCATGAAGATAGCGTTTGGAGAGGCGTTTCATTTTTTCATGAAGCGCATCACTTACCTTGACACTGGAAGGAATCTCTCGCAGCAGAGAGATTTGGTAGGCGATCTCCTCTTTTGACATACTTTTTTTATGCTGGGCAACATAAAGAGCGAGGATCCAAAAGAGACTCACCTGCGTGGCAAACGCTTTGGTCGATGCGACCCCTTTTTCGACACCTGCACGAGTGAGCAAGCAGGCATCAGCGAGCCTTACCATAGAGGAGTTGTCAACATTACAGATGACGAGTGTTTTGAGTCCCGCGTTTTTTGCCATTTTGAGAGTCTCTAAAGTGTCTGCCGTCTCGCCGCTTTGTGAGATTGCGACAAAAAGAGTATCTTGACTCATGATGGGTGAGCGGTAGCGAAACTCCGAGGCGACCTCGACAGAGGTCTTGATTTTTGAGTAGCGTTCAAAAAGGTAACTCGCACAGAGTGCTGAGTGATATGAAGTTCCACAAGCACACAGTTTTATCTCGCTAATACCTTCAAGAAGTGAATCATCAAGCTCATCTAAAGTAACTGTGTCAATACCAAGTCGTCCTAGAAGAGTATCTGCGATAACGCTTCCTTGTTCATAAATCTCTTTTTCCATAAAAAATCTGTAGCCATCTTTTTGTGAAGAGAGACGGTTGGTGGAGAGTTTTGTAAATTGTGGCGTTTGAGGTGTGTCATCTTTGTTAAGGAGTGTAATAGTTTGTGGTGTGACAAATCCATAGTCGCCATCTTCAAAGTAGCTTACCTCAGAACACTGCCCTATAAGAGGAGTCTCTGAAGAGGCAAAGTATTTTTCGTTCTGTGCGTTTACGCCCACGAGCATCGGTGAGCCATGTTTTGCAAAGAAGATACTCTCCTCTTCACTCTTTGTCACCAGCAAAATCGCATAAGCGCCTTGAAGCTCTTTGATGGTCTTTTGAAACGCCTCAAATGCGGAGGCGGCGTTTTTGAGATTTTTTTCAAACTGATGGACGATCACTTCAGTGTCAGTTTGACTTACAAAATTGACGCCCTCTGCGATGAGTTCTTTTTTGAGTTCGGCATAGTTTTCGATGATGCCGTTGTGAACCACATAGGAGTTTTGTCCCACGTGAGGATGCGCGTTGAGTTCGGTTGGTTTGCCGTGTGTCGCCCAGCGCGTGTGCCCGATGCCCACTGAGAAGCTCTCGGTGATGAAATCTTTGGTCTTCTCTTCAAGGTTTACGAGTTTTCCAACTGCTTTAAAGTTCTCAAACTTACCATTTTGAAGTACAGCAATTCCTGCTGAATCGTAGCCTCTGTATTCGAGCTCTCTAAGCCCTTCAAGTAGAATCTCTTTGGAGTTTTTTACTCCCATATAACCTACAATTCCGCACATTTTTTATCTATCCTTTTATCTCTCTAGAAAGCTCTTTATAAATATCTTCAACATTATTGCATATCTCACTGTTTTTGTCTATGAGGAAACTATCCATCGCTCTATATTTTGTTGAGTGAATTTTTGCACTGACAATGTTGATTTTGAGTCGTTCAAACGCATCCATTACATAGGCGAGAAGACCGATTTGGTTGGCTGTTTGGATGGTAAGTTCTGCATGTGTGAGAGAGTGCTCACAATCTAGAGTGATCTCTTCGCGTTTGATGGTGATAGGTTTGAGTTTGACGACTCTTTGCATATCAAAAGCATTCTCTATGATGGCGTTTATCTGGACAATCTCCTCTTCAAGCACCTTTTCAATAAAATCTATACGGAAATATTTTATCTCATCAAAGAGGGTGAAAATCTCCATATTCCCAACATTGTAGTGTGAAAGCGATGCGAGCAAGAAGCCAAGATTGAGTGGAATCTTTCGGATGATCTCTATGGTGAGGGAGTTTTTGCTACTTACTCGATAACGAAACTGATCTACTGCGTTTGCACGCTGGGCAATGTTGATGATATCTAGCGGTGCATGTTTAAAGAAGAAGAGGTTGGACTCGATGTTGAGCGTCTTTTTCTGGAGGAGTTTTGGCATCGCTTTAAACTCGCTCATGTTTTGGACACGTTTTTCTATGTTGAGTCGTTTTTTGGCATCGGTGATACGGTCAGAGTTTTGTGCCACTTCAAGAGCACTCACATAAAGATCATGGAGGAGTTGCGCGTTGAAACTTTTATAGGTCTCACTGCTTACCCCGTTGATGTCTGCATATGTGTGGATGTAGAGGAGTTTGAGATTTTTGACATCTTCTATTTTTGACATAAACTTATAGAGCACTTTTTCGTTATGAATATTCTCTTTAAACGCCACTCCACTCATGAGTATGTGATGTTTCACAAGTAAAACAGCACGGGCTGTGAGCTCCTCGCTAAGTTTTATATGTTTTGCAAATTGATAGATAAGTTTGGCACCCACTTCGCTGTGATCTTGTTTTCGTCCTTTGCCTGTATCGTGAAAGAGTACCACCATCTTTACGAGGAGTCTCTCCTCTTTTGTGAGCTCTTCGTAGAGCTGTTGTACAGCTTGTGATTTTGGATTTTCCAAAGCCTCGACACACTTAATGGAGTGAATATCTACAGGATAGGTGTGATAGCCATCAAACTGTGGCAAATGCATCACTTTTTTGAAGTTTGAGAAGAGTTTATGTAAAACTCCCGCATCATAAAAGAGCTGTAAAAATGAGGCGATATGCTCACGCTCTAAGAGTTGCTTGAGGAGTTGATAGACCTTCGCACCTAGGGGATACTTCACTTCCGTATAGGTAAAGAGTCTTAAAAATCCCGCATCAAATTCATAGTCTTGGTCTGGCAGACTCAGTAGAAGTTCAAGAAGCATTTTCATTGGTATTGGTTTGAGTTTGTAGGACGCATAGAGTTGGTTCTCTAGAAGATAGACCCCTTTTTGAAGACGACTGCGTTTAAGGAGTGAGAGATGTTTTGCTTCAAAGAGATAGGGGCGTATCATCTTCTTTGTAAAGATTTGAGAAAAGTTATTGATGCGCCACTGGGCTTCAAGGACTTTGGTGGCGAGTTTACGATAGTCTTTAAATCCTAAGTCGACACTCACACGAGGAATGTGTTCTAAGAGGAGTCTATCTTCTTGTTTTTTAGTGATGAGATGCAGAGCACTTCGTACACGAAAGAGCAGCTCTAATGCCATTCTATACTCTTTGTACTCCTCTTCGCTGAAGAGTTTGCCGCTTAGTTCACGCATGCTTGTGACATTATAAAGAGTATTTGCTATCCAAAAAAGGAGCTGTGAATCACGAAGACCTCCCACACTCTCTTTTATATTTGGCTGCATTGAGCTTGGATTTTTTTTACGGCGAATTTGTGCCTCTTCAATCTTAGCAAGTATAAACTCTTGCGTTTTGTATCTGCGTATGGCACTGAGTTCTCTTTGCGTAGAGTGCCATGTAAAAGGAGAACCAGTGATGAAACGCGACTCCATGAGCGAGGTGCATATGGTGATATCCTCTTTACTTGCGCTAAAAAGATCGCTTACCTCATGAACACGGTGTCCAAGCTTCAGTCCTGCATCGAGCGCGAGATAGAAAAGCTTCTCTATGATGAGTTTGAGCTGATACCCTTCAACATCTTTGTAGACGATGAGCAGGTCTATGTCACTGTGCACGCAGAGCTGCTCGCGCCCATAACTTCCAAGAGCGACAATGGCGATGGGGATCGAGCTTTTCATCGGAAGATAGTTTCCAAAGGAGCGACGAAGGACTGTTTTGTACATCAGCGAGATGATGGAGTCGAGCTGTTTTGTATGGCGAACGAGAAAATCTTTACCTTGATTTTTCTCAAAAAGCGCAGGGAGAGAATCTTTGTACTCTTTGATATACTGTTTAAAAAGTTTGCTCAGTTCAAAATCAGAGCCATTTTGTTCGATGATGTCCTCTATCTGCAGCAGTAAATCCACAAGAAACCTCTCTATTTTAGTGTGAGCAATTGTACTCATCTGCGTTTATAGTGACACTTTTGCTCGTTGAGGAGTGAACACTCAAAAAGTTGATCTTAATAGTTTTTCCACTGATCTGCATTGTGCTGAGTCTTTGGAGTTTGGTGAGATCGTGATTTTGCTGCATAAGAGTGTAAAAAGAGAGAAAAAGAGGAATGGAGACCACCAGCAGAGCAACAGAAGAGAAAACAACACCTCTTTTGGCTTTTTTAATAGGAGCAAAACCAAGCACGATAAATGTAAGTGCCGCAGCAAGCGTGACACCAAAAAGGTTCGTTAAAAAGAGTAAAAATGAGCCGTAGATGATCTCTAAATCTCCCCAGCCAATTCCGATGCCTGTGACACTCAAAGGGGGAACGAGTGCGACGGCGATGGCTACACCCGCGAGTGATTTTGCCACCTCTTTTTTTGCACTTGCATAGGCTCCAGCGATACCTGAGACGATGGCTACAAAGAGATCAAGTACATTTGGGTTGAGTCTTGAGTCTATCTGCTCAGTCACACTGCTTAGAGGCATCAGCAGTGTAAGGAGTGCTGAGAAGAAAAGAGCACTCGATATACCCGTAAAGAGCGTGTAGATGCTTTTTTGAGTGATTTTGGTGTCGTTTCTTACCAATCCCATGGCTAGGGCAATGATGGGAGCCATGAGTGGAGCCAAAATCATCGCACCGATAACAGAGGGTATAGAGTTTTGAAAGAGACCTATGGTTGCAAGCAAAGAGGAGAGGATCATGAGGACAATGAAGATAGAGTCGGTGATAGATGACTTTTTCATCTCCATAAGGGTACTTTTCATATCCTCATCGCTCGCCTTTTGAAACAGAGAAATCTCTCCTGCGATAAGGAGCGTTTGCATCTCCTCTTTGGGAAGATTTTTTATCTTTATGGTCTCTTTGTCATCTCTTAGAAGTGTAGCTTTACTCTCCAAATAGGGAAGAAAGAGAGATCCAAAGTGTATGGAAAAACTGCTCTGCACGATCTCGAGTTCAAGCTCTTTTGTACTTAAAACGACTTGATCGAGCATAAAATCAAATGGCTTTGGACTCTTAATAATTAGCTTTTGGGTTGAGATAAACCCTATGTTGTTTGTCTGAATACTCCAGGCAAAACGGTGTTGCAAAAAGATAGATATAAGGTAGTAGATGTAAGAGATAATACTCGCAGGAGCCACAATAAATGCATTGAGCTTGCCATCATGGAAAGAGTCTTCATTTTTTCTTTTGAGCATTTTAAAGTTTATGTAGTCTTCAAGAACCAAAACGCCACTTGCCACTGTTGAGATTGTCTGCTCTTTTGCGGTTTTAAGCTCTATTTTTTTGTATTGGAGTGATTGTAGGCTTGAGTAAAATGCCACCAAAACACTCCAGAGCGAACTCTCAGAGATATTTTTACTCAAGTTTTGCACATTTCCTATGGAGACCTTTTTAAAGACTATCTCACCATTACAGAGGAGAAACTCTTCGTTTGAACGCAGCTTGGCGTTGAGTCCATCGGCTATTGCCTCTTCTAGAACCTTAGAGACTCCATAGCGTTGCATCATCTCATGTGAAGCCGCGTTTGGCAAAATAGCTAAAGAGAGTGAGTGCTCTTTGTGCAGTTTAAAAAACTCTTTGATAAGCAGATCATTCAAGAAAAGAAAATGAAGCGTATCTGGCTCAAAGATAACAGCTTTATCGATATGTATAAATGCAGGCTGCACGGCATATTGCTCAAGCAAAATCCTCTGCAGCATAGTGATCTGCTCTTTTTTGGTCTCATCACAGATAATAATATTTATTTTTTTATAGAGCAAAATGGGTCTCTTCCTGTAAGTATAGATTGAGGTTTGAATCATACACTATAAGAGAATATGATTTAACTGTTTTTTAAACTTTTGCTATAATCCAAGCTAAAAAATTTAGGAAATGATGATGAGAATCACAAAAAGTGTGACATTTATAGCCAAAGAGGGCTGCGAAGAAAAGATGAAAGAACTTTTAACTGCGATGGTGAAACCTAGCAAGGCTGAGAGTGGCTGCGTTTTTTATGAGATATTTGAGTACAAAAACGAGCCAAGACGTTTTATGGCGGTAGAGACATGGGCAGATGAGGCAGCGTTAGAAGGGCATAAAACTTCCGCACATTATAAGATATACAAATCATCATACGAGCCTTTTTGCGAAGATAAATATACAGACGAATTAGAAGTTTTAGGATAAAAATATGGATAATCTATTTAATGACAAACAAGCAGCGAAGTATCAAGGTGATTTAGGACTTCGCGTTTACACTTCAAATCTTTTAGGACAAAATGATCAGCTTGTGCTTCATGGTGGCGGCAACACTTCAGTAAAAGTAGATGTAGAGGGCGAGCAGATACTCTATGTAAAAGGGAGTGGTTGGGATCTTGTAAGCATCAAAGAGGAGGGTTTTGCTCCTGTGAAGATGAGTGCACTTTTAGAGATGGCTGCGTTAGATAGCTTAAGTGATAGCGAGATGGTAAAACGCCAACGCGCTGCACTTATAAAGGCAGATGCACCAAACCCTTCAGTTGAGGCGATTTTACACGCCATCATCCCTTTTAAGTATGTAGATCACACGCATGCCGATGCTATTGTGACCATCTCAAACTCTCCAAGTGGCGACGAACATATGGTAAATCTCTTTCCAAACTTTTTGATAGTTGATTATGTGATGCCAGGATTTGTGCTGGCTAAAAAGATCTATGAGATGACAAAAACGCTTGATTGGAAGAGTATCGATGGGATCATCTTACACAACCATGGCATCTTTACTTTTGACGATGACGCAAAGGCGAGTTATACGAAGATGATAAACGCAGTAAGCACCGCAGAGGCTTTTTTAGATGCAAACGCGGTGGTCAAGATTGAGCACAACTATGTCCATAGTGACTGTGACATCGGTCGAGTAGTGAAGACTTTGAGTGAGTACAAAGGGCATGAGGTGCATATCGCCATCAACCAAACGCCGCTCGCTGGGTTTTATGCTTCACAGCCAAACTTGCGAGAGTTTGCCACTCGCGGCGTTTTAACGCCTGAGCATATCATTCGTACCAAAAGAGTGCCGCTCATCATGGAAGATACAGATCTCATAGGCGGTTTAGATAGATATGTCTCAGAGTATGAAGCGTATTTTAAACGCCATGCAAAAGATGAGGTGATGCTTAACCCCGCACCAAACTACATGATCATTAAAAATCTCGCCGTGGTCTGTTTTGGCAAAACGCGAGAGGAGGCGAAGATGGTTTATGACATTGTGGAGCATATGATGTTAGCGGTGCTTCGTGCGGACAAGCTTGGCGGATTTAAAAGCATTAGCGAAGCGGATAGTTTTGCTATGGAGTATTGGGAGTTGGAGCAGGCAAAACTCAAGAAGTAGTTTTGTTCTATGAAATTACACCACTGGTGCAGAAGCTCTTTTAGAGGACAAATCCTCGTTTCACTCTGAGCCTCTAAAAAAGCTTCTGCACCAGGTTTAGCCCAAAAAAAATATTAAGTCTTTACACTTGCTCGCAAGATGCTTTTATGTGAGGCTCAGAGTGAAACGAGGATTTGTCCTCTCATAAAAGCATCTTGGGAGCTTCTGTGGCACTTCAAATATTTTACACAAAACTAAAACGGACAGATAATGAAACAAGAAAAATACCTCTTAGCAATAGATGCAGGCACAGGAAGCGTGCGAGCCGTTCTCTTTGATACGTTAGGAAATCAGATCTCCATGCACCAAGAGGAGTGGAGCCATTTAGAAGAGGTGGGTGTACCAAACTCTATGGGTTTTGATTGTGAGAAAAACTGGGAGCTTACTTGTTTTTGTATTAAAAACGCCATCAAAAACGCAGACATAAATGCAGAAGATATTTTGGGTGTGAGTGCGACGAGTATGCGTGAGGGGATTGTGGTCTATGACAAGGATGGCAATGCTCTTTGGGGTGTGGCAAATGTAGACGCAAGGGCGGCTGATGAGGTGCGCTACTTAAAAGAGCATTTTAAAGGGCTAGAAGAGGAGTTTTACATGCTCTCAGGACAGACCTTTGCCCTTGGAGCGCTGCCGCGTCTGCTTTGGCTCAAAAACAATCGCCGAGAGATTTATGAGCAGGTGGCATTTGTCTCGATGATAGGGGACTGGATACTCGCAAAACTAAGCGGTGTGATAGCGACTGATCCTAGTAACGGCGGGACTACGGGAATATTTTCGCTTCTTAAACGCGACTGGGCAAGAGAGATGGCAACTCGTGTGGGGCTAAAAGATGAGATCTTTCCTAGTGTTTTAGAAGTGGGAACGGCGATGGGCTATGTCACAACAAATGCGGCAAAAGAGACAGGGCTCTCCACCAAAACGCAAGTGGTCATGGGCGGCGGTGATGTACAGCTGGGCTCTGCTGGGCTTGGTGTGGTAAACGCAGGCGATGTGGCAATCCTTGGCGGTTCGTTTTGGCAGCAGGTGGTCAACATTCCAAAAGAGACTCCCCCACCAAAAGATATGAACATACGGGTAAATCCTCATGTTGTTCGCGAACTCTCGCAAGCTGAGGGCATTACCTTTTTTAGTGGACTTGTGATGCGCTGGTTTCGTGATGCTTTTTGCGATATGGAAAAAGAGGAGGCTCTTAAACGCGGTGTAGATGTGTATGAGATTTTAGAAGAAAAAGCTTCAAAGGTTCCTGTAGGTTCGTATGGGATCATGCCTATCTTCTCAGATGCCATGCACTATGCAAAGTGGTACCATGCGGCTCCGAGTTTTATAAATCTCTCTATCGATCCAAAACTTTGTAACCGTGCTTCGATGTTTCGCTCTTTGCAAGAAAACGCAGCCATAGTCTCTGTTATAAATTTGAAAAAAGTGGAGGCATTTAGTGGCATTAAGATAGAAGAGATCGTTTTTGCGGGTGGAGCGAGCAAGGGAGCTTTGTGGTCGCAGATAGTCTCTGATGTGAGTGGTTGCAGAGTGAAAATCCCACAAGTGACAGAGGCAACAGCTCTTGGTGCTGCCATGGCTGCTGGAATCGGATGTGGCGTTTATGAGAGTTTTTGTGATGCCGCACAGAAGCTAGTGAGATGGCAAAGAAGCTACGAACCAAATCTAGAAAATAGAAAAAAATATGAACAAATAATGCAGCAGTGGCAGAGTGTTTATAAAGCACAGTTAGAACTAGTCGATAGAGGACTTACACAAAGTATGTGGTCTGCTCCTGGAATTTAAGTGGGCTCTAAAGTTAAAAAATCAGCTCAATTTTCTAATTGACAATATAACTTTTCCTTGATATATTGTCGAGCATGATAGCAACAACGAATAATATTAACAATAGAATAGATTTTCAAACTGCCCTAGAACTTTATGATATGGATATTTTTGAGCTTGGATCACTTGCTGATGCTAAACGCCAAGAGCTTCATGGGAAAAAAAGTTACTTCAATATAAACCGTCACATCAATCCTACAAATGTTTGCGCAGATGTCTGTAAGTTTTGTGCCTATTCGGCAACAAGAAAAAATCCAAATCAGTACACGATGGATCACGAAGATATCTTAAAAATCGTCTCAGAGATAGATAAACGCGGTGCAAAAGAGGTGCATATAGTCTCTGCACACAACCCAAATGTCACACTCGAGTGGTATCTTGGCATATTTAAAAAAATAAAAGAGGCCTACCCTCATATGCACATTAAAGCACTCACCGCAGCTGAGGTTGACTTTCTTTCACGTCACCATGGGCTCTCTTATGATGAGGTTCTTGACCTTATGATTGAAAATGGTGTTGACTCTATGCCAGGTGGCGGTGCTGAGATATTTGATGAGAAGGTGCGTGACTTCATCTGTAAGGGGAAAGTGACTTCGGATCAGTGGTTTGAAATACATAAAAAATGGCATGAGAGAGGGCGAAAATCAAATGTCACGATGCTCTTTGGGCATGTGGAGTCTCGTGAAAATCGCATAGATCATATGATGCGTATTCGTGCACTTCAAGATATAACTGGAGGTTTCAACTGCTTTATTCCTCTTGTTTATCAGACTGAAAATAACTATCTCAATATAAAAGCTCCAATCACAGCAAATGAGATCTTAAAAACAATGGCTATCGCCCGTTTAGTGCTAGATAATGTCCCAAATCTCAAAGCCTATTGGGTCACTTCAACGGTAAATCTTGCTCTGGTTGCTCAAGAGTTTGGTGCAAATGACCTTGATGGCACTATAGAAAAAGAGTCCATCAACTCTGCAGCTGGGGCGAAAAGTGCTCATGGCATTGATCTTGAAGAGTTTGTAGGACTCATTAAGAACAGCGGCTTTACTCCAGTAGAACGCGATAGCGTTTACAATGAGATACGAGTCTGGTAAAACCCTGCAAAGTAGAAATGTATGAGGTTTTTACTCCTTGTGTTTTTACTTTACTCTTATGTGTTTTGTAGACAAACACCACAACTCCTTCTTTTAGATACTTATAAAGACCAAAATGTTAGTGGCTGGGTAATGAGTGAAAAACTCGATGGCATAAGAGCTTACTGGGATGGCAAGCAGCTACTGAGTCGCAGTGGAGCGATCATAGAGGCACCAGAGTGGTTTTTAAAGAGTTATCCTCCCTTCGCCATTGATGGTGAGCTCTGGAGTAAACGCGGTGAGTTTGAAAAGATCTCAAGTATAGTACGAGATAGAAGCCCTGGTGATGGATGGAGAGAGATCTCGCACTATATATTTGATGTGCCAAACGCCAAAGGAGCTCTCATAGAGCGGCTCAATACCCTCAAACCCTATGAAAATAATCATATAAAAATCTTAAAACAGCACTCCATTTATCATAAAAAAGATCTTGAAGCTTTTCTTCAAAAGATAGAATCATCGGGTGGTGAAGGTGTGGTAGTACGTGATCCAACTGCACCTTACATCACTTCAAGAAGCACTAAAGCCCTCAAAGTGAAAACTTTTTTTGATGATGAGTGTATGGTTGTAGGATACACTAAAGGCAGGGGAAAGTATCTAGGCAAAGTGGGTGCACTTGAGTGTAGACTTTTAAATGGAGTGAGATTTAAACTAGGAAGCGGTCTGAGTGATAAAGAAAGAGTGACACCCCCGCAGATAGGCGATGTTGTTATCGTCGGCAACCGGCCCGACTGTGGTTTTAAACATCAGATTGAAC
>CAZJRG010000049.1:9533-11687 GCA_964548435.1 uncultured Sulfurimonas sp. | reverse complement strand
GTCGTACCCATCGTTGCAGTGATGACAAGCTCTTTGAAGCGCCTGCGTTTGTGGCTTATGTTGAGTGTTGCACTTCTTGTGAGTGTTTTAACAGCTAGCTATACCATGAGTGAGCTCATTTTCTATGAGCCTTTTGCACTCTTTTCGCTTCTGTGGGCTCTTTTGTTTATCTCTTACCTTGCATACAGTTACAAAGAGATACAGCTGCGTTTAGAGAGAAAAGTGCAGCTACATCAGCAGACACTAGAGTCCAAAATTCAAAATGCAGTCTCTGAGATAGAGCAGCTCAACAGTGACTTAGTAGAGACACAAAAAGAGATACTCGAGAGACTCGGAACCCTTGGAGAGTACCGCTCTAAAGAGACGGGAACACATGTGCGTCGTGTTGGTGCTTACACACAAAAGCTTGCACTACTCGCTGGCTTGGATGCACAAACAGCTGCACTCTTTAAGTATGCAGCACCTCTGCATGATATAGGCAAAGTAGGTATAGCCGATGCCATCTTAAACAAGCCAGGGAAACTGACACAAGAGGAGTACAAGGTGATGCAAGAGCATGCGCTCATCGGTGAAAAGATACTCAGCAACTCCAACAAACCCCTCATCCAAATAGCAGCAGCTATAGCGGGTGGACATCACGAGAAGTATGATGGTTCTGGTTACCCTCGCGGGCTCAAAGGCGAAGCCATACCTTTGAGTGCTAGAGTCGTCACCATAGTCGATGTTTTTGATGCACTCTATAGTGCACGTATCTACAAAGAGGCATGGAGTCTTGACTCCATCATAGAGCACTTCAAAAATGAGCGAGCAAAACACTTCGACCCGCAGTTAGTGGATCTTTTTTTAGAAAATATCACTGCGTTTGTAGCGATATATGAAGCCTCCTTAAGAGAGGATTTTTTATAATCTTGGATGCTTCAAGATCCACTCTAAAAATGCCTCAGCAGGCATAGGGCGTGCAATGGCATACCCTTGCCCTATTTGGCAGCCCAACTCTAAGAGTTTTGTTGTGAGTCGCTCATTTTCTACCCCTTCAGCGATGACATTTTTTCCAAACGCAGTTGCCAGCGAGATGATACCTTGTACGATGATGAGATCATCGGGGTCCTCTTCTATATCTTTGATGAAGCTCTGATCGATCTTGAGTGTGGAGATGGGGAGGCGTTTGAGGTAGCTTAGAGATGAGTAGCCCGTTCCAAAGTCGTCTAAAGAGAAACTTACTCCAAGAGTTCTACACTCCTCTAGTACCTCTATGGCTGCATCGATGTTTTCAAGTGCACTTGTCTCTAAGATCTCTATCTCAAGAGACGCGGGGTCAATCTCAGCAAACTCATCAAGCAGAGTAGCTAAAGCAGCTGCAAAGTTGCCGCTGAGGAGTTGGAGTGCACTCACATTGACACTCATGTGCATCTGCGGGAGGAGTTTTTGAAACGCAGTGAGTCTACTGAGTGCTTCACGTATAACCCACTCTCCAAGCTCAATGGAGATAAGTTCATCTTCTATGTAAGGTAAAAATAGAGCTGGCGAGAGGAGCGTTTGCGGAGTCTCTTGCCAACGCAGTAGTGCCTCTGCACCTAAAATCTCACCAGTTTGCATGTTGAGTTTTGGTTGAAAATACAAAACAAACTCGCCATTAATGAGTGCTTTTTTTATCGCTTCTACCATTTTGTGTTTACTTCGTATATTTTCATCTTCAAGAGCATCAAATACGTGAAAGCGGTTTTTTCCAGACTGTTTTGCATGGTACATCGCCAGATCGGCTTGACGCACGAGTAGATCTGCATCTGCATTTTGCTCTTTTTGTGGGTAAAACGTCACTCCAATACTCGCAGTCACTCTAAGGGCAGTTTCGTTGATCATAAATGGTTGTGCAAACGCAGTGAGGATGGTGTTTATGGTTTCAAAAGCCTGCGACGGTGAGGAGAGGTTTTTTAAGATGATATTAAACTCATCACCACCTAAGCGAGAGAGCATGTCCTCCTTTGCCATTTTTGTAGAGACTCTTTTAGAGACTTCGATGAGTAAAAGGTCTCCTATGTCATGACCGTAGGTGTCGTTTGAAGCCATCAAGATCGAGATATAAAAGTGCTAAGGAGTCGATTTGGCAGTCCTGTGAGCATATCGTAGTGCGCGATGTGCTCTAACTCTACTTCA
>CAZJRG010000049.1:0-9433 GCA_964548435.1 uncultured Sulfurimonas sp. | reverse complement strand
ATTTGGCAGTCCTGTGAGCATATCGTAGTGCGCGATGTGCTCTAACTCTACTTCATGGTTTTTTTGCTCAGAGATGTCACTAAATGCACCTACCATACGCAGTGGTTTACCTTGTGCATCTCTTTGGATGATCTTGCCTCTATCTTGCACCCAGATCTCACTGCCATCAAAACGCAGCATACGGTGCTCAGAGAAGTAGATATCTGTTTCGCCCTTTAGAAGTGCTTCGATTTTACTCCAAACATTTTGACGATCCTCTGGATGGAGTAGAGCTGCGAACTCCTCTACGTTTGAGATGGTGTGCCCTTTTGGTGCTCTAAGAGTAACATACCATTGGGGTGAGTTTTGGAGTCCTCCTGTGGCGATATTCCAGTCCCAAATCCCCTCATTTGCAATGCTCATCACCTCTTTGAGCAGCATTTCGCTCTGTGCTACTTGCTGTTGTGACTCGACTATCTCTGTGATATCTGTAGCGATAACTAAAATACGGTTTTGTCCATTATGATCTTTAAATGGTCTTTTTATGGAGCTAAAATGGCGAATCTCACCGCTGTTGGCGTCTCGGCTCTCCTCTAGAACGACAGAAGTCTCACCACTTTGCATGATGCTCAAGACATTCTCTCTAAAACCATCTGCTATCTCTTTTGTAACACCAAAATCATCATCATGTTTGCTAACCATCGCTTCGGGAGTCGTGCCATAAAACTCTGCTACTGCACGGTTGCAAAGCAGAAAGTCTCCCTTTTCATCTTTGATAACAAGGTAGTTTGGAAGCTGGTCAAGAAGGGCATCAAAGAGTATCTGCGACTCTTGAAGCTTTTTAAACTCATGGCGTTTGTGCTGGAGTGTTAAGAGTGCGAAGAGAGATCTCAGTTTTGCAAGACTCTTGTTCATAAGTGCCTCGATTTTTGATATATGAGCTTTCATTCTATCTCGTGAATCCTTAAGAAACTTATCAAAACAGTATCTTTTCAACTCATCTGCTCTATAATGTCACTCTATTTTTTTGGGGAGTGTAAACGCCGATGCGATTTCCAACTATTAACGACATAGCTACAAAAGAGGTCGTGACTGTAAACATACACGAGAGCATCTCTTCGGCGGTTGAGAAGATATTTGAGAGTACGCACAGAACAGCACTTGTCCCTTATGAGGGTGAATTTTTTGTCTTTGGAGCGTCTGATCTTTTGAAGATGAGTGCTGAGGGCATAGACGTGCAAAAACCACTTCACTCTTTGAGACTCCGAAAAGTCCCCTCCATCTACAAAGGGAAAAATGTTTTAGATGTTTTAGAGATAGTTGATCGTCCAAGCGAGTGTGAACAGATGGCTGTTATCGATGAGGAGCAGGCTCTTTGTGGCATCGTGACTCACACTGACATCACAAACAACATTGACCCCGAAACACTCATGGAGAACTACCGTCTTCAAGACTTCCTTAAACTTGGCAAACGTATGAAGTGGATCGACAAGAGTATGACTACTGCGGCACTTTTTCAGGAGATAGCTGAGCACTCTTTTGATAACGCCATCATCGTCGAAGATTTGCGTCCCATAGGGATCATCACTACAAAAGATGTGATGCGTTTAGTCAAAGAGGGAGTCGATCTGAGCAAAACTATAGAACACTATATGTCTTCGCCTGTAGAGACGATTACAAAAGAGGCATCCATCAAAGAGGCACTCGATTTTATGCGTAAAAAACACTACAAAAGAGCAGTAGTTGTCGCTGAAGATGGAAGACTTGAGGGTGTCATCACCCAAAAAGAGCTCATTTCCCTTACCTACTCAAGATGGGCACAGCTTATCAAAAAGTACCACGAAGAGCTCAGCAGCATCAACTCTACCCTTGAAAACAAGGCACACGAACTTGAAAAAATCGCCTCGATCGACTCTCTCACAGGGCTCTACAACCGCTCTAAATTTGGCGAGCTTTTTAACCTCGCTTACCAGAGTATGCTCTCACGAGAGAACCCTTTGAGTCTTATAATGCTTGATATAGATCACTTCAAAAGAGTCAATGACACTTATGGACACAATGTCGGGGATGAGGTGATTGTCGCCATCGCCGAGACACTTAAGAGAGAGCTGCGAAACATCGACATCGTCTGTAGATGGGGTGGCGAAGAGTTTGTAGCGCTTGTTCCAACGGCAGATCTCGCGCAAACCAAACTCATAGCTGAAAAACTCAGAACGAAGATTCAAACGCTGCATTTTAGTTTTGGCGAGGGCATCACTTCGAGTCTGGGTGTGAGCGAAGTGCGTCGCGGTGAGGAGATGCTTGAAGCCATAGAGCGAGCAGATAAGGCGCTCTACGAGGCTAAACGCAGTGGTCGAAATCGTGTAGTGAGCGAAAACGAGCTCTAGCAGACAAAAAAACGCTACTAAGAGTTATAAATTTCTCCTATAATAGTCGTAAAAAATGGGAGGTTTTATCATGAGAGTAGCGTTTAGCGGGGGAAGTGGTTTTGTCGCTTCGCATCTTCAAAAAGAGTTTGACGATTTTGTGCTCATAGGGCGCAATGACTCGCACGAAGAGATAGTGCAAAAGCTCAAAGGTGTTGACGCGGTTTTTAATCTCGCAGGTGCACCCATCATCAAACGCTGGAGCCAAGAGTACAAAGAAGTGCTCCGCTCAAGCCGCATAGAGACCACTAAAAAAGTGGTAAACGCCATCAATGAGAGCCAAGTGAAGCACTTCATCTCTACTTCTGCCATCGGTGCATATCCTGATGGAGCTGCGTTTGATGAGAGTTTTAGCGGGTATGGTGAGGATTTTTTAGGCTCGCTTGCTCGTGAATGGGAAGATGAAGCCAAAAAGTGTAATAAACCTACTGCCATAGTGCGTTTTGGTGTGGTTCTAGGGAGTGATGGCGGAGCACTCGCCACCATGCTTCCTCCATTTCGGCTCGGACTTGGCGGTAACATCGGTAGTGGTGAGATGATGATGAGCTGGATTGATGTAGATGATCTTGTTGCTATCTATGCTTACATCTTAGAGAATAGTCTCACAGGCACTTTTAATGCAACCGCCCCACATCCAGTCTCAAACGCTGCGTTTACCAAAGCACTCGGCAGTGTTTTGCACCGTCCGACATTTTTGCCTCTTCCTGAGTTTGTGCTTCGCATCATTTATGGTGAGGGTTCTACTGTGCTTACAGGTTCAAAAGAGATCTACCCTCGCTCCCTTCAAAACGCGGGGTATCACTTTAAGTACCCAACTATAGAGGAGTCTTTGGGGCATCTGCTAGGCTAGGCAAACCAAACGACAAATAGCCGCTACAAATAGCCACTTCATTTTTATAAAATTTGCTAAAAATTTAAGGACAAAAAAATGAAGCGAGCCATTTTACTGATGAATATGGGCGGTCCTAACAATCTCGATGAAGTAGAAGTTTTTTTAACAAATATGTTTAACGATAAGCGCATCATTGGTGCTCCAAAACTCATACGTTCGCTTATCGCCAAGCTTATCACCTACAAACGCAAAGATGAAGCAAAAGAGAACTATGCACATCTGGGCGGTAAGTCTCCACTTGTAGGGTACACACAAGAGCTCATAGGCGAGCTTGAAAAGAGCATAGGCGATGCGAGTGTGCATATGGTGATGCGCTACACTCCTCCTTTTGCAAAAGATGTCTTAGAAAACTTAAAAGATGTCGATGAGTTCTATGCCATTCCGCTCTATCCGCACTTCTCAAGCACTACGACACTTTCGAGTTATGATGATCTTTATGAGTCAATGGATGCTCTTAAAATCCGTGCACGCATCAAACATCTTGATGCCTACTACAAAGACAACTACTACAATAACGCCATACTCGAGCGTATAAAAGAGGCACTCGGTGGGGAAGATCCGCAGGAGTTTGAGCTTATATTTTCAGCGCATGGTCTGCCACAGAAGATCATAGATAAAGGGGATCTCTACCAAAAACACATACGTCAAAATGTCTATGCGGCTCGCAAAGCACTTCTTGAGGCGGGTGTGCATTTTCACAAAACGCATTTGGCGTACCAGTCGCGTTTAGGTCCTCTGGAGTGGATTCGTCCCTATTTGGAAGATAAGCTCAAATCTTTGCAGAAGAAAAAAGTGATCATTTTTCCCATTGCGTTTACGCTTGACAACTCCGAGACTGAGTTTGAGCTTGAGATAGAGTATAGAGAAAAGGCCGAAGCGATGGGCTTTGTGGACTATAGAGTCGCAAAAGCACCAAACGCCCACCCTGAGTTTGTGAAGTGCATCGCAAACCTCTATGAAGATCTAAAGGCAAGATAGTGTTTGAGTATGCAGTTGTAGGCTCGGGAGTAGGGGGAAGTTCCATCGCCGCTTACTTGGATGCAAAAGGCAAAGACGTGATTTTATTTGAAAAAGAGCCCTATCTTGGAGGATGCAGCTCCACATTTACGCACGGCAAATTTCGCTACAACACGGGAGCGACGACACTCGCTGGGTATCAAGATGGATTTATCGTCAAAGAGATGTTTGAGAGCATTGGGTGTGATGTGGAGCTCTATGAGACAGATCCTACCATCGTGGTGATGCAAGATGGCAAAGTAACACCGCGTTACAGAGATTTTGAGAAGTTTTTAGCTGTTGTGCAAACAAACTATCCCCACCCAAAAAATAGAGTGTTTTGGAAGCTTGTTCATAGACTCAATCACAATTTTTACAAACATCATGGGCACTACTACTCAGGTAAAAATATCTTTGCAAAAGTGGCTTCGCTTGGGAGTTTTATTCCTCTTGGTCTTGTGTTTGGACGCTATCTTTTAGGAGATGCGGACTCTTTTGTGGAGCGTTTTTTTGGTATGCTTTCGCCGCAGTACAAGCAGTTTTTGGAGTCGCAGATTCTCATTGTGGCGCAAGCGCCTTTGCGCGAGATAAACTTCCTCACTGCAGCACTCGCTCTTGGCTATACTTTTAATGAAAACCACTATGTAGTAGGCGGGATGAGTAGGCTTTTTGAGAGTATGACGAGTAAGATGAAGCACCTTAAAATGCAGAGTGAGATAGTAAAGATAAACCGACAAGATGACTATTTTGAACTTGAAACAAAAGAGAAAATCTACTTTGCCAAAAATGTAATTTTAAACTCCACAGTCTATGAGAGTGCGAAGCTTTTTGAGGATGTGCAAACGAAAAACTACTATAAACGCTATGAAAAGCTCAACAATTTTCAGAGCTCTTTTATGCTCTACATGACCATTAAGAGTCAAAAAGAGTTTGAGCACCACTATCAGATCATTCAAACGCAGCGTTATAAACATACGCTCTCCAATGCACTCTTTGTCTCCATCTCTGACAAACGCGACACACTTTTAGCACCAAGTGGTCACTACTCCATCACTGCGTCTATTCACACAGATCTGCGATTTTGGGAAGACGCCTCAACGTATAAATCACAAAAAAAAGAGCTTGAGGAGCAACTTTTGGCTACAATAATGGAGAATCTTGGCATTACTCAAGAGGAGATTGTGCATCTTTTTTGTGCGACTCCAAAGAGTTTTGCTCGCTACATTTTACGCTCGCAGCTTGGAGGAAACGCCATCACTATGAAAAACTTCGTTCCCTTTTTGCCTGCAAATGACACACCTATTAAAGGGCTTTACAATGTAGGTGACACTGTCTACGCCGCGCAAGGCTGGCCTGGCGTGATGCTTGGAGTGAAAAATCTCGCTAGGCTGCTGCGTGTATAATATTGCACTCCACATCAAACTGCGTGACTGGCTCTACATTTTGCTCATAGGTGTTGTCTTTGGGACACTCCTCTCCACTGTTGGTTATGGACTCTTTTCACTCTCTTTGCTTGATGGGGCTCTTTTTGGTTTTTTGCTTGGTTTTAGTATTACACTTTTCTCTCTTATATTTATATCTAATATGAACCGCTTTATACTCCCAAATCTTCCAGAGATCTATTGGCTGCCACTCTCCATGCTCTTTTCATTTCTTTCAGGGTTTTTAGGAACGGTTGTGGGCATACTTTTGGCAGATGCCACTCAGATTCAGGTGATTCCGGCGTTTGTACTGCATCTCTTTCCCATAGCGAGCGCTATTGGTGTTTTGACTTATGTCGTGGGAGCGCTACTCTACAGGTTTGTAAAGATGCGCAACCAAAAAGATCTTATTGACAAGGAGTACATTGAGAGTCGGCTGCGCTCTTTGGAGACGCAGCTCAATCCTCACTTTTTGTTCAATGCCCTCAACTCCATCGCGGAGCTTATCCATCAAAACCCTGACAAAGCCGAGATGGCGGTGCTTAAAGTCTCTGCTTTTTTGAGAAACACCATGAAAGAGAGTGCACTTTTGAGTCTACGTGATGAGATACGTAACGTAAAAGATTATATAGAGCTTGAAAACATCCGTTTTTCTGGTAAGATAAAGCTTCATAACCAAGAAGAGACACCGCTTTGGATTATTCCGAAGTTCTCTTTGCAGCTGCTTGTTGAAAATGCCATAAAACATGGTTTTGTAAATGCAAATAGAGATTTAAACATTTTTATTGCATTTGATAAAGCGGCAAAAAAGATTCGCATAAGCAATGATGGCGAACCTCTCAAGTCCAAAAAGTTTGGCATAGGACTCTCAAACCTCAAGCAGCGTTTGGAGCTTTTGTGTGGCGGAACTATTGAGATAAGAGAGGGTGAAGGTGTTGTTTTTGAGATTAGTTTAGGAGAGTGCTGTGAAAATATTGATCGTAGATGATGAGGATCTTGCTCGCGCGAGACTCAAAAGAATGCTAGCTTCCCTTGGATACGAGAAGATCCAAGAGGCACAAAGTGCTGAAGACGCACTGCGTTTGTGTAAAGAGGAGCATTTTGATCTCGCGTTTTTAGATATAAATATGCCTCATGTAAGCGGTATCGAACTGGGATATGAGCTCAAATATCTCTGCGCAGATATGGCACTTATCTTTCAAACTGCCTATGAAGAGCATGCACTCAAAGCTTTTGACATAGGTGCAGTTGCATATCTTGTCAAGCCCTATAGTGTAGATCAGCTCAAAGAGGCGATAGAACGCGTGAAGCAAAGAGTGGCAAGTGAGCCAAAAGATTTTAGAATACTCAGTAAATTTGGAGATAACTATCTTCTCTTAAAACCCTTGGAGATTCACTATGTAAAGGCTGATCTCTCTGAAGTGATGCTGCGTTTTGCAAAAGGCTTCTCCTACTATCCCCATAAGATCTCAGACCTCTATGAGCGTCTTGAGGCTTACGATTTTGTACGTATTCACCGCTCTTATCTCATCAACATCAACGAGATAAAAGAGATAGAGACCATAGAACAAAGTAAGCTGCGTTTTAGTTTTAAAAACAACTCCGACACCATTGAGTCGAGTAAAGATGGAGCCAAAGCATTTAGGGAGCGTTTTACACTTTAGAGCAGTTGTGCTAAAATACTTCAAAAAAAGAGGAAATAGCATGACTTATGAACTAATACACAACACAAATGAGTGCAAATATGAATACCACATTGATGGATATGTGGCTTACATCACCTATGATGATCAAGATGGAAATATGCATCTAACCCACACCATCGTTCCTGATGCTTTAGCTGGAAAAGGTCTTGCAAAAATGCTTTTGGAAGATGTTTTATCAGAGATAGAAAAAGCTGGTAAAAAAGCAGTAGCACAGTGCTCCTACATAGTCAAATATCAAGAGAAAAATCCTGACAAAGCAGATATCTTCGCCTAAGTTTTTAGGCGACTCTAACCCTCGAAAACTCCCGTAAAATAGGGAAAAAACCTATTATATTTGAGAGCTACTATCATAACGGTTATCGTAACAAAAATTAGTATTATTGTTTCAGCAATCTTTAAAAATTACACGATAACATTGCCTCTAAATTTAACATAAAGGATATAAAATGGCAGTTCGTATAACAGATGTATGTATATCATGTGATGCTTGTTTAGACGAGTGTCCAACGAGTTCAATCGTAGACGCAGATAGCAACCCAACGGGTGAGGATATCTATTATGTAAATCCAGCGACTTGTACTGAGTGTATCGGAGATCACGATACTCCAGCATGTCAAGCTGCATGTCCAACTGATGGTTGTATCGTTTGGGACCTTCCATTCAATGATGAGCACAGAGCTCACTTCGAAGGAAACGACTGGTACAAACTTGGAGATGATGCTGCTAACAACCAACCATTCCGCCCAGAGATCTCTATGGAAGATAGAAAAGCTGGCGATGTTGAGTGCGTTATCGAGTAGTCATACTCTTTTGGCGATGAGGTCTTGTACTTCATCGTCTTTTCTTCATCCAATATCACTTAAAAAATTCTCCTCTATTTACAAAATAATTTCTCTTTAAATTCTATTACACTACCATCAAAGCACGAGATCATCAACTAAAAGGATTTGATATGCAAAAAATTTATGATGTAGCTATTATTGGAGCTGGACCTGCGGGAATTGCGACGGCTGTTGAGAGTGTTATCTTTGGAGTAGAAAATATTTTAATCTTTGAGAAGGGAGAGAATCATTCTCAAACCATACGAAAATACTTTGACGATAAAAAGCCAGTCGATCGTGATTGGAAGGGAATAAAGGTAGAGCTTGAGGGGCATATTCGTTTTGATGATGGAACAAAAGAGGATACATTAAATATTTTTGATAAAGCGATTGAGGAGCATAGAATCGAAGCGAGATTTCGAACAGAAGTGGTGGGTATCAATCAAGTGACCAACTCATTTGAGATCATCACAAATACGAATGAAAGTTTTATTGCAAAAAGAGTCGTTATCGCTATAGGAAAAATGGGAAAACCAAATAAGCCAGAGTATGATCTACCTAAAACGCTCAAAGAACTCATCAACTTTAATATAGCTGATGTAAAAGGGGGCGAAACTATTTTAGTTGTTGGCGGTGGCGATAGTGCTTTAGAGTATGCTTACTTCATTAGAGAAGATAATAGTGTGACACTCAGTTATAGAAGAGATGAAATCACTCGAGCAAATCCAAAAAATAGAGAAAATATTTTTCAAAGTGTGAAAGAAAATAGAGTTGTAATGAAGTTGGGAGTAGATATTTTAGCTGTTGTAGAAAAAGAGGGGAAGTGTGAAGTCCATTTTTCAGATGGAACTATCAATCTTTATGACCGCATCATCTATGCCCTTGGCGGAACAACACCAAAAGAGTTCTTAGCCAACACTCCTGTCCTCTTAGATGATGCAGGCAAAGTCGTCGTGAATGATCAAAATATAAATAGCAAAGATCTGTATGTAGCTGGAGATATAGCAGGATCACTAGGAGGTTCTATCGCATTGGCTTTGAATCATGGATATAACATAGTGCAAAGTATTTTAAAGGATGTAAAAGAGTAAGTAAAAAGAAGTCCTCCTCCCCCTCTTAGGGATTTGAATTGGTAGTCTAGCTTATCTTATTTGAGTAGCTGAGGTTGGGCTGTACAAGCTGTTTTTGAATC
>CAZJRG010000048.1:0-11773 GCA_964548435.1 uncultured Sulfurimonas sp. | reverse complement strand
GTGAGTACACTTATCATGCAAGCTTGCCAATCGCGCAAGGGACAAAAGTCACACTTCTCTTTAACAAACGCCACAAAGAGGCGGTAGTGCTTGAGGAGTGTGAAAAACCCGCGTTTCTTACAAGTGAGATCTTAGAAGTGACTCCATTTTGCTTCTCACAAAAACAGCTCCAGCTTGCGAAGTTTATAGCGAGTTATTATCTTTGTAGTCTTGGCGAGGCTTTTGCTTTGATGATGCCTTTTAGAGATCTCAAACGCGATGCTCTTTTGCTTAGTGACTTTAACACCTCCATCACCCTCTCGTCAAAACAAGAAGAGGCACTCTCTTTTTTAAAAGCTCATGACGTTTCGCTCCTTTTTGGCGATACGGGAAGCGGTAAGAGCGAGATATATATGAAGAGCTTTGAAGAGATGGCAAGAGAGGGCAAACGCAGCCTTTTTTTGATGCCAGAGATCTCTTTGACCCCGCAGATGGGAAAAAGACTTGAAAAACACTTTGGTGAACAAGTGATCATGTGGCACTCTAAGCTCACTCCCAAGCAAAAGAGTCTGGCGTTAGAGAAGCTCCATAGTGGCGAAGCCTTCATCATCGCAGGGGCGCGCTCGGCACTTTTTTTGCCTATTGAGAATCTAGGCATGATCGTGGTGGATGAGGAGCATGACGATAGTTACAAATCCTCCACGAAACCGCGTTACAATGCTCGTGATATTGCCATCTATATGGGACGACTTTTAGGGGCTAGGGTGGTTTTGGGGAGTGCTACTCCATCGCTTGGTTCTTATGTGAAGTTTCCTCATTTTAGACTCAAAGGGGGGCACTTTAGCGCCAAGAAGCATTTTATCTACGAAAAGTCTCTCGAAGCCCTCTCCGAGGGTGTGCTAAGAGAGCTGCATTTGGCACTCCAAAAAAATGAACAGTCGATCGTTTTTCTGCCAACACGAGCAAACTTCAAGTATCTCATCTGTGGTGATTGCGGGCATGCGTATGAGTGCGTTTTTTGTAGCGTAGGGATGAGTCTACACCAAAACGCAAGAGCTATGAAGTGCCACTACTGTAACTTCACGCAAGCCATCCCTCAAGTCTGTCCAAAGTGTCATAGCCACCATCTTGTAAGTTCGCGTTTGGGAACTGCCGAGGCGGCAAAAGAGATAAGCGATCACTTTAGTGATGCCAGAGTCGAGCAGTTTGACAGAGACGTGATCACGACGCAAAAAAAACTCACCCAAACGCTCAAGCGTTTCAATGACAAAGAGATTGATATTTTGGTGGGAACGCAGATGCTGAGCAAAGGTCACGACTACCACGGCGTAACGCTTGCTGTGGTGCTAGGCATGGACAATATGCTCACTCAAAGCGACTACAGAGCCCGCGAAAAAGCACTCGCCTCACTCATCCAAGTCGCGGGTCGAGCAGGTAGGCTGCAAGATGGTCGCGTTTACGTTCAGAGCTTTCATGAGTCTTTTTTTAGCGCTTATGTGGAGAACTATGAGGCATTCTTAGAAGAGGAGAAGCGTTTTCGCGATGGGCTTTATCCGCCCTACAAAAAACTCTGTCGCGTTTTGTTTGCCGACAAAAACGCCACCAAAGCCGCAAACGCCATGAATCTTATGCATGAGAGGCTTGTGGCGTTTGGGCTTGTGGAGATCGTAGGGTTTGGAAAGTGCGCGCTTGAGAGAGTGGCTGATCGTTATCGCTACGAGATTCTACTGCGTTCAGACAAGAGCACCGACATCATCAAAGCCATCACCGCCACGCGAGTCCCTATGGCGGTGATAGATATGGATCCTATCGAGTTTGGCTAGACTCCTCTTTGACTAAGAGCGCTTCAAACTCAGCGGCTGGGAGTGGCGGGCTTTTGTAGTAGCCTTGGTAGAGCGTACACCCTTTTTGGCGTAAAAACTCTATCTGCTCAAGTCGCTCCGTTCCCTCTGCGAGGAGTTGAAACCCAAGAGCACTCCCCATAGCGATGATGGCACTTACGATAGCGTTGTCATCAGCTTCGTAGGGGATGTCATCGACAAAACTTTTGTCTATCTTGAGCACGTCAAGCGGGAAGCGTTTGAGGTAGGAGAGTGAGGAGTATCCTGTTCCAAAGTCATCGATGGCTAGGCGTACCCCTTTAGCTCGAAGTGCATGAAACATCGCCACGGCTTCTTCTTCGCGCTGCATAAGCGCACTCTCTGTGAGCTCCAACTCCAGCTTGTCTGCAACAAATCCGCTGCGTTTAAGAGCATCATCAACAATTTGAAGAATGTTTTGATGACGAATTTGATGTGCAGAGAGATTGACTGCGATGGTGAGTCTATGTCCTTTGTCGAGCCACTCTTTTCCCTGTCTGCATGCCTCACGCAGTACCCACTCTCCAATGGTGTTGATGAGTCCAGACTCTTCGGCGATAGGGATAAAATAGTCTGGAGAGACAAGCCCTTTAAGCGGATCTCTCCAGCGAATGAGTGCCTCCGCCCCTACAATGCGTCCAGAGGCTATATGCACTTGGGGCTGGTAGAAGAGCTCAAACTCCTGCGCATTTATGGCACGGCGAAGATCTGCTTCGCTCTGCACACGTGCTCGAATAGTCTGCGTGAGCTCATCGCTGTAGAAGTAGTAGCTACCGCGTCCCTCCTCTTTTGCACGGTAGAGGGCGGCATCGGCAAATTGGAGCAATTCTAGGGCATCTTGTGTGTTATCTGGCGCGACAACAACACCTGCACTAGCACCAATATGGAGCTCTAAACCATTATGAAAAGTGTAGCTACCATTTACAATCTGCATCAGTTCTATCACAGCGTTTGTAATCTCTTGTAGAGTTTTTTTACCTTCAAGCACCACACCAAACTCATCACCACCGAGTCTTGATATGAGAGTGCCTTGGCTAAGGTACTCTTGGAGTCTTGAAGCGATGAGGGTAAGGAGTTCATCTCCAAAGCTGTGACCAAAACTATCGTTAATATCTTTAAATCGATCCAGATCGAAAATGAGAAGTGCAACCATCTGCTGCTTCTCAATACTCTGTGTAACTCTTTGCTTGAGGTAAGTAAGAAGAGAGTTTCTGTTGGCGAGTGTAGTGAGGGGATCGTTGTTTGCGAGATAACGCAGCTGCTCTTCGTGGAGTTTTCTCTCTGTGATGAGCTGGCATGTTCCAATGGCGAGTGTGGCGTTTGCATCTGCATCAAACTCTACGCGTCCATGGTTTACGACCCATTCAAGTTTGCCATTGACTATGATGCGATGCTCTACATAATAGGGCTTGCCTTGGAGTGCTTCGCTCCAAGCCTTGGTGACCTTATCTTTGTCATCTGGATGAACTGTGTTAAAAAATGTCTCAAAGCTAAGAGGCATACCTTTTGGAATCTCAAAAATTCTATGCGTTTCATCAGACCACTCCAAAATGTTCTTGGTGATGTTAAGTCGCCAGCTTCCAAGGTGGGCTATGGCTTGTGCTTCGTTGAGCGCTTCATCGTTACGTTTTCTTTGGCTAATGTCACGTGCAATGCCTATAACACCAACTGCTTCGCCATTTTTGTCATACATAGGGGTTTTAAGTGTTTCAAAAAGTCCTTCGTAGCTTCCATCGGCAAATACAAGATGCTCTTCGTTTATACTTGTTCCCCCAAGCATGAGGGCTTTTTTGTCATTCTCTTGGAAAAATGTCGCGAGCTCTTTGGAGACAAAATCAAAATCATCTTTTCCAAGTAGATCTGCCTCTTTGACATTGTAGAGGCGTTCAAACATAGGGTTTGCCATGAGGTATTTTCCCTGGGTATCTTTGATCCAGATAAGGTCAGGGATGGCGGAGAGGGTTGAGTGTAAAAAAGTGCTTTTGCTCTCTAGTTCGTGCTGCTGTTTATAAAACTCGCTCATGTCACGAAAGAGCCCCATAAGGAGTGTTCTTCCTTCGAGATTGACTGCGTTTACATTTGCCCAAACATAGATGATACTCCCATCTTTTTTGATGTGCTGCGTTTCAAAACTTACACTCCCTTTTTCGACTATCTGCTCAATGCGCTTTTTGATCACCTCTGGAGTATCTATAAACTCGTAGTCTTTTACTCTGAGTTGTGCAAACTCCTCAGCACTGTATCCTAACATGGTGTGCATAGCACGGTTAAACTCTAAGGCTCTTGTATCTTCATCGAGTAAAACGCAGCCATCAGCTATGGCGTTGAAGAGGGTTTGGTACTTGAGAAAGTTTTTTGTCGTCTCCTCTTTCTCTTTAGTGAGTTGCTTCTCTATGTTTCGTAGCTCATCGAGTGCACTACTTTTGTTGTCAATGGTCTTAATGAGCATCTCAAAGTAGGAGCCGTGTATCTCTTTGAGTAGGGCATGGCGCTCTACTACGCCTACAAATTCGCCAGCATCATTGGTGACTATGAGTTGGTGGATGCTGTGACTCTTCATAAGTGAGCCTGCCTCCATAAGAGAGCTTGATTCGTGAAGGGTTGTAAAGTCTGAGTGCATCACCTCTGTGATATTATCACTGCTCTTGGCGTTAGGAAGTAGAAGATAGTGTGCGATTGCTCTTTGCGTTATGAGTGCTTTTGGAAGATGCTCCTCTATAAAAATCGCATACTCTTTGTGGGCATTGTGCATCTTTTGCGCGAGTGCTTCAATGGTGATATCTTCGTGGACTAGCAGAGGTGCTACATAGACAAGCTCTTTGAGAGACTTCTCTTGCGAGAGACTCTCAAACCCGATTTGACGTAAAAAATCTCCCTCGCTTACTACTCCAAGATAACTTCCAGCAGCATCTACTACGATGAGATGATGAAAGTTTTTCTCCTCCATCGCCATATAGGCATCGTGAACTTCCGTACTCTCCTGCATACAGAAGAGTTTTTTACTCATCACCTCTTCTACATAAGTGGTTTTGAGATCATTTGTTTTGAGTGTTTTGAGTATGTCATGCTCTGTAAATATTCCAAGTGGCTTGTTTGCGCCGTCAACTATGACCACAGAGCTGATCTGGTCAAGTTTCATCACCGCCATTGCGTCAAAAAGTGTAGTGTTTTTAAGGAGTGGGGCACTCTTGGTAGAGATGATGGTGCCGATCTGGGCTGTATGCATCATACTGAGCGTTTTTGTTTGCCAAGAAGAAGCATCACATCGGTGAGTATGCATTTGCCTCCATAAGCATGTAAAAATGCACGTATGTCTTTATCCATTTTCTCATACACTTCAGCATCACATACGGTAAATACCAAGATGTTTGTAAAGACATCAGTAACATCATCGGCGGTTTTGAGTCCATGTCCTCCATACCCCTCCAAATCTTTGATGACTGTGTAGCCTGTTATAGAGTGATCTTCAAAGAGTTTTAGCAATCTTTTCATATACAGAGACTCTATAATTATCTCAACTTTTTTCATACTCTTCATTTTTAGCTCCCAAAACTATCTGATTGCATAATAATAGGATGTTTTATCTTTTATTTTCTTTGTGAAGCACGCTTGAGTCTCTCTTCGATGGCTAACGCGATGCCCTTGCTTGCTCTTGCTTTAGGTAAAAGCACCAAGAGAACATCAAGTTTTAAGTGATCAGCTTTACGCAAAGAGCTATAGAGTCGGTGTGCTTGTGTCTGTGCATCTTCCCCAAAAGCGAGCCATGTGAGATCTTTATCTGCGTTTTTTGGCACTTTTGGCAGGAGGACGCCTATTTTTTTTGAGCGATCTTGCCACTCTTCTAAGAGCTCTTGGAGATTCTCTTTGTTGGTGAGAATTACTCTTGCTTTTGGAGCATAGTGTGAAGGTTTGTCTCCTGAGTGTGGCGTTTGTGCTCTGGTTTTAGCAGATGAGGTAGTTGTGAGCTCACTTTTGAGTACCGCGTTTATTTGCTCTTGTGTAATGGCTCCAGGACGCAAAACCTTAGCATCGCCTTGGCTTAGATCTACTATGGTCGATTCAATCCCAATGTGGCATCTGCCTCCATCGAGAATGAGATCGACACTCTCTCCTAACTCCTCGTAGACATCTTGAGCAGATGTTGGGCTTACTTGACCATAGAGATTTGCCGAGGGTGCAGCGATGCCACCGCCAAATGCTCTGAGCAGCTCGAGTGCAAGGGGGTGGTTGGGTGCTCTGAGTGCTATGGAGTCAAACCCACCTGTGAGCTCCTCTAAAACATGCTCTTTTTTTTGAAGAATGAGTGTGAGCGCTCCTGGCCAAAACGCGGCTGCGAGTTTATATGCCGCATCTGGAATCTCTTTTGCCCAGTGATGGAGTTGCTTATGAGACTCTATATGGACGATGAGAGGGTGATTTTTTGGTCTTCCTTTGGCAACAAAAATCTTTTTAACTGCTGAGGCATTAGAGGCATCTGCACCGAGTCCATAGACTGTTTCAGTTGGAATCGCAACAAGACCGCCCTCTTGGAGAATTTTGAGTGCCTTGTCTCTATCTTTTGAAATAGTGCTTGCGTTATCCATGCTATGTGTTACTTTTTTATTTTGCCAAGTAGAAGCATCACATCAGTGAGTATGCACTTACCGCCATAAAGATGTAAAAAAGCACGTATATCTTTGTCCATCTTCTCATAGACTTCCGCTTCACAGACACTAAAGAGAAGAATGTTGCTACCAACATCTGTGACATCATCGGCCGATTTAAGCCCGTGTTCGCCATATCCTTCAATATCTCTGATGATCGTGTAGCCGCTCACGCCATGGTGTTTAAAGATTTTTAAGAGTTTTTTGGTGTAGATTGACTCAAAGATGAGTTCAACTTTTTTCATATTTTTCATTGCGTTTTACCCCCAAAATGAAGTGACTATAAAGTAATAAAGCGGTATTCCAAGCGAAATGTTGAATGGAAACGTCACCGCCAAACTCAGAGGAAGATAAAGACCAGGATTTGCCTCTGGCACAGAGAGCCTCATCGCCGCAGGGACTGCGATGTATGAAGCACTCGCACTCAAAAGCGCTAAAAGGAAGGCATCTCCTTTGTGAATGTCGAGCGCAAACGCGATGAGCGTTGCAATCAAGGCGTTGACCATCGGCATAACAAGTGCAAACGCAATGAGGAAAACCCCAACTTTTTTGAGCTCATGAATCTTTCTTGCCGCGACAAGTCCCATATCTAAGAGGAAAAATGCCAGCATCCCTTTAAAGAGTGTGCCAAAGAGAGGCTCCATGGAAGTCCAGCCCTTCTCACCTGTTAGTATTCCTATGATGAGAGCACCAACAAGCAAGAAGACAGAAGGGTTTAAAAATGCCTCCCTAAAGATCTCTTTAAAATCAGTCTTCTCTTTTTTCTCACCATCTGAGCTTTTCACAAAGAGTGCTGCAAAGATAAGACCTATCACGATAGCAGGCGATTCCATCAAAGCCATAGAGGCAACCATGTATCCGCCATACTCGACACCGATGGTGTTTAGGTAGGTAATACCCGTGATGAATGTCACCGCACTAATCGAGCCGTATGTCGCAGCGATGGCAATAGAGTTATAAACATCTATCTTTGTTTTGAGTATGAAAAAACTATAGATCGGAACTATGGTTGCCATCACTACGGCAATCATTAAGGCTTCAAATATGTAGAGATTGAGCCCGCTCTTAGAGAGTTCATAACCCCCATGCAGACCGATAGCTATGAGTAAATAGAGAGAAAATAGCTTAGGCAGTGGTTGGGGAATGGCGAGTTCGGATTTAAAAAAAACAGCCAACATTCCTAAGAAAAAAAATAGAACAGGTGGGTTGAGCATATTTTGTAAAATGATCTCTACACTCATATTGCAACTCCTTATTATTTACTTTTTGTGATACCTCTTGTTAACTAAGAGGCATTAAAAAGAGTAACTCTCCCCTAAAAAAGGGAGGGAGGAAGAGGTGATTACTCACCTTGTCCAAGAGAGTAAGCACGATCTCCATTTTCAAACGCGTAAAGATTTTCAGTTTTGATCACTTCGATTCCCGCTGCGTCTATTTTGTTCATCATGTTTGTGATGTCACCATTTGTGATGATATCACCTTGCGTTTTGTTGTAGAAACGGCATCTCCAGTGGTCTGTCAAAAATGTCTCTGGGTGTCCGTTTGGATATACTTTTTGTCCACGGTTAGAGATCATTTTAAGACCAAGGTTTGTCCCCTCAGTGAGTGCTACTAGTTTGTCACCGATAGTGTTTGCATCACAATCATCACGAGTAAAGATGTCACAACCGATGAGGTTCATCTTCTGTGCTCTTACATTTGAAAGCACTGGTTTTTTGATTTTTACCGCTTCGCTGTATCTTACAGGCGTTAAAGTAGATGGCTCTTGTCCGAGTCTAGCGATAACCGCATCAGCGAACTCTTTAGTTCCAACTTCAGTGTGTGCTCTGCCCTCAGCTTTTAGTTTGCGAGCAAGGTCATACGTCACGATTCCGTCCTCGATAGTTTTTAACCATGCGTTGTGTACTTTTTCAGCCACTTTAGGTTGTCCAACTTGCACCATCATCATAACGCCTGAGAGAAGAAGACCTGATGGGTTTGCTTTGTTTTGACCAGCGTGACGCGGAGCTGAACCGTGGATCGCTTCATACATAGCGTAGTCAGTACCAACGTTTGCACCAGGTGCGATACCTACAGAACCAGTCATAAGACCTAAGATGTCAGTCGCAACGTCTCCGTAAAGGTTAGGCATAAGAACCATGTCAAACTCTTGTGGAGCGTCTACAAGTTTTGCCATACCGATGTCGATGATCCACTCATCTGCTTGGATCTCTGGGTAGTTTTTCGCAGTCTCGTAAAATACTTTTACAAAAAGACCATCAGTGATTTTCATGATGTTGTCTTTGATCATACACGTGATTCTTTTTCTACCGTTGGCTTTTGCGTACTCAAAAGCGTATTGACAGATCTTCTCACAACCAGGACGAGTGATGATTTTAAGACACTGCGTTACCTCAGGTGTCTGTTGGTGCTCGATACCTGCGTATAAGTCCTCTTCATTCTCACGAATAGTGACAACGTTCATTCCTGGATAACGTGAAGGGATGAACGGATCATAAGCGATCGCTGGACGGACGTTTGCATAGAGACCTAAAGTTTTACGCATTGTAACGTTGAGTGATTTGTAACCACCACCTTGAGGTGTTGTAATTGGAGCTTTGAAAACAATTTTGTTTTTCTTAATTGAATCCCAAGCCTCTGGTGCGATTCCTGAGCTGTTACCTGCAAGGTAAACTTGTTCACCAACTTCAATGTGTTCCCACTCTACATCTGCACCTGCCGCGTCAAGCACTCTTAAACTTGCGTCCATAATTTCTGGACCGATTCCGTCACCACGTGCCACTGTAATTGTTTGCTTTGCCATGTTCTTGCTTCCTTTTGTAACATTAAGATTTACTCGCATTTGTTTTTGAGTGACGACATTGTAATGGCTTTGAAAATTTATATCTTTTCTATTTTTGACATCTGAATTATCTATTTTTGTTCAATTATTACTCATTATTTTTAATTAAAATATTCCAAAATAAGATTTAATTTTTACTATTTTAGTTTGTATTATTTACATTAGATTTGAGAGAAGGTGAGAGTTTGTTGTATAAAATCCCTATTTTGTTGGGTTTAATTGAGTTTTCATTGCTTTGGCTGCAACTGCATAACCACCCTGCGATCCATCAACGAAATGAACATGTTTACCATGTCTGCTAAATACCAAACATGTCATCAGCGATGTGTTACTTTTATGGATTCCATAGTGAAGATTTCCTTTGAGATGCTCGTTTTTGAGATATTTTTCAAGTGCTACTCTCTCTTCTTTTGTTGCAGAGATTACAGTTCGAAACATATCATCAAATTTTTGTGTGTCGCAGCTCTCTTCTACACGGCGTTTATAAGAACCCCAAAGACCTATCTTTAGCACCATAAGCAGTGCCCCAACTCCATTTATAAACATCATAGAGAAGATATGCAGTGCTTTGAGATAAAACTTTGAGGAGTAGAGCGAGGCTTCAACTCGAAGGTTTTTTGGTGAGAAGCTCAGATGAAGACTCTTCTCTTTGATGGGAGTACGTTGCTCAAGATCACCGAAGATGCGATCGAGTTCTCTAAAGAGCTCTGTGTAGTGCGTATCCTCTTTTGCTCTTACTAAGAGTGTGAGTACCTCCTCTTTTGGTGAGGGTATCTCCTGCCATCTACACTCCAGTGAACTAAAGTCTGCCATATCTTCTGGAGTCTCAATCTCTTGGAGCATATACTTT
Organism: uncultured Sulfurimonas sp.; assembly: GCA_964548435.1. Lineage (GTDB taxonomy): Bacteria > Campylobacterota > Campylobacteria > Campylobacterales > Sulfurimonadaceae > Sulfurimonas. Next base: position 1,600 of record CAZJRG010000048.1, on the reverse strand, counting down.
GCATACTCTCTTTTTATGAGTGCATCAGTATACTCCACACCACCGCCGCGAATGATGGCTTGCGTGTAGTTTGGCGATACCTGCTGTTTTGTGATGAAGAGCTTATGACCTGCTTTATAGATCTCATCGACCTTCAAGATAGCGATGCGCAGATCAAGCTCGAAGTTGTTTTTGACAATAGTGCGGACATTGTTTAAAGCCAGAGAGGCTTTGTCATAAAGTGATGCAGGTATAAAGAGTGTTGCACCATCGCCTCCAAATACAAAAGGAATCTCTATCTCTTTTGCTAGGTTTAAGATAGCTACGATGCTCATAGCCCCGACAAAATTGACATCTTTGTATCTCCCCGCTTCTATGGCTTTCGTCGAGCCTTTGATGTCGCTGATGATGAGGTACCAATCCTCTGGAAGTGCCGTATAGTTTTGCATGTCGGTGAGTTCATAAAAGTTTGAGATGCTTGGCAGATCGGAGTAGAAGTTTGTGTTCACTTGGTTTGCCCGCCTTTATGGTAGAAGTGAGGCATTATAACTTATTCGTCATAGTGTGACAACATTCTAAAAATTCTGCTTGTTTGGAGGAGAGCAGTTTGTAAATGTTGCCTCTTGCTTGGCTTTAAATGAAACTACATATAAACGCTACCAAACGCAATGAAGATGGCATATACTTTTGACTCAAATTAAGGAGTCTGCTATGGCGTTTTATGAAAGATCGACACTTATAGAGTGCTCGCAAGAGGATCTCTACGCGTTTCATCTCGATGTGGGCAATCTTGTCAAAATCACCCCAAAGGGCATGAGTGTGAAGCTTTTAAACGAGGATTTTGTGCCGCGTGAAGGTGCGGTGTTGCGTTTAAAGAGTGTCAAAAACTTCATTCCCATGAACTGGGAAGTCAAGATTGAGACCATGGATGAGCCGCGTTTGCTCATCGACATCGCCACTCGTTCGCCCTTTGCGTTTTGGAAGCACTCGCATATATTTACACAGGTGAGCCAAACGCAGTGCGAGCTTAAAGACATAGTGGAGTTTGTGCTCCCTTTTGGCGCGTTTGGTAGACTCTTTGAAGGGTTTGTGAAACGAGAGTTTGATGCGATGTTCGCATTTCGACATCGCGTGACAAAAGAGATGCTCGAAGAGTCAATTGACTCTTCTCTTGCCCAAAGGGCAAAGCTTTAGTGACTGAGTCTGTTTTGGACGTGTTCAAAATAGACGAGATATAAAATAGGAGAAAAAATGAAGATTTTAATGATGGCATTTTTAATGGCGTTTACGCTTTTTGCAGGAGAGAAGATGAGTATTTATGAGATAGAAGTAAAAGACATAGATGGCAAAACGATAAGTTTAGAGAAGTACAAGGGCAGAGTGATGCTCATAGTAAACGTAGCGAGTCAGTGCGGCTACACGGGTCAATACGCGGGACTTCAAAAACTTCATGAGAAGTACAGCTCCAAAGGTCTGAGCGTCTTGGGTTTTCCGTGCAACCAGTTTCTCTCTCAAGAACCAGGAACCGAAGAGGAGATAAAAAACTTCTGCATGACAAATTTTGGCGTGGCGTTTGATATGTTCTCAAAGATAGACGTCAATGGAGAAAACACCCACCCGC
>CAZJRG010000047.1:6410-11931 GCA_964548435.1 uncultured Sulfurimonas sp. | reverse complement strand
ATAACGCTTGATGGTTACTACCAATACAAAAAAACGACAACACAACAAGGCTACACTTTTAAACTCATTTAGAGCTCCCTCCAAATACAATTTTTAAACACAATTCCTTCTCATAAAATCTCAAATGAAGAAATTTTTATAGATATTTCTTATATACAAAAAATTTACTATATAATAAAATAATGTGAAGATTTCACGGAAAAATAGATAATTATATAGTTTGGAAATCAATGAAAATAAGTATAAGGGTTGTTCTTATCGGTTTTGTCTTTTTGGCTCTTTATGGGACTGGCAGTATGTACTATCTCATTCATAGTCTCGAAACACTTTACGATGCTAAGTATACAGAAGTAGCAAAAAGAATGGAGAGAGAAGCAAATGTACTTATTTCCGAGAAGCTTGAGGCTGTGTTGCTTATGGGTATTGTGGCTTCAAAAAATGAAAACATCAAAAACTTTTTACTGCAAACCACTTCAAAAGATTTAGAGCTAGATCGCTATGCACGGCTAATAAAAGAGAACACATCTATGAAAAATGTTTGGTTTCATGTAGTAGATAAAGAGGGAGTGAGTCGCTACAGAAGCTGGACGAAAGAGCGGGGAGATTCCTTAGTTCACATTCGTAAAGATTTGGCTCAAATGATTAAAAACCCTAAAATGAGTGCGGTCATTAGTGCAGGAAAGTTTGATATGACTTTTAAAAGTATGGTGCCAATATATGATGAGGGGAGATTTATCGGCTCAATCGAGACAATAGCACGTTTTAACTCCATAGTAAAAAAACTTCAAAGAGATAATTTTGAAACAGTTGTATTGGTAGATAAAAGCTATAAAAATCAACTCACACATACAGCACAAAATAGTTTCATAGGGGACTATTTTATCTCTGCGTTTAGCGAATCGCAAAGACTAATGCAGAGTCTGCAAGAGAGAGGAGTGGAGCATTTTACAAACATAAAAAACTATTCACTCGATAGTAAAAACAAAATGCTCTTTTCTCTACATAGACTCCCTGATGTTCATGGCAAAAATATGGGTTACTTTATAATGGCTATAGCCCTTGAAGATATTGATATTTCAAATATTCAAGACTCAAAAAACAGAATAATATTAAGTTTACTTCTTGGGTTTTTAATAATTTCTGGATTTTTACTCTATCTCTACATAGTGAATTATAAAAAATTTATAGAGGAGCAGCAGAGAAAACTTGAAGAGAGTGTGCAGCAAAAGACAAAAGAGTTACGTGTTAAAAGCGAAGAGATGACACATTTAGCACATCATGATTCACTCACAAATCTTCCAAACAGACTTCTTTTTGAAGAGAAGCTTGACAAAGCTATAGCCAAAGCAAAAAATACTAAAACAGAGGTTGGAGTGCTCTTTTTAGATCTCGATGGATTTAAAGAGATTAATGATACATATGGACACAAAACAGGAGATCAGCTTCTTCAAGCAATAACACTAAGACTTAAAAGAATAGTGAGAAACTCAGATGTAGTTGCAAGGCTTGGAGGCGATGAATTTACGATTATAGTAGAGAATAGTACAAATGAATCGCTAGAAAAAATAGCAAATAAAATCATAATAGAGATTCAAAAATCGATAGTAATCGATACACTTGAGTTGTTTGTCACATTTAGTATAGGCATTAGTGTCTACCCAAGTGATGGTGCAGATAGTGAGCTTCTTTTGAAATATGCAGATACAGCAATGTATAAAGCTAAAGAAGATGGCAAAAATAGATACCAATTTTATAACTACACAATGACAGAGATAACACTTGAGCGTCTCACACTACAAAATGCACTCAGAGACGCTATTTCGCTTGGACAGTTCGAACCCTATTTTCAACCAAAAATAGATGCAAATAGTGCAAAAGTAATAGGCTTAGAGGCATTGGTTCGATGGATACACCCAGAAAAAGGCATGATTGCTCCTTATCATTTTATTCCCTTTGCTGAAGAGAGCGGACTCATAAAAGAGATAGATCAGTTTATGCTCTCCGCTACACTCAAACAGATCAAAGCATGGCATTCTCAAGGGATAACAACAGGGAGAGTGTCGGTAAATATCTCGACAAAGCAGCTTCAAGACTTTGTTTGCATCGAGTGTTTTGAAGAGACAATAGCACGGTATGGATTTGATCCTGCCTTCCTTGAAGTGGAAGTGACCGAGAGCCAGATTATGAAAAATCAGAAAAAATCGATCGAAGTGTTGAAGCAGCTCAAAGGGCTTGGGATTACTATATCCATGGATGATTTTGGAACTGGCTACTCTTCGTTATCATATTTGAAAAATCTACCAGTAGATAGGCTCAAGATAGATCGAAGTTTTATTATTGAGATACCTGACAATCAAGAGGATGCTGCAATTGTAAAAACAATAATAGTCTTGGCAAAAAATCTTGGACTAGATATTATCGCTGAGGGAGTGGAGACGAAAGAACAGCTAGAGTTTTTGGTCGAAAATGGGTGTCACAAAATTCAAGGTTATTACTACTCAAAACCACTCAGTGCCGAAGATTGTGAAGAATTTTTAAGAGAAAATATGCAAAAAGCATAAAAAAAGGGGTTGTATGAAGTTTGTTGTGATGGTGAGCATTGTAAGCTCAATAGCATTTTCGCTGACGCATTTAGAGGTCGCGCAAAAGAGTGAGGCTGTGATGAGCGGCTTTAAAGATTCTGTAGCAGAGATGAAAATGGAGCTTATAAACGCAGCAGGAGAGAGAAAAAGTCGTGAGATGAAAATGATGGTGCTCGAGGGCAAAAAGGACAAATCGCTAATGGAGTTTAAAACGCCATCAGATGTGAAGGGTACGAAGTTTTTAAACTATGAACACATCAACAAAGAGGATGATCAGTGGCTCTATCTTCCTGCACTCAAACGTGTCAAACGCATAGCGTCAAAGGCGAAGTCTGGTGCATTTATGGGGAGCGAGTTTGCTTATGAAGATTTAAGCGGCACAAATGTAGAGAAGTACAACTACACCCAAGGAGAGGCTCCAGAGATAGATCTGAATGGTGTTTTGGTCTACAAAAGCATAGCAAGCCCACGTTCAAAAGATTCTGGCTATACACAGCTTGTCTCATATATTGATATAAAAACATTTCTTGTAAAGAAAATTGAGTATTTCGATAGAAAAAATGAGATTTTAAAGGTAGCTTATTTTGACGACTATAGAGCCTATGATGGCGTTTATAGAGCATCGCAAATTACTATGAAAAATTTGCAAAATGGAAAAAGCACTCGACTTATTTGGAGTAGTGAAAAGATCAGAAACGGTTTAAAAGAGAGTGACTTTCACCAAAGACATCTCAAATAGCATCGCTTTATTTGGCTTTTTTGTTTATAAAGTAGACAGCTAAAATGCTAAGTGTACCACCTATTAAAATGTGATACTCCAACACTTCATCTAAAACAAGCCATGCAAAAAAGAGCCCAAACAGTGGGACTAAAAACATATAAGAGCTTGTTTTTTCACTCCCCAAACGCCCACTTGCCACAAAAAATATGGTCGTAGCTACAGCTTGACCAAAGATGCCAAGATAGAGCAGGGCAATCCAAAAGTTCCATCCTTGTGAAAATACCGCTCCAAGATCGCTTCCAAATGCGTACAAAAAGCTAAAAAATGTCGCCACAAGTGAGATGATAAAGCTGTAGTAGAGGGGATGGATGTAACGCTGGGAGTGTTGGGAGAGCAGTGTCACCCCAGCCCAAATAACTGCGCATAGAAGATAGTAGAAGTTTGCACTTTGGAAAAAATGTGAGAAGTTTTGAAGCTCTAAAAGAATATAACCCCCTAAAAGACCCAAGAAAAGCCCAAAATACTGGAGGTTTGCAAGCCGTTTTCTAAATAAAATGGCAACAAGCAAAAAGGTCATTACAGGGCTAAATGTGGTAATGATAACACTTCCTGAGCCAGCCAGTCCATACTTTATGCCCAAAAAGGAGGAGACCATAAACGCCATGTTCAGCACAGAACTCCCTGCGATGAACTTAAGTGACTCTCTCTTAAAAGAGAAGGGTATTTTTAAAAAGAGAATGATAGGAATAAACGCAAGACTCATGATAAAAAAACGCCAAAAGATGACAACATCCATTGGGAGTTCATAGGTCAAAATCTTGAGTGCACTCCAGCCAGCTCCCCAAAAAATCATAGCAAGAACAAGCAAAAGGCTAAAGTGTTTCTCTTGAAGTCGCTGCATTAGAGTAGCTCTCTTTTAATCCAGTGTGATAAGACATAAAGTCCCCATATGTGCTGCTTAAAGCTCCCCTTTGCCCCAAGAGAGAGATACTCATCAAGTGTAGACTCTTTAAAGATTCCTGTCTCTTTGTTGACACTTTTTATGAGGTCTATTTTTTGTGAGTTGATGAGATACTCCATGTAGGGATTTGCAAACCCTTTTTTCTTGCGCGAGAGTGTCTGGGGACTTAGTCTGTTTTGCATAATCTCTTTGAGAAGGGATTTTGTTTTGCCATCTTCATAACGCAAACGCGGCTCGATACTAAAGAGAGTCTCTACAAGTTTGTGGTCCAGAAATGGTGTGCGCGACTCTATGGAGTGTGCCATACTCACACGATCGAGCTTTGCCAAAAAGTGCTCTGCCTGAAAGAGATTGAGATCTATGTAGCTGTACCAAAGTGAAGGGTCATTGTGTGTGGAGTCTAAAAATCGCTCGCGATACTCTTTGATGTATTTGAGTGACTCGTTATCGCGAACATTGCGTTTGAGGAGTCTATTTTTTTGCAGATCCGTAAACTTCTCTCCTGAGCTTCTAAAGAGGAGTGTCCCATCAAAGATGCGTTTATACCACTCCCACTCTCTGTTCATGGAGAAGTTAGCATGAAAGTAGCGTTTGAGCCAATTTTTATGTGCAAGCAGAGTGGCTTGTTCTATATCAAGATACTCAAAATACTGTCTGTAGCCTAAAAATATCTCATCACTTCCCTCGCCACTAATGACCACACGATAGCCATCTTTTTTTATCTGCTCAAAAAGAAGAGAAAGCGGTATGGCTGCGGGGTCGTTGAGTGGTTCATCAAGTGTATGCAGCACACGCTCACTCGCTTCTATAAACTGCTGCTCATCTATCTCAATGCTGCGATTTTCTACACCTAAAAACGCAGCACTCTCACGAGCATTTTCTCGTTCGTCGTATTTGGCAAACTCTTTATAACCTAACGTATATGTTGGCAAACGCAGCCCAAACGTTTGCGCATAGTAGCTAATGGTCGCGCTATCTATACCACCAGAGAGAAGGGCTGCTGTAGGGACTCCCGCGTTTAAACGCAGCTGCATTGATGTGGCTAACATATTTTCAATCTCCGCTAACGCAATAGTTTTGTCTGTTATGATGTTAGCCGAGTGGTCTAGAATATCGTAGTAGCGTTTAATGGTGAGATGTGCATTTTCAAATATAATATACTCTCCCGCCGCGAGTTTTTGCACCCCTTTGTAGAAAGTATGCGGTGGAGTTGGTGCTAAGAAGGAGAGATAGGAGAGAAGTGCATCTTCGTTCATC
>CAZJRG010000047.1:0-6310 GCA_964548435.1 uncultured Sulfurimonas sp. | reverse complement strand
GCGAAGTCAAGCTCTTTTTTTAGCTCTCTAAAATTGTAAATCTCGCCATTAAAAGAGAGCAAAATGTTGTTGTGTTTGAGAGGTTGATGGCTACGTTTGTGGTCATCCAAGATGCTCAAACGCTGGTGCGTGAAAAAGAGTCTTTCCTGCTCAACAATGCCGCAAAAATCAGGTCCACGATGAGAGAGTTTGGCAAGGGCATGGCGAGCCAAAGAGGGATCATACTCTCCGACAATTCCAAAGATAGCACACATTAGTAAGAGGAGCTTTTTGTTTTCATGCGAAATTTTACAGTGACTCTTTCATAAAGTCAATGAGATATAATTTTCGTTTTAAAGAGGGAGAGAAGATGAGAGTAGCAGTAGTAGGTTTGGGTGGCGTGGGTGGTTACATCGCCGCGAAGTTTGTAAACGCGGGGCTCGATGTGGTGGGTTTTGCTCGCGGGAGTCACTTGGAGGCGATCTATGAGCATGGGCTTGAGATAGTCGAGGATGATGCTTGTTGGAGGGCAAAAGTTGATGCACGAGAGCTAAAAGATCTCGATGGTTACTTTGAGGGTGCGTTTGATGTGGTGATCTTTTGCGTCAAGAGTTATGATCTTGTAGAGTCCTACCACAAGATAAGCTCGCACATCGATGAAAAAACTATTTTGCTCTCCTTTTCAAACGGTGTGAATAATGGCGAGATACTTAGAAGCCTCTCAAAGAGTCGCGTGCTAGACGCTTGCGTTTATGTTCTTTCTCATATTGAAACACCTGGCGTTATCCGTAAAAAAGGGGACGTCTTTGCGGCAGTTTTTGGGGGTGATGAAGAGTCAAGTGCAACAGTCGCATCGCTTTTTGAACGCTCAGGTCTTCGCTATAAAACGCCAAGTAACATCAAAGAGGCACTCTGGAAAAAGTATCTCTTCATATCTGCGTTTGCCACACTCACCTCTTACTATGACGAAACGATTTATGAGATCTACACCGAGCGTTTTGATGAAGCCAAAAGTCTCTTGGAGGAGATTGCCGCGTTTGCCACTCTAAAGGGCATAAACATAAATGATGAGGTCCAAAAAGCCCTTCACACCGCTTCAAAACTCCCTAAAGATGCCAGCACATCGATGCACAAAGATTTTAAAAACCATAAAAGAGTCGAGCTTGAGGCTCTTAGCGGCTATGTCAAAACGCCGCTGATGAGCCGACTCTATATGGAGCTAAAAGAGCGAGTTTAAAATGGTTTTTAGATTTTGGCTTAAGTAAATTTGGCAATAATTTACAAAAATTTTTCTAAGCAAGAGGTAGCAAATGAAGCGCATCGTTTTAGGTGGTGGCTGTTTTTGGTGTACGGAGGCGGTTTTTCAGAGAGTTCGAGGTGTGGTGAGTGTGGTGAGCAGTTACGCGGGTGGAAATAGACCAAACCCAAATTACGAGATGATCTGTACTGGAGTGAGTGGGTATGCCGAGGTGATCGACATTACTTATGATGAGAGTGTCATCTCGCTCTCGCAGCTTCTTGACATCTTCTTTGCCACACACAACCCAACCACACTCAACCAGCAAGGAGCCGACCGCGGGACACAGTATCGCTCTGTAGTCTACTATGCTTCAAAAGAGGAACATGAGATCATAAACGCAGCCATCTTTAGAAACCAAAAAAAGTATGAAGATCCTATTGTGACGGAGGTTTCACCACTTCCAGAGGTGGTCTACAAAGCCGAAGAGTACCACCAAAACTACTATATGACGCATCAAACGCAGGGGTATTGTCAAGTGGTCATCGCCCCAAAGCTTCAGAAGTTTATGACAAACTTTACGGAGTTTTTGGGCTAGAGGTGCTTTAGGATGTCGGGTACATCCGAGCTATCACGTATCTCTTCGTAGTCGTTGATGTGTGCTTGCATGGTCTCATTAAAAGTTATCATGCTCTCTTCAAGCTTTTTTTGCGCCGCTTCGACGAGCTTTTTTTGTTGCTCTTCTACCGCTTTAAACTCTCTCATGATTTTTAAAAAATACTCTTTGTCCTCGGTAAGCAAAATAATATCTTCAAGTTTTACCCATTTTCGTACCACTTTGCCGTCGATGTTGAAGAGAAAGATGATGTTTTTGTTCGCTTTTGAAGCGATGTATTTTTGTGTCGCAAAACCTAAAAAGGTGTTTGGGAGTTTGTTAAACTGCTTTTTGATGACGTAGTACATCTAAACTACTTTGCGAGCGACGTTAAGCGATAGCTCATGCAGCATCTCTAAGTCTTTGTCCATCTCGCGTCCACTCGTCGTGAGGTAGTTTCCTATGACGATGGAGTTTGCGCCATGGGCAAAGATCTCGCCTTGACGCTCTTTGAACATAAGCTCACGTCCACCTGCTACCATGATACGTTGTGCCTTTGGGATGCTCTTGCGAGTGAGCTCTATGAGCGCAAATGCCTCTTCGATGGTGAGAGGATTTGGCGAGAGCTCGAGAGCTGGGTTGTGGTGGTAGAAGTTGATCGGCACCGAAGTAGGGCTCAGTGATGCGAGTGAAGCGAGCATACTCTCTCTATCCTCTTGCGTTTCACCCATGCCAAAGATGCCTCCGCTGATGAGTACAAGTCCCGCTTCATTGACATTTTGGCATGTCTCGTAGCGTTCGCTCCAAGGGTGCGTGGTGCAGATTTTTGTGTAGAAGGCTTCGCTTGTCTCAAGATTGTGGTTGTAGGCTTTGATGCCAGCACTCTTAAGCACGAGCAGCTGCTCTACACTTGCCGTGCCGTTACAAGCGATGAGACGAAGCTCGGGTGCCACACTTTGCACCTCGCTTGCCACGCGACAGACGAAGTCTAGTGTTTTGTCAGTGAGCCCTTTGTCGGCAGTCACGAGACAAAATCCAAGTGCGCCCTTGTCTCTGGCGTTTATCGCCTCTTGTTTTATGAGCTCCATATCTTTTTGTTTGTAGCGCTCTATGTCGGCTTTGTAGCGCACACTTTGAGAGCAAAATTTACAATCTTCTAAACATGTTCCGCTATTGATATTGCAGATGGAACATAAAAATATCTCTTCATTCATGAAAGACTCCTTTGATAGTAAAACTCTTGCGTGGCAAAAGAGTGTTGCGTTTTGTTTTTTGTATAGTGCGTGACTCGAAATGCTTCTGGAGTCACCTCAAGCATGGCACATTCTGAGATGGGTTTGTTCCTCGCACACGATTCGCCTGGGTTGAGATAGAGCGTGCCACCTACAAACTCGCTCTTAAACTCATGCGTATGTCCATAGAGCACCACTTGTGTATCTGGCGACATGTAAAAGGGAAGATGCATAAGTTTAAAAGTGGTCTGTGCAATCTTAAAATAGTGCGGCTCTTGAACAAGATTGTAGTAATTATGATGACTGACAAGATGTGCATCATTGTTCCCATAAACGCAGATGTAGCGTTTACCGCAGTTACGAAGCAGCTCAAGTGTTTCAACTTCACAGACATCACCTGCATGCACCAAGAACTCAGCACCATCTCTTAGTAGCTGTGTTATGGCATCTTTTGCCCGTTCGACTTTCGTGTGGGTATCTGAGAGTAGTCCTATTTTCATTCTCTTTTCATCCCAACTCTATTGGGTCTCTATCTCTTCGCTAGGCGTACGCGTTTTACATTTAAGACACTCATAGACCTCTTTGTTTCGGTAGATGCGTTTTGCTAAAGCCCCGTCACAGCCCTTCTCTTTACACTTGATGTTTGATGGTTCAAACTTGGAGATGAACTTACAAGTCGGGTAGTTGTTGCATCCCCAAAATGGACCGCGACGAGAATTTTTGAGGCTAATAGTACCACCACAATCAGGACATGGCGTTTGGCTTATCTTCTCCTCTACATTTATGCTCTTTGTGTTTTTACAATCAGGGTAGTTTGAACATGCTAAAAACTGACCGTTACGACCATTTTTGATGACCATATCGCTTCCACACTTCTCGCAAGACTCTCCAGCACTCTGCTCTTTTTTCTCTACCACTTCACCCTCTGCATTTACCTGCTCTGTGTACTTGCACTTTGGAAAACCGCTACACGCGATGAAGTTGCCAAATCTTCCAGAACGCAGTAGCAGCTCATGCTCGCCACACTTCGGACAGGTGCGCCCTGTCGGTTGGGCGAGCTTTAGAGAAGGAATGGAGGCTTTTGCCTCGTCAAGCTGCGCTTGAAACGGAAAGTAAAAGTCATAAAGAAGCTTCTGCCAATCGACATCGCCCTCGCTCACTTCATCAAGCTTCTCTTCCATATTTGCGGTAAAGGAGATGTCGACGATGTTTGCAAAGTTTTTTTCAAGCAGCTCTGTCACCGTAAACGCCATCTCTGTTGGAATGATCTGTTTTTTCTCTATGGTCACGTAGGTGCGTCCACTCAGAGTCGCGATGGTTGGTGCATAAGTAGATGGACGACCGACCCCTTCTGTTTCGAGTTTTTTGATAAGGCTAGCTTCAGAGTAACGCGGTGGCGGCTCGGTGAAGTGCTGCTGCGGCTTCACGCTTTGTAGCTGTGCAGCCTCGCCCTCTTTGAGTGGTGGAAGGAGTTTGTCTTTATCTTCGTTGCCCGTGAGTGCGTAAAAACCATCAAATATAAGCTTGCGTCCAGTCGCACGAAACTCGTTCTCTGTGCCCACAAATGTGATGCTCTGCTGTTCAAATCTTGCATCTTCCATCTGACACGCCATGAAACGCTCATAGATAAGACGGTAGAGTTTTATCTCATCAGCCTTTAAAAAGCTCTGTGCCACCTCTGGAGTGAAGTGCAGCATCGTAGGGCGGATCGCCTCGTGTGCCTCTTGGGCACCTTTGGCTTTTTTGGTGTAGACCTTCGGCTCTTTTGGAAGATACTTCGCACCAAATCGGTTCTCGATGATGCCACGTACTGCTCCAACGGCTTCGTGAGCAAGGTTAAGCGAGTCGGTTCTCATGTAGGTGATGACCCCTGACGTACCATCTGGGGTACGCACACCCTCATAGAGTGCTTGCGCTATCATCATGGTTTTTTTCGGGGTGAAGCCTAGTTTGCTTGAAGCGGTTTGTTGGAGTGTTGAGGTCATAAATGGCGGTGGCGTTGCTGATTTTCTCTCTTTTGTCTCTATTTTAGAGATAGAGTAGCTGTCTGCGTTTACACTCTTTACTATCTCTTGCGCCTGCGTTTTGTTCGTGATGGACATCTTTGAGATTTTCTCGCCCTTATGTGCGGTGAGTTGTGCCTCTATGTCGGTCTTAAACGCCGTGTCGATGGTCCAAAACTCTTCAGGGACAAAGTTTTTGATCTCGCGTTCGCGGTCTACGACAAGCTTGAGTGTAGAGGATTGCACACGTCCGCCTGAGAGCCCTTTTTGTATCTTTGAAGCAAGAAGTGGGGAGAGTTGGTACCCAACTACACGGTCTAAAATACGGCGAGCCTGCTGTGCGTTTACCATGTCCATGTCTATCTTTCTAGCCGACTCCAACGCATGAGTGATGGCGCTTTTGGTGATCTCGTGAAAGACGATGCGCGGCAGCTCCGCGGGATCTTTCTTGATGGCATGGGCGATGTGCCAACCTATGGCCTCCCCCTCACGGTCCTCATCGGTCGCGATGTAGATGGTGTCGGCTTTTTTGGCTAGCTCTTTGATCTCTTTGACGGTGGCGGTGTTCTCTTTGGCGACAGAGTAGCTAGGAATGAGATGTTTGGTGGTCTCATCTATGGTGACTCCAAGGCGAGATTTTGGGAGATCGCGGATGTGTCCTTTTGAGGCTATGACCTCATAATCTTTCCCCAAAAAGTTTTTTATAGTCTTAGCCTTGGCTGGCGACTCAACGATAATGAGCTTCAAGTATGATTCCTATATATTATAGTATGGTTGTTTTTAGTGGCGAAAGTGTACCCGAAAAATATTAAATAAAAAAAAGAGAGAGATTTTTTGCAAATTTGTTAAAGTTATATTTTTTGCTACCGATTTAGTTTACATCAAGGCAAGGAAGCCAAGATAAAATCAAACTTCAAGAGCGAAAGGCTCTGACCCAAAAAGGATTTAAAATGGGATTTAGAATAAACACAAACGTTGCGGCGATGAGTGCACATGTAAACGCACAAGCAAACAATGTAAACATAGACAACTCACTTGGTAGACTTAGTTCTGGTCTTCGTATCAACTCAGCGGCGGATGACGCTTCTGGTATGGCGATCGCAGATTCACTTCGTTCACAAGCATCTTCGCTTGGTCAAGCTATCAGAAATGCTGGCGATGGTATGTCGATCGCGAAAATCGCAGATAAAGCGATGGATGAGCAGATCAAAATTCTTGACACTATCAAAACCAAAGCGGCTCAAGCGGCTCAAGATGGTCAAAA
>CAZJRG010000046.1:7254-12180 GCA_964548435.1 uncultured Sulfurimonas sp. | reverse complement strand
CAAAAACATTTTTATCGAAATCCTTTGCTATATTTGTTTTAAGAAGCTCTATCTGTTTTAAGAGTTCTGCTTCGACATCTTCAGCTTTTACACCTGGGTTACATGTCGCCATAAATATAAAAAGCCCTGGGTCTGTGTTTTCCATATTGTATGCATAAATGCTGTTCACAAGATGTTTTTTGTCGACAAGCTCTTTATGTAGACGAGAGCTTTTCCCAGAGTAGAGAATTTGTGAAATGACACTGAGTGGAACTTGATCTGGGTGCTTGAAGTCTGGAATGTGAAATGTAATCGCAAGAAGTTCCACTTCGCTCTCTTTGTGAAGCGTGACACGTTTTGCTCCATCTTGCTCTGGCTCTATGAACTTTACCGCTGGAACTTCTGTTGTGTTTTTGATCTCTCCAAAAGCTTTTGTAGCCTCTTCAAAAACTTTTTTTGGCTCAATGTCACCCGTAACTATTAAGATGGCGTTATTTGGTTGGTAGTAGGTTTTGTGAAAATCACGAATATCCTCTATGGTCCATGTTCTGATGTCGTTTATGAAGCCTATGGGTGTCCAGTGGTAAGGGTGGTAAAGGTAGGCATTGTTAAAGAGTCTGAAGTAGAGATATCCCAGAGGATTGTTGTCTGTTCTCCAGCGGCGCTCTTCAGTAACCACATCGCGTTCTGGCTGAAACTCCTCATCTTTGAGTGTGAGGTTTTGCATCAGTTCTGCATAGAGCTCTATGGATTTGCCGAGATTATCACTGCTTGATTTGATGTAGTAGTGGGTGTAGTCAAAACCTGTTGATGCATTATTAACGCCACCGATGCTCTTTACCTCTTTATCAAACTCTCCTGCTGGAAGGTTTTTTGTGCTTTTGAAGTTCATGTGTTCAAGCATATGGGCTATACCTGTCTTTCCCATCACCTCATTACGACTTCCCACTTTGTAGAAGATGTCGGTTGAGATGACATTTGTTTTGTTGTGGAGTGGAATGACAACTATTTGCAAGCCATTTTGGAGTGTTTTTGTCTCATATTTTGGAAGGGCTGAAGCCATTAGTGTTCCTAGTGTTAAAGTAAAAATTAGTAATTTTTTCATTGCGTTTATATGCTCGGTTGCGTTTTACGGTCTGCACCGATCGCCTCTGTGATGTTTGTGTAGCCATCTGCTTTGAGGAGTTTGATGAGCCCCAAATTTATATCGCGGATCATATCTGGACCGTGAAAGACAAGTCCGCTGTAGATCTGTACTAAAGATGCCCCCGCTTTGATGCGTCTATAAGCTTCTGCCGCGGAGTCGATGCCACCTACAGAGATAAGAATCGTTTTGCCAAAGAGCTCTTTTGCAATCGCTTCAAAGATGCGAAAGCTCTTCTCTTTAATTACGGCGCCACTGAGCCCTCCCAGCTCTTTTGGATGCTCTACAAGAGAGTAGTCTACGGTGGTATTGGTTGCAATAATTCCATCTGCACCTGCTTCTACTGCCATCTTAGTAAGTGCTACGGCATCTTCTATGAGCATATCGGGTGCTATTTTGAGTAGAATCGGCATCTTTGTGAGTGCCTTGGCCTCTCTAAAAAGCTCTGTTATAAATGCTTCGTTTTGAAGATCACGAAGGCCTGGCGTGTTTGGTGAGGAGATGTTAATGACAAAGTAGTCTCCAAGCCCATCAAACGCTTTGATAAGATGTGTGTAATCATTTATCGCTTCACTCTCTGGGGTGAGTTTGTTTTTGCCTATATTTATTCCGATAGGGGTAGTAAAAGGGTAGCGTTTTTGTAGACGTTTGAGCACTTTGTAGGCTCCATCATTGTTAAAACCCATGGCGTTTTGCAGCGTTTGCTCTTCTATGTGACGAAACATTCTGGGTTTTGGATTACCTGCTTGAGGCTTTGGAGTCACTGTGCCTATTTCGGTAAATCCAAATCCCAAAATCTGGATACCGCGAATCATCGTGGCGTTTTTATCAAAACCTGCTCCAAGTCCTACAGGATTGAAAAACTCTCTTCCAAAGATCGTCTGTTTAAGCATCGTATCGTTGATAAAATGTGACTCTAAAAATGGGTTAAAAGGTATTTGGCAGAGATTTGGCAAACGCAGCACATAAGTGGCTAAGTGGTGCGCATTCTCAGCATCTAGCTTAAAAAGAAGGGGTTTTATAGCGTTATAATCAATCATCATACTTTCCATAATGCAAAATTGTGTGGATTATACTCAAACTAAAGTAATAGAGAGTTTAGAGGTAGTTATTCTGCTCTATAAGTGCTTTAAATAGGGAAGCTTCTATGGGTTTGGAGCAGAGATACCCTTGGTAATAATCGCAGCCGAGTTTTTTGAGAATCTGCTCTTGTTCCTTGCTCTCAACACCCTCTGCAACAACTTTGAGTTCGAGAGTTTTGGCAATGTTAATAATCATCAACACAAAGGCTTCCCCTTGCGGATTTATAATATCGTCTATAAATGTTTTGTCAATTTTTATAGTATCAAATGGGATGTTTTTAAGATAAGAGAGTGAAGAGTAGCCTGTTCCAAAGTCATCAAGCGAGAGTGTAAAGCCTAATGATTTGAGCCTATGGATGGTTTGATGCTCTTTGTCATAGTTATCTACAAAAACTGACTCTGTAAGCTCTAAATCGAGTTTTGATCTTTCAATATCTTGAGTGGACTGAGTAAGTTTTGTGACTAACTGTGGATCTAAAAACTGTTTGGCTGAGATATTTATGGAGATTTTTATCTCTCGCAGCGCGCTATTGCTCCATGCTTTTAGAGTCTTTACACTCTCATCTATGACCCAAGATCCAAGCGTAGTAATGAAGCCGTTCTCTTCAGCAGCTGGAATAAACTCATTTGGCGAAATAAGACCTTTAGTAGGGTGTTCAAGACGAATGAGTGCTTCACATGAGTCTACTTTTTTGGTTAAAATATTGACTTTTGGCTGGTAGTAGAGTTTAAAATATCCATTTTCATAGGCCTCCATAAGAAGGTTTTGTGCGGCAATTTTTTTCTGGATGTCACTATTGAAACTATCATTAAAAAAGCTATAGCCATTTTTGCCACTCTCTTTGGACTTATACATCGCGATGTCTGCATTTTTTATGAGCGAGTGAGGATCGGTTCCATCTTTTGGAAAAAGTGCTACACCCATACTTGCGTGGATGTAGTATTTTATGCTCTGAAGAATTGTTGGGTTTTCTATATTTTTTTGAATCTTTTTGAGTCGCTCTATAATGTTGACATCTAAAGCACTCTGTGTGAGGATGATAGCAAACTCATCTCCACCAATACGAGAAACGATGTCATGTCTGCTCACACTTGAGAGAATCGCTTCGGCTACCTCTTGGAGCACTTTGTCTCCAATGTTGTGCCCCAGTGAATCGTTTATGGTCTTAAAGTTATCTACATCAAGCATAATGAGTGCAAACTTCTCCTCTTTATCTCCTTTTTGTACACAGAGCCACTCGAGTTTTTCTATAAGGCTGCGTTTGTTGTAAAGCCCTGAGAGCTGATCTTTTGTAGAGAGATTGTAGAGCTCTTTTTGCTCTTGGTGGAGTCTTTTAAATGTCATCTCTAAAGAGTGACGAATACTCTCAATCTCGCGGATAAAGAAGTTTTTTGGTGCGCGTGTTTCGTAGTATGCAAACTGGCGGAGTTTTTCAAGAGGTTTTTGGATAAGTTTTGAAAAAACTGTCCATGAAAAGAGAAGTGTAAATGCTAAGATGATGAGATACTGTACAAGAAGTGTACGGCTCTCTTTTGCAAAGAGTGAGTCAAGATAGGGTTGGGAGAGGTATATTTTTGTTTCAAAAAAGTAAGGTTCTAAGCCTTTAAACTGCTTAATTTTAAACGAATAACAGCTCTGTTTTAAGAGATCTGACTCCGAGATCTTAAATATCTCCAAACAGTTACGACGCTTCTCGTTAAGTGCAGAGCGGCTACTTGAGTAGATAGGCTCTTGCTTCGTGTCAAAAATATAGAGTGTCTCAATTAGCTGATTACTCTGCGTTATGGTGTCAAGATGTGAAGTGAGCTCATTGATACTATTGTCGCGAAGATTTGTATCGAGGTAGTGTTTGATGTAGAGTGTGTTGGTTTGAATATTTGATTTTATGAGTGACTCAATGTTTGCTTGCGAGCTCTTGTAAAAACTGTAAAAAACGAGTGTCACTCCAGAGAGTAGCAGTGCAATGCTAAACAAAAGAAAAAGTTTTATAGAGAGCGTCTGCTTCATAAAATGAGCTCCTCTTTTGTGTAGCCAATATCGTGTAGTCTCTTTAGAAGTTGCTCATCTGGAAAGTTTATCCACTCTATGGACTCTAAAGCCTCTTCAAACTCTTTATGCGTAATGTTTCCAAGATATTTTTTTGTCAGTTTGTGTGCTGTTTTTGTGTCAGAGGCTATCTCTTTGATAGATCTGTCTATGATCTTTTTAAGGGCAATGAGTCGTTGCGGGTAACGCTCATACGTTGCTTTTGAAGTTGCAATAGCATCGATGACGAGTAGATTTTTGTCCGATGATGTTGAGGCGATCTCCTTAAATCCCTTCTTGGTGAGTGCAAGATTGTAGGGAGCATAGGTGACAACAAGAGTCGCAGGGCTATGTTTGTACGCAAGGTTTTGTATCTTGGCTTGGTCTTTGTTGATGAAGTTGAGTTTGGAGATATCTAGAGCATGTGTCGTTATGAAACTCTCAATGAGCTCTTTGTTAATGGAGTCTACTTCAAGGTAAACATCTATCTTCTCTTCTAAATGGAGTACATCTAAATCTCTGTTTGAGAGAATCATATCGCCCCCGTTTGAGCGGTCTATTAAGATGATGGGTGTGAGTGAAGTAATCTGATTTTTTAAGAGATTGTACTCGTGTTGGGTGAGTGTGAGTAGGTCTGCTTTAGAGACTAGAAAAACATTTGCTGACTCCGCCAATGAGACGGAGGTGATGAGTTT
>CAZJRG010000046.1:0-7244 GCA_964548435.1 uncultured Sulfurimonas sp. | reverse complement strand
GATACGTTGCTCTTGAAGATACCCTCGCTCTTGTGCATAAAAAAGCGGTGCATAGCCAATCCAAGCATTTGTAGAGAGAATAAGCTCTTTTGGTTCTTTGTTTGAACAGCTGCTAAAGAGGAGTAAAAGTAAAATGATTAGTATGTTTTTTCTCATAGCGAACATTCTATTTGTTTTTCTGTAAGGCTTAGCTGAAATCTTGTATAATCATCACAAAAAAGAGATAAGGAGCAAGAATGAAAACAGTTTTAGTCCCTATTGCAAAGGGTTTTGAAGAGATCGAAGCGGTAAGTATCATAGATGTTTTACGACGTGCAGGATTGCATGTCATCGTGGCATCTTTAGATGAAAATGCTCTTGTCACGGGAGCAAACGCCATCACCATCGAGACAGATACCGCCATAAAAGATGTCTCTTGTGATGTTATAGATATGATAGTGTTGCCAGGTGGCTGGGGCGGGACACATCTGCTTGCAGAGGATCAGCATGTTCAAAAACTGCTCAAAGAGATGGATGCCAAAAACAAAGCAATCGGCGCTATCTGTGCCGCACCTTTTGCACTCCATAAAGCAGGTGTACTCAAAGAGCCTTTCACCTGTTACCCTTCAGTAGAGAATGAGATCTCCCAAGAGGGGTATGTGGGAGATGCTTCAATGGTAGTGGAGTCTTTAAATGTAATCACTTCACGTGGTCCTGCTACAGCTATCTGTTTTGCGCTTAAAATCGTACAAAAACTTGTAGGTGATGAGAGCTATCAAGCACTTAAATCTGGACTTTTAGCAGACTATTGTGCCTCTTGAGTCCTCTTTGTGAAAGTTTGCTCTTTTGAAGATGAGATTTTTGAGACTTCTCTCTTCATCTGCACTTGCAAACTCAGCTACATTTTCGAGTCGCTCTACAAAAACAAACTCAGCAGCATGCACTTTAACAAGATCTTTTAAAAATGCACTATCAAGATCTGGAGAGTTGAGACACAAGAGCAGAGTAGCGTTGTCGCTGGCGAGTTCTGGAACTTTTTTGATGATTTTTTCATAATCTTTCGTCGCTGCAAAACTCCCTTTTTGAAAACTAGGCGGATCGATGATGATGAGATCATAGGGACCCTTGCGTTTGAGTCCACCAAAAGATTTTAGTATATTGTAAGGCAGATAGCTCACACCTCTGGGATCGATGGCGTTTGCTGCATGGTTTGCTTTTCCTACAGAGAGAGCCCCCTTACTCATGTCTACATTGATTACCTCTTTAGCACCGCCAAGCTTAGCTGCAACACTAAAGCCACACGTGTATGCAAAAAGATTTAAGACTCGTTTATCTTTGGCATGCTCTTTTACAAAACTGCGACCATTTTTCATATCTGCAAAGTAGCCAGAGTTTTGGTTGCTTAGGAGGTTGAGTCGCATTTTCATACCGTTTTCAGTGAGATACATGGGCTCCTTTATCTCTCCAAAAAGAGTCTGGGTAGGTGTGTCTTTCTCATAGCGACGCTGTAGACACAAAGCTTTAAAACCCTCTTCATGAGCATACTTCTCAAGCATCTCTAAGAGCTCAGTTTCACCCTCTTCATGAGTGTAGAGTGCCACACTAAGCAGATCGTCGATGGAGTCTATGGTAAGATGCTTCCACCCTTCAAAGAGTCCGCCACGACCATGAAAGAGCCTTTTAAACTCTACATCGTGGTGCTGATTTTTTAGATAATTGTATAACTCTTCTCTCTTCACTGCGTTTCCTTAGTTTGGCTTAGATATAACTTCGCGACATTTTACTCAAAAAGAATACCTATGCGACACAATTTTTTATTTCTCTTTTTTATTGTTTTTTTCTCAAACTTGAGTGCTCAAAAAGCACCGCTAGAGGAGATATCTGTACAGCTAAAGTGGAAACATCAGTTTCAGTTTGCTGGATTTTACATGGCTATAGAGAAGGGTTTTTACGAAGAGGCAGGTCTGAGTGTCACGCTCAAAGAGTATCAAGCAGGTGATGATGTGGTCCAAGATGTCATAAAAGGAGAGAGTGAGTATGGGCTTGGTTATCCGAGTATTATCTTAAATAAAATCCAACACAAAAACATTGTCCTCCTCCACGCAATCTACCAATCCTCTCCACATGTTCTAGTTACCTTGGACTCTTCAGATATAAAAAATGTGGAAGATTTTAGGGGTAAAAAGATCATGATCAATGGTTCTGCGACCTACACTGCCTCTTTTGTCTCTATGCTGCGTTCACACGGTATTGAGATGAGTGATGTAAGCACGATGGAGCATACTTTTAGTGTTGATACACTCATCAACAAAGAGTGTGACATTATGACAGCATACAGAACGAATGAGCTCTACGCACTTGAAAAAAAAGGTGTGCCTTACCGCGTTTGGGATCCAAAAAACTTCGGTTTTGATTTTTATGATGATCTGCTTTTCACCTCTAAACGCGAGTTGCAAAATCATCCCGATCGAGTAGCTGCATTTAGTGCTGCAACTCTGCGCGGGTTTGAGTACGCTTTTGCACACAAAGAGGAGACCATAGAGCTCATCTTAAAAAAGTACAATACCCTTAAAAAAAGCAAAGAGGCTCTGCGTTATGAAGCAGATGTACTCCAAGAGCTTGCCTATGCAAACGCCAAGCCGCTTGGAGACATAGATGGATTGAAAATCCAGAGAATCTATGACATCTACAATATTTTTGGTCACATAAAAGAGCGAGTCGATTTTCATGAGTTTATCTTCAAGCCTCACAGTGAGTTATTTCTTAGTGACAAAGAGCGGGTCTATCTTGCACAAAAAAAGAGCATAAATCTCTGTGTCAATCCCGACTGGATGCCATTTGAGAGCATAGAGGATGGCAAGCATATCGGTATGAGCGCTGAGTACCTGAGGCTTCTTGAGTCAAAACTTCCCATACCGTTTAAACTCGTACAAACGCAGAGCTGGGAGGAGTCTTTGGCGTTTTTAGAAGATAAAAAGTGTGACATGCTCTCGCTTGTTATGCCAACATCCGCAAGGGAGCATCTTCTACGCTTTACAGACTCTTATCTTAAGGTGCCTGTGGTGATGGCAACACAGCTTAAAGCTCCTTACATGAGTGATTTTTCTATGCTCAAACATAAAAAAATAGCCATTGTCAAAGGGTATGAGTTTTTGAAGTTTTTACGCAGTGAGTATCCAAACTTTGAGATCGTAGAGGTGAAAAACATCCATGAAGGGCTTCAAAAAGTTGTCGATGGTGAGGTTTATGGCTATGTTGATACACTCCCGACCATCGGTTATGCATTTCAAAAAGAGTTTACAGGAGAGCTAAAAATCGCTGGTAAATTTGATGGCTCTAGAGATTTTGGTATAGGTGTGCACAGAGATGAACCTCTGCTTTATGAGATTCTTCAAAAGGGTGTGCGTAGCATCGATGCCTCAACAAGAGAACAGCTCTTAAACAACTGGCTCTCCATCACCTATGAGAATGGAATAGACTACAAAATTATCTTTAAAATTGCTCTTGTTTTTGGTTTTATACTCTCTATGATGCTCTTTTTTTACCTGCGTGAAAAGAGGCTCAAACGCCAGGTTCAGCAGCAAAAAGCGCTTCTTGAAGCCATTATTAACACCATTCCAAATCCGCTCTTTTATAAGAGTCGTGAGGGGTATTTTGAAAATGTAAACGACTCCTTTGCAAGGACTATTTTAGGGCTTCAAAGAGAAGAAGTTTTAGGAAAAGAGCTGCACGATCTTCGTGGAATCATAGCGTTTGAAATCATTGACTTTCATCTAGAGCAAGATAGAGCACTCTATGAAGACCATAACTCTTTGGAGTACGACAGCAGAGTAGAGCTTTTTGATGGGACACTGCGTGATTATAAGATCAGTAAAACTGTTTTTCGCTCGCTTAGTGGAGAGTGTCTGGGTTACATAGGCATTATGACAGATATCACGCAGCACAAAGAGAACGAAAAACGTCTTGAGCTTCTTGCCTCCATCGATCCACTCACGCAGCTCTATAACCGTAGACACTTTACAAGTATGGCAAAACATCTTTTTAATCTTGCTAT
This sequence comes from uncultured Sulfurimonas sp., assembly GCA_964548435.1. Lineage (GTDB taxonomy): Bacteria > Campylobacterota > Campylobacteria > Campylobacterales > Sulfurimonadaceae > Sulfurimonas. The sequence continues at coordinate 3,211 of CAZJRG010000046.1, read as the reverse complement.
GCGTCATCAAGAGGCACTCTCTGTGGTGATGCTAGATATCGATAATTTTAAACAGATTAACGATACTTATGGGCACAAAGTGGGTGATGATGTCATTGTCTCAATCGCTACAATCTTACAAAAACTGAGTCGTGAGAGTGACATCGTGGCGCGTTTTGGAGGAGAGGAGTATATTTTACTCCTTCCAAAAACATCCCGTGAGGGAGCGATGATTATAGCTGAGAAGTTAAGAGTGGCTGTTGAGAATAGCTCTGTAGTTTTAGAGTCTGGAGAGAAGATATACTGTAGCGTCTCTTTGGGAGTCTCTGAAGTGAGCATCACACATGAAAATGATATAGAAGCAGCGATAAAAAGGGCAGATGATGCACTCTATCGCTCGAAAAACAGTGGAAAAAACAGAGTTACCTTAGCATAAAATGCTCTTAGGTACGCTCCCAAAAAGTGCCATTTGGTGTATCCATCAGCGCAACACCAAATGCCAAAATCTCTTCACGAAGCCTATCTGATGCTTCAAAATCTTTTGCTTTTTTTGCTTCGTCGCGTTTGGCTATGAGCAGCTCTATTTGCTCTTTTGTATCACTCTCTATACCAAACTGAAAATACTCAAATGGATTTTTAACTCCAAAACCGAGCAGCTTCTCTATGTATGCTAGATCACTCGCAAGGTTGCGTTTGAGCTCTTTGTGTTTGCCTGGTGTGTCTAGAGTTTCGTTAGCATTTGAGATGAGCTCGTCTATAAAAGAGAGGGCTAAAGAGACATTGAGATCATCGCTAAGGGCATCAAGAAGTTTTCTCTGAAAAGGTGTTGCTTCACTGCTAGATGCACCTCCAAAGAGTCGTTTTTTGAGTCGATAGAGCTTGTCGAGACGTTTTTTGGCGGCATCGAGATCTTGGGTTGTGAAGTTGAAGTTGCTTCGATAGTGAGTGCTTAAAAGTTAAAAACGCAGTACCTCTCCATCGTAGAGTTTGAGCGCATCTTTTAAGAAGAAACTGTTGCCCAAGGATTTGCTCATCTTCTCGCCATCTATATTTACAAAACCGTTGTGCATCCAGTAGGCTGCGAGTGCGTGGTCGGTGGCGCATCTTGTTTGAGCAGCTTCATTTTCATGGTGTGGAAAGAGTAAGTCGGCACCACCTCCGTGAATATCTACAGCATAGGGTAAATGGGGCTTTGCAAGATGTTTCTCTATCATCGCGGAGCACTCGAGGTGCCATCCAGGTCTGCCTTTGCCATAGGGAGCATCAAACGCCACACTTCCATCTTTTACATTTTTCCAAAGTGCAAAATCGGCCGCATGTTTTTTAAGTCCAGAGGAGCTGATGCGCTCTTGGCGTTCACTTTCATCTTGATGGCGTTTAGAGAGTGAGAGATACTCCCCATCACTCTGCGTATCAAAGTAAACATCTCCATCCTCGGTGAGATAAGCATGTCCTTTTGCTAAGAGCTTCTCTATAATCTCTATCATCGCCTCTAAACTCTGTGTTGCTTTTGGCTCTAAGTCGGGAGGCAGCACACCGATAGAGCGCATATCTTCGTGAAACGCAGCGGTGTAAAACGCAGTGATCTCCTCAATAGTTCTGTTTTGTTCTTGTGCTTTTTTGATGATTTTGTCATCTATGTCGGTGATGTTGCGAGCGTATGTCACCTCATAGCCATTCGCACTTAGCACACGAGCGAGTAGGTCAAAGACCAGTGCTGACATGGCATGTCCCAGATGGGCATCATCATAGACAGTAGGACCACAAACATAGAGTGAAACTTTTCCCTCTTCAAGTGGGATGAACTCCCTTTTCATTTTCTGGGACGAGTCAAATATATACACGAATAAACTCCTTGAAATAAAGCAGCGCAACACTAAAAAGAGCTGCACTTATAAGTAGGTAGAGAAGATTTTTAGAGCGAATGATAGCCAAAAAGTTCCCTACTCCAAAAGCTTTGAGGGTGAGAAAAAAACTCACAAAGCCTCCAAGCGTACTTGCAAGTGCCAGACCACTCACCCCAAGAGGTGTGATGAGGCAAAGTGAGACGATGATGTAGGTCGCGAGTGAATAGGTGGCAATCTGAGCCGCCTTTGCTTGCATCTCTTTGGCATAGAGCCAGAGTACAAAAAGCTTCTGCAAGCCAAATGGAAGGAGTCCGAGCATATACATCATTAAAACGGCACTTGTTGTTGCAGTGTCTGATGCACTAAAAGCACCACGCTCAAAGAGTAGCTTGGTGATCTCTTCTGAGAGAATCATGGCTCCAAGTGTGCTAAAAGTGAGTAGAAATGCTAAAAACCAAAATGCTTTAAAGAGATACTCTTTTGCCTTTGTCTCATCGCCATTTTTTAAGTAGCGTGCTACTCTTGGAAAGAGTGCGACTGAAGTAGCTATGGCAAAAAGTGCCAATGGAAGCTGAAAAATACGGTTAGCATAGTAGAGATAAGAGATGCTTCCACTCACTAAAAACGATGCTAGAAAAGTATCTAAAAACGCAGAGACCTGTGCAGTTGAGTTTCCCCACATAGCTGGAAAAAAGTTTTGGCGAAACTTCTTCGCATCGCGTACGATGATCTTGCGTTTGATGCGAAGGTACTTAAATCCTCCAAAAAAGAGAGGAAAAAGTCCAAGTCTGTGAAGTGCTACAAAGTGTGCCAAGAGCTGTAAAACGCCACCCGCAACCACCCCAAAACTGAGGTAGTAAACGACCTGTACACTCTCTTTTTCTTGGGCGAGCAGGAGTGCAGCGATGAGCGAGATGTTTAGCAGTGCGGCACCAAACGCAGTAGTGGCGAAGTGGTGTCTGTATTGAAGCATGGCACTTAAAAATGTCACTGTAAAGATGAGTGGCAGGTACCAGAAGTTTATGGCGACAAAGGGTGCGGCAATTTCAAGTACCTCATCATCAAAACCAAATGCCAGAAGCTTTGTGAAGAGCTCTGGCAGGAGGTTTACAAGCAGTGTGATGAGCAGTATAACGCCACTAAAGAGCAAGAAAATTTCAGCGCTCAAGAGCGCTTTGTGGCGAGTTCTGGCAAACGCAGGGATGAAAACCTGTGTAAAAGCTCCCTCTGCAAATATACGTCGAAAGAGATTTGGTAACTTAAACGCGATGAAAAATATATCGCTGTAGATGTTTGCTCCAAGGGTCGAAGCGGTAAGAAGATCTCGAATAAAGCCTAAAACTCTTGAGACTAAAATTCCAAAACTATTGGTAAATATGGCTTTA
>CAZJRG010000045.1:6860-12261 GCA_964548435.1 uncultured Sulfurimonas sp. | reverse complement strand
ATGTTGGCAGCCTCGCTTTTAGCCACCTTCTTTTGTATGGTCAAAATCTCTTGAAGTCTATTGGTAGAGTGTGTTGTTTTTTCATTTGTGATGAGAATGGATGCACTCACACTCAAAAGTGGAAAGGCCTTCTCCTCATTTTCTCGGTTTTTAGCAATTATAAAGCCGCGTTCTCTGTCTTCTTTGGAGTAAAACTCTTTGACATTGTGACAAAAATCATCCATAACATCTCTAATATAGTTCAGACAAACAGATGTCTCTTTGTGAATTTTATGCCCTATAAAAAAGTCATCCCCTCCAATGTGTGCCTTAAAAAATGTTGCTGGAAGTGATGTGCGAAGTGTATCGGCGAAGAGTTGAATGACTCTGTCTCCATTTCGAAAGCCATAGATATCGTTGTAGGCTTTAAAGTTATCAAGATCAAAATAGCAGAGCATAAAAGAGTCATGTGCCATGGATACTTCACTTATAAAGCTTTCTATGATTCTGTTTCCAGGAAGTTTTGTAAGTGGGTTTTGATCGCGTGCGACGATGAGGTTCTCTTCGTGCATGATGCTGATGATGGATCTGGCCGATAAAAATCCCACATACAAAGAGTTTTGCGTCACGATGATGCCTGCGGATCTAGGGTTGTAGGTGTAGAGTTCGATGATACGAGTGATGTCGCTATGGATGTCTATTTGGGGTGCTTCGACGATGAAACTCTTGAGTTTTGATTTTGCCGAAGTGGCGTTTTGAAGGATGGAGATGCCAAAGGGAGAGTAGAGATACTCTTTGATGTCTTTTTCGTAAACGATGCCGACGGGTTCGTTTTTGGAGTTGATGACGGGTGCGAGCTCTTGGTTGGAGTGCTTTTTAAAATACCCAAGAATGTCTTTTGTTTGCGTGTTTTTTCTTAAGGGTTCAAGGTTCTCAAGATGCTGCTTGATGCTTGCGACATGGTTTTGTTGGCGTTTGGATGATTGAAGCAGCTCTATGATGTTTGGGTACTCTTGAAGTATCTCTGAGGTCTTGCGCGTGGGGTGTTGCACGAGATACCCCTGAACGAGATGGCATCCTATATCTTTGCACATCAGTAGTTCGGCTTTGGTCTCCACTCCCTCGGCAATGACTTGAATGCCTAGCTGTATAGCAAGGTTGGTGATGCTTCGAAGCATGAGCTGTTTTTTGATCTCTTTTTCGATGTCTTGGAGAAAAAACCTATCTATCTTGATGATGTTTGGTGTCGTGTCATAGAGAAGTTTGTAGCCTGAGTAGCCGATGCCAAAGTCGTCGATGGCGATGCAAAATCGTTCGTTTTTATAGTGAGTGAGCGTTTTTTCGAAGTTGGCGTTTGGCTCTATCTCATGGCGTTCGGAGATCTCAAAGCAGATGTTCTCTTTTTTTATACCGAGTTTTTTGAGAATGAGCTTAGTGTTACCGCTTTTAAAATCTTTCATGTGAAAGAGGCGATTGTCGAGATTGTAGAAGAGTTTTATCTGGTCAAACTCTTTAATTTGAGTAAATTTTTGAAACGTCTTTTCTCGAAGGGCAAGATCAAAAGCATAGAGAATATTCTTTTCGTAGACTCTGTCAAAGAGGGCTGTGATTGTCTCAAAACCAGCCTCTTTGTAGTTACGAAGGAGTGCTTCTACAGCAAATGTTTTACCTGTGTGAATATTTAAGATAGGTTGAAACGCAATGTCGAGTATCTCTAAGATGTTCTCCCATTCTTTTGGTAAAAGTGACAGCATTAGGCAAAGTATCTCTCTTTTTGTTTTGCTTTTATCTTTGCGACTTCGACAACTATAAAGCTGTCTACACACTCCGAGAAGTCAGGATCAACATTGTAGGCACAAAAGGAGATGCCGCCCACGTCGCAGAGCTCTGCATACTGTTTGTAAAGAGTAGGTACGCTCACTTCAAAAAACGCGAGCGCTTTTTTGAGTTTTATAAAATCCTCTTTGTAGTCATCTAAATGGAGTTCGGAGATAAACTGCTGGAGTGCTTTCTCATGAAGATCGATGGTGTATGGCGTTTTGGCTGTGATGAGGTGGAGCGATTTTGTCCCAAAGTAGTGCTCATAGAAGTACAAAACCATATCTTTGGCAAGTTTTGGATAGCTTTGCGAGAGACTCACACCGCCAAACAGATGTGTAATATCAGGATTGTTCTTGAGATACGCACCGATACCTTGCCAGAGGTAATCAAGTGCACGACTCCCCCAGTAACGCGGCTGCACAAAACTGCGTCCAAGCTCTATACTGTTTTTCAAATAGGGTTCAAACACAGGATTGAGTTCAAAAAGAGAGCTTGTGTAGAGAGCGTCTGCGCCTTGGTTGTCAATGATTTGCGAGACGATGCCTATGCGGTAAGCACCAACAATCTCAAGATCTTCGTTGTCCCAAAGGACTATGTGTTTGTAGTAACGGTCATACTTGTCTATGTCGCGGCGTTTATTGACACCTTCACCCACTTTTCGAAAAGAGATCTCGCGCAGACGCCCTATCTCGTTTAAAATGGCTGCGTTATCACTGCTCCACTCGTAGAGATAGATGATCTTGCCATCTTTGGTGCTTCCAAGAAGTGTCGCTTTTTTGAGCTCTTTTTTGATCTCGCGTCTATCTTCTGCAAGGGCTATGGGTGAGAGCGTTTTGAAGTAGCTTTTGCCATTTTTAAGTCCGTAGAGATGTTTTTTGTATAAAGCAACAAGTGTCTCTTTTTTGAGAGTAGTGGGGAGTGTATGGTCTGCGGCTATGAGTTCGCCTATGATGAGTTCTATCTGCTTGCCCTCTTGTTTGAACATCTCATGCGAGAGGAGCAGTGTGGAGAGTTTTTTATTGATAGCAGAGACTGAGTAGAATGTTTTTGAGTTCTTCCCGCCTATAAAGACGGGAAGTATCGGTGCTGATGCTTTACTTGCAAAGTTAAGAAAACTCTTATGCCACTCTCCATCGCGAATACCTCTTGGCGTTGCACGGCTTACTTCGCCTGCTGGAAAGATGATGAGTGCCTCTTCGTTGTTAAGTGCTTCATATATTTTACTGATAGACTCTTTGGATTGGCGATTTTTAAAGTTGTTGATGTCGATGAGTATGGCTTTTAAAGGTTCAAGAGCGGTAAGAAAATCATTGGCGACTATTTTGATATCTTTTCTTACACTGCTAATGGCTTTGATGAGTGCGAGCGCATCAAGCCCTCCAAGAGGATGGTTGGCGATGATGACGACTCGTCCAGATGCGGGTACATTTTGGAGGTCTCTGTTTTTAAGCGAGTAGCTAAAACGGAGCTTTTCAAGTGCATTTTCTATAAACTCAAAGCTTCCAAGATGTGCATTCTCCTCTAAAAACGCATTGATCTGCTCTTGGTGCACGATGGAGTCCGCAAACTTATTTATGGCTTTTTGAACTATCTTATTGTTTTTGAGTTTTGGAAACTTTTGGCGTATCATATTTTCAACATCTATCATCATAAAACCTCTCTCATCATTTTGGGTTGTGGGTAAAAATTGTAATACTTCACTATTACACTTTTATTACAAAAATTGGCTTTTTTAGGGCTTCTTTGTAACATCTTTGTAATCTTTGGCAACTACAATTTTTCATCTCAAACGAGAAAAATTTATCTGCACGAGGAGTAAAAATGGCATATTTTGAAAATGCGCAAGTGGGCGATAAGGTCTATGGTCTTATCTTCGGAAAGGGCAAGATCATAGAGTGTTATGAGAACTCACACTACACAATTATGGTGCGCTTTAAAAATGGTTATGAGGTTCCATACACAGAGGATGGGATTCCTGGCTGGGGAAATTTTAAGAAACAGACATGTTACTACAGAGAAGATGTAGATCTTACAAAGGTGGACTTTGCACCATCAAACAAAGTGCTCTCACACAAAAAAATCATCAAACTACGCGAAAAAGAGAAACTAGAAGTAAAACTTCCATCTGGTGCATGGGCAAGCGTGAAAAAATGTCCTGAAACTTACATTGAAGAGATCTGCGAAAAAGAGCTCTATCACCTTTTTAGAAAGAAACCAAAAAAGTAGAACCTTCGTTCTCTTTACTCTGCACTCTAAGTTTAAATCTGTGAAGATTGACAATATTGCTCACAATAAAAAGTCCCAACCCTAAAGAGTTGTTCCAGCTGTTAGCATGGACTCTGTAGAACTTGTTGGTGATGTTTTTAAGATCTTTTTCACTGATGCCTATGCCCGTATCTACCACACGCAGCTCTTTGTCATTAAACGAAATGAGCACTTCATCTTCTGAGTATTTAAAAGCATTTTCTATTAGGTTGCTCACCACGACACCAAAGAGTGCAGGATCTGCATTTATAAATATAGCTCTATCACCCTCTATGATAGCCTCGCGTTTTGGGTAGCTCATCTTGACACTCTCAAGAGAATCACTCACAAGTTCATAGAGATTTATCGCACTAAAATTCATGCTTTGAGATCCACTCTCAAGCTTAATGGAGAGTCTGAGTGTGTCGATGAGCTGACTGAGTTTGACACCATTTTTAAAGATCTTCTCTAAAAATTTGTTGCGAATGTTGGGGTTGATGTTTGTGTCGTCAAGTAGCGTTTGGGAGTAGCCGTTGATGACTGCTATAGGGTTTTTAAATTCATGAGAAATGGCAGAGATGATGTCATCTTTTTGTCTGTTTGAACTCTCAAGCTTTGCTGTGTATTTTGACTTTTGTTTCTCTTTTTTTATGAGAATTTGAGCCACTTTTGTAAGCAAAGAGGTGATGGTGACAAACTCTTTTGAAAAACGCGACTCGATGTAGTTTGGTTTTCTTTTTTTGGTGAGCTGCGTTAAGAAGTTGACTATTTTATTCATCTCATGCTCGATGGAGCTGTTGATTTTATAGACAAGAAAGAAGACGGTAACAAAGAAGAGTGCCACAACTGCTAAGACACTTAGTGCAAGTGAAAAGATGTGGTCATTGATGCTCTTAAGCGCAATGGCAAGGCGAATGTAGCGGACATTTGACTCTTGAGTAAACTTTTTTGCAGCGTATAAAAAGTGCTGATTGACCGAGTGTGAGTAACGGATGATGTAGCCTATATCTTTATGCTTTGAAGCTAAGATCTCGCTACGGTTTTTGTGGTTGTCCATGAGTGTTTTGTCTTTGTTGGACTCAGCGAGTACGTCTCCATTTTGGCTGATGAGTGTGACACGTAGTCCTAGTTTTTGATGAATCTTGTGTGCAAAGGTGTCGAGATCATCGATGTGAGCAAGCTCAAGCGAGACAATCTCTAGAGAGTGTCTGAGCGACTCTTTTGTCTGCGTGATGTAAAACGCCTTCATGGAGTAGTAGACAAGCGCACCCACTATGAGAAAAAGTGCTGCAAAAAGGAGTAAAAATCTTCTAAAAACTAACTGTGTAAAACTAGGCAAGCTCGCTTACTCCTTGGA
>CAZJRG010000045.1:4266-6760 GCA_964548435.1 uncultured Sulfurimonas sp. | reverse complement strand
CTTGGAAAAATAAAACGCAGTGATTATAACCAAAAATGATTTTTAACTGCGAAAATTTCCACCCAATTTTGCATAAACGAGTAGATTGGCTATAGCGATAGCTCGAGAGGCAATTTTGCCGCTTTTTCTGAGTGCTCGTAGCATTCTATGAAACTTCTCAAAGTCGTTTGAGCCATCGGCTTGAAGCGAGAGATTTCGCTCCACCATCTCGTAGAGATCCTCTGTTTTGCTCTCCTCGATGAGCACATCGTTATAGATGGCTTGTATCTCATCATCATCTTCGCAGTCTATCATGGTGAGTGTGAGGGCGATAGCGTTTACAGTTGAGTTTTGCATAGGAACGGCATACTCGTTGATGGTGGCGACATCTACATCTTGACAGACATCCGTAAAACCTCTGATGAAGCTGCGTGTGTTTGAGCAGGCACGTGCAAGCTCATTTGTGATCTTGAAGTAGGCGATAACGCGGCGAAGATCTTTCGCCTCTGGCGTGTAGAGTGCTAGCACTTTGATGATGAGGTTGTCTATCTCGTCTGTGCGAGTGTTTACATTTTTGATGTGTGCTCTGGCATCTATAAACTTCTGTGCATCACAATCACCAAGTGCAAGTAGTATAAGTCTGTTGGCCTCTTCTAAACCTTTTGCTATGGAGACGAGTTTCTCTTTTATCTCTGCTAAGTGTGTCTGAAAGTTTGATATCATAATTTCTCCTTATTGCCTAGCCAAAGCGGCCAGTGATGTAGTCTTCTGTTCGTTTTTCTGCTGGGTTTAAAAATATGTTCTCTGTTTTGTCATACTCAATGAGATCACCCAAATACATAAACGCAGTAAAGTCGCTAATGCGTGAAGCTTGCTGCATATTGTGCGTTACTATGGCGATGCTGACATCTTTTTTGAGCTCTACTAAAAGCTCTTCGATGGCACCAGTTGAGATGGGGTCAAGTGCGGATGTAGGTTCATCAAAGAGAAGCACTTCGGGTTTTACCGCGACTGCACGTGCGATACATAGACGCTGCTGCTGTCCGCCTGAGAGTCCCATGGCACTTCTCTCAAGTCTGTCGTGCACCTCTTTCCAGAGAGCGCCATCTTTGAGGGCTTGTTCGACTCTGTCTTTGAGCTCTGTTTTGTTTTTGAGACCTGCGATTTTAAGTCCATAGGCGACATTCTCAAAGATACTCATAGGAAAAGGAGTCGGTTTTTGAAAAATCATTCCCACCTGTTGGCGTAGTCTGATGAGTTCATTCTCTTTTTTTATCTCTAAGATATTGCGCTTCTCACCGCTTGCAAGATCCAAAAGTTCAATAAGGCCATCATATTTGTTGCCAGGATAGACATCGTGTATGCGGTTCATACTGCGAAGCAGTGTCGATTTTCCACATCCGCTTGGACCTATAAGTGCTGTGATTTTGTTCTGCTCTATTGGCAGGGTGATGTCTCTAAGCGAGGCATGCTCCGCGTTTGGATAGGTAAAAGAGAATTTTTTGATCTCCATAATTGCCATTGTTGTCTCTCCTGTCTTTGTTTAATCTTTGTGTCTTGTAAGAAATCTTCCCGCAAGGTTGATGAGTAGTACCATCACGGTAAGTATAAATGATGCCGCCCAAGCCAAGTCGCGACTCTTCTCTTCGGGCTCGTTGGCAAGGTCGTAGATGCTCACGGTGAGTGAGGGAAAACTCTCGCTTAAGTTGAGTGTGAAGTAGTTGGATGTCTCAGAGGTAAAGAGCAGTGGTGCAGTTTCACCGATGATACGAGCAAACGCAAGTAAAATTCCTGTCATAATGCCCACTTTTGCCGCTTTTATGATGATGTCGAGTATGACTCTGTACTTTGATGTCCCAAGAGCGATCCCCGCCTCTCGAAGCTCACGAGGAACGAGAGAGAGCATGTTGTCTGTGGTGTTTATGATGACGGGAATCATCATAATAGCGAGTGCAATCGCGCCAGCATATCCGCTTGTCCCACCCATTGGGATAACGACCACGGCATAAACAAATGCACCAATAACGATGGAGGGTGCAGACATCATAATGTCGCTAAGATCGCGGATGAGTGCGGCGTATCTGCCTTTGCCATACTCTTGGATGTAGATGCCCGCTGCCATTCCTAAAGGAATACCAATAAGAGCGGCAAGCCCAGCGAGTATAAACTGCCCAATGATGAGGTTACGAAGCCCTCCGTCAATGAGATCATTTAAAAAGAGTGCAAAGTGAAACGAGCCAAGCCCTTTGATGAAAAGTGTTACAAGTATCCATGCCAAAAATGCAAGACCTACAAATGCGGAGAAAATGCTTAGAATTAAAAAGATTTTGTTGACTAAGAGTCTCATGCGACACACTCCGTTGATAAATTCTCAAAAAACGTGTTTTTTGTAGCTTTAGGGGGTTGTAGGGACATTGTGTCCCTGCCATTATGATGGACTCTGTTCATCATAATGTACTTCGTTGATAAATTCTCAAAAAACGTGTTTTTTGTAGCTTTAGGGGGTTGTAGGGAC
>CAZJRG010000045.1:0-4166 GCA_964548435.1 uncultured Sulfurimonas sp. | reverse complement strand
ATTGTGTCCCTGCCATTATGATGGACTCTGTTCATCATAATGTACTCTTTTTAAGAAAGTAAAATTTCGCGATGGAGATAACGCCAAAGCTGATGACAAAGAGAATGAGTGCGAGATAAAAGAGTGCGCTCTCTCCAAGTCCACTTGCTTCTCCAAAGTTGTTTGCCATTGCCACGGGAATAGAGATAGTCGGGTCATTGAGTGCTGATGGAAGCGAAAAGATGGAGCCGATGAGAAACGCCACCGCCATAGTCTCTCCAAGTGCGCGCCCAAGCGCTAAGATGATGGAACCGATAATTCCTGTTTTGGAGTAGGGGAAGATGATGTCTTTGATGACCTCAAATTTTGTCGCTCCAAGAGCATACGCCGACTCTTTTAAAACGCCAGGTGTGGTGTTCATACTGTCTCTGGTAATAGCCGCCATAAATGGAAGTATCATAACGCCAAGCACAAGCCCCGCAGTGAGCAGCGAGACTTGATAGCCGCCGACTAGATCGGCAACGATAGGCGCGAAGTAGTACAGACCCCACATACCAAAGATGATAGAGGGGATGGCAGCGAGAAGCTCAATGGCGATGCCCACGATGTGCGAGATGTTTTTTGGAGCGATCTCTGCTAAAAAGACTGCGATTCCCATGGCAATAGGGAGTGCAAACGCGAGTGCAATAAGTGTGCTGAGTAACGTACCTACGATGGGAATGAGTCCACCATACGTGGTCTGGAGTGCAGCACTCTCTTCATCAAAGAGCACATCTTCCTCGTTTGTCATCTCATCTTCATCTATGATCTCATCTTCATCCATAATCTCATCTTCATCGATAATCTCATCTTCATCGATGATTTGGCTCTCTTGGGTGCTGTTTTGGTTTTGCGTTTGGGCAGTTTCATTCCATGCAGCAGTCGTGACAAATGTCGCACCAAAGGCATCTATGGCTGGTTTTGCCGCAGTGTAGAGCGTGAAAAAAATACCGATGAGTATCACAAGTACAAGTGTGGCACTTGCAAGTGAAATTTTTTGAAAGAGCTTTTCCATGGTTTATGTACCTTTTTTAAATCCCTCTTTGGGTCCAGTAACTCTCTACTTTTTTGACAAGCTCCTCAGGGAGTGGGACGAAGCCAAGTGATTTAGCGATTTGGCTTCCATCTTTGTAGCACCAAGCATAAAAGTTTGTAACCTTTTTGTTACTCTCTTCTTTCTCTGAAGGGAGGAGTATGAAAGTCGCCGCTACGATTGGGTAGGAGTTTTTTCCTTTTGGATCGGCAATGACAGCATAAAAATCTTTTGCAGGATCAAGTGTCGCTTTTGCAGCTGCCTCTTGAAAAGATGCAAGTGTTGGGGTGATGTAAGCACCTTCACGATTCTCTAACGCAGCCATGGCGATGGAGTTGTTTGCAGCATCGGCATAGTCTATGTAGCCTACAGAGTATGGCGTTTGCTTAAGAAGGGCGGCGACTCCTGAGTTTGTCTTCCCGCCAATGTGTTGGCTTCCTGGCCAGTTGAGTGCTTTTTTGGCACCCAGGCTTGTTCGCCACTCTTTAGAGACCTTGCTTAAGTAGTAGGTGAAGTTGTAAGTCGTTCCACTTCCATCGGCACGGTGGACAAAGGTGAGCTTTTTGTGTGGGAGTTTTACACCTGCGTTTGGAGTTTGAATGATTGGATCATCCCAGTAAGAGACTTTACCTGAAGCGATTGCCACGATGGCGGCACGACTGAGTTTGAGATTTTTTACCTCTGGGAGATTGTAGCCCATGGTGATGGCACCAAGGACAGAGGGAAACTGATAAAGTCCATTTTGTTTGAGTGTTTTTGGCGAAAGGGGCTTGTCTGTTCCACCAAAGTCTACCGCACGAGCCTGTGCGTCTTTTATGCCTTTTGATGAGCCTTTCTTGATGTAGTCGACTTTTATGCCTGTGGCATCGTAGTAAGCCTTGATCCACTTTTGGTAAACGCTGTAAGGAAAAGAGGCACCGCTTCCTTTGATGATGTCATTCGCACCTAAAGAGGCTACAAGAAGTGTTGAAGCGAGTGTTGTTGTGAGAAGTTTTTTCATAGATAACCTTTCGTTGGATATTTTTGCTGCGAAGTATAGTTGGGCAATATTACGAATCCATTACAGAAGAGAAGCGTAATCTCTTTGTAATCAAAGCGTAATCAAGTGTCACTAAAATGTCGCCAAATAAAGAGAGGACAATGTATGATAAACAAGAGAGTTTTAATCTGGGGTGCAATGGCTTTGGCTGGACTAAATGCTGAGGCAGTGAGTCTCTATGAAGATGCAAAGGGGCAGGTTTTTACTTCGCCAGCAGAGGGACGAATGCTTATTCATGAAAAAGAGGCACCACTCTTTGCACATGCCGATAAGATAAAACTCAGCGGACTCACCTACATAGGCTACACCTACAACGATTTTAACTCAGGAGCTACATCTTCTGGAGATGGTTTTCGCGAGACGACGAGTCAATTTGAGATTCGTCGTGCGTATCTTCAAGCAAAAGCGTACTTCTTAGAAGATAAAAAATCCTACTACCGCGTTACACTCGATGTACATCAAGATAACGATTTTGATACTGAAGATGCCACAGATGGAGATATGCTCCTTCGTATTAAGTATGCTTATCTCTACCTCGATGGCGTTTTGCCATATACAGGAGTCGAGATAGGAATAGCGCACCGCCCTTGGAATGACTACGAAGAGCATAACTCTTGGTACTTTAGAAATATCTCTGAAGTTTTAGTAGAGCAGGGAAATGGAGCCAACCTTACAAATTCAGCTGATTTTGGGGTCAATTTCAAGACAAAAACAGACTATTTTGACTCTGAAATAGGGCTCTTTAATGGTGAGGGTTACCATGCGACACAGATTCAAAAAGGGATGAGTTTTGAGTGGCGAACGACTGCACATCTTCTGGGAACAAAGGGTGAAGACAAGCAAGATAGTGTGACATACTGGGATGCCTCTTTTTATGGGCAGTACAACCAAGAGCATCGAGCACTCTTTAAAGATGGCAGTGAAGTTGCATATGACGATCTTGTTTTTGGTGGAGTTCACACCGTCTTTAATATGCCTGCGTTTTTAATTGCGGCACAGTATATAGAGTCACTAGATACTCGTGCAGATAGACTTCAAAGTGGCAATACACCAAACTACCTTCTCTCAAGCATCTCTTTACAAGCGGGCTCAGGCTATGGTGTAAACGCAGAGTACCGCATGGGTGAGCATAAACAGTTTAGAGCACTTGCACGTTATGATCTTTGGAAAAGAGAGTTTAATGATAAGGAGCAGAGGAGTTTTATAGGCGGTTTTGCTTGGGATCAAAATGAAAATTTAGAGTGGGTAGCAAGTGTTGATGCGACAGACAATGAGGCTGGGAGTGCTCGTGAGGAGTATAACGGTATCGCTTATATGCTCACAGCACAGGTGGAGTTTTAAGCTTTTTTTACTAAAAACTTGAAATCATAAAGAATAAAGAATTAGGATAGATCATGAAACAACTAAAACTCTCACTTGTAGTAGCGGCTCTGAGTGCCACTACTGCGTTTGGAGCCAACATTAAACTCTACACAGATAGCACTACAGGAGAGATTTTTGCGACTCCTGGAAAAAACAGGGTGCTTTTAGGCGAGTTTGCACCCGTTACCAAAGAGCAGAAGCAAGGTTATACAGAGAAGCCACACTCTGCTAAAAGCAGCGATGTAAACAAAGAGCGAGCGAGTGATTTAGCCTTACAAACACAGCCAAAACTACAAGTGCTCGACCAAGAGGGTATGAGCGAGGGAGCGCTCTCGCAGATGAAGCCGCACTGGGCAGATAAGATCAAACTCAAAGGGTATATGCAGTTTAGAAAGTCCTTCTTTTTGAATGCCCCAGAGCAAGACTATACACTCTGGTCGGATAAATCTGTCAATCAAGGCAATGACGGCTTCTTGATCCGTCGCGCTCGTCTCATTGTCGCTGGAAATGTGGGGGATCATTTGGGCATCTACATACAGCCAGATTTTGCATCTGAAGAGAAAAATCTCGGGCAACTGCGCGACTTTTATGGAGACATCTACATCGACAAAACGCAAGAGCACCGCGTGCGTGTAGGGCAGTCAAAGATCCCTTTTGTGATTGAAAATATGCAATCAAGCTCGAAACGTTTCGCGCTCGATAGAAATGACGCGA
>CAZJRG010000044.1:0-12581 GCA_964548435.1 uncultured Sulfurimonas sp. | reverse complement strand
AGATGACCACAGAAAAACAACACTTACTGTTAGCCAAAGCCCAAGATATCAAAAACGCAGTGAGTCAGATCTATCATATGCTCGACAAACACACAGGAATTGTGACGCAAAATACTCCCTACGAGCACCAAAACGCGAGCTTTGCAAAGATAGTCTCCAAAGATGACTTAGAGGGTGTAAAAAAGACACTGATAGTTCACGTAGATGAGTTTGCTCCATCGAGCATAAACATACTTATTTACTGTTTTACCAAGACAGTGCTTTGGGATGAGTGGCTTGCTATAAAAGAGGATGTTATGTTCAAAATCATGGAGATACTTGAGCAAAACAGTCTCGCGTTTGCATTTCCTTCGATGCATATCTACACACAAAGCAGCGATCTAGAAACTCAGAAATAAGCATCATTTTTCTCTTAAGTTTTTTGCGAGCTTGCCATTTAAGCTAAGCAAGCAATTTACAAAAAGAGAAATGTTCACAATATGCACAAATCTCTTTTAAGCGATAAAAATTTTCAAATCGCATTGCATAATTGTAGTTTCAGTAACTTGTGCTAAAATCTCCACCCTTAATACTAATACAAAGAATTTTATGATGGAACAGACTGAGTCAAGAGTAAACATTTATGCACTTTTAAGCCGTGTGCTTCTCCAAGAGCTAGAGCCACAAACACTAAAGACTATAAAAAACGATCCTGTAATTATGGACTTTTTTCCTACGCTCAAAGAGTGGGAGCCACTTTATAGCACGAGCGAAGAGAAGCTCTTAAACGAGCAGATCAATCCAGATTTTGTAAACCTAGCACTTTTGCACCTCATTCCCTATGAAACCTTCTATACAAGAGAAGATCAGATGATTGAGACGGGAGGGGCGAATCCTGTTACAGATATGTACAGTGCTTATGATTTTATGGTCGATTATGAGGTCTCTCGAACTGTATCTGCCGATCATATTGGGGTTGAACTTGAGTTTATGCACCATCTGTGCAATGCAGAGCTTGAAGCTCTCAAGCAAAACGACACCGAAGCGGTGGCTGAACTTAGACGTGTGCAAAAGGAGTTTTTAAACAAACATCTACTGCGTTGGGCACCGATGTATCTTATTAACATGAAGTATGAGTCTCGTACTCCGCTCTATTATGATGCTGCAGATATGGCGTTAGAGTTTATTCTCAGCGATAACGAGTACCTTAACGAGCTTGTGTAAGAGAGCATGTTAAAACTTACTGCGGGTGCATGTGTCAGATCGCTAAGCGTAGAGAGCGAGTGTAAGAAGTGCGAGAGTATCTGCCCTACAAATGCCATTGTAGTGGGTAAACCACTTCCAGCCATAAACTTCTCTGCATGTGTGAGCTGTGGCGGGTGTACAAGTGTTTGTCCCACAGAGGCACTGCGTTTGGAGGAGTTTAATGCAACAGAGCTCTTTTTTGAGTTTATGGAGTCAGAGGAAAATCTCCTCTCCTGCAAGAAAAACGTTCCTTGTCTAAGTGCACTCTCGGTGGAGCACATCATCTCCATGGCACTGCTTAAAAAAGAGATCATCTTTGATATGGCTCACTGTGACACTTGCTCCATAGCCCATAGCTGCAAAACGCAGATCATGGCAAACTATGAAGAGGCGAGCTATCTTTTAGAGGCTATAGAGAGTGATGCAAAAGTGCGACTTGAAGCGGTGGCGTTTGAGAGCTCTTTAGAGACTAAGAGCGATAGAAGAGATTTTTTAAGTGTCTTAAACCTCAAAACTGTTGGAAAGATGAAGAAGAGTTTTGAAGATGAGATGCAAAAAGCAGATGATGCACTCATAGAGCACACACTCAAAAAAGAGGATATAGCACTTCTGCGAAAGAAGGTGATACCAGAGCGAAGAAAACTCTTCTTTATGGCACTCAAACGGGCTCAAAAGCCCTCTGTATTTCACACCGTAGATGCCAATGAAGTGAGTTTTACATCGCAAAAACGTCTTGATGAGACTCTTTGCACCGCATGTCAAATGTGCTATCGTGTCTGTCCTACGGGAGCACTAAGCTCAAATGTTAAAAACGCCAAGATAGATTTTGACCCACTTGTCTGCGTGAAGTGTCATATCTGCCACGATGTGTGTGCTCCAGATGCACTCACACTCTCAAAAGCTTATAATGTAAAAGAGTTTTTCGAACCAGAGGTGCAAAATCTCATCGCGTTTAGCGTCAAACGCTGTGATGAGTGCAATGTGATCTTTAGCACTAACAATGATGATAGACTCTGTTATAGATGTAAAATAGAGGAGCAAGAGGCAAGAGACCTCTGGGGGATTAGTGATGGATTTTAAACAAAGGAGTCTCTTATGATGAACAACGACAACAGCATCTCTCAAACAACCAAACTCTTTGGTTACATTGGCGAAGAGGCTGGATCGAGCCGTTTTTGCGCACTCATTAATAAAGAGTTTAAAGCACACGGCGATGACTCGATGATCATACCGATGAATATTCGCGAGGATGATCTCTACTTTACTATCGCCAATATGAAAAAATCGCATGTAAATGGTGCCATCATCTCGAGTGAGTATGTAGGCAAAGTAGTTGAGCTTCTTGATGATGCCTCGATGCTTGTCAAACGCAGCGGTATGTGTGACATACTCTACAGAGAAGAGCAGCGACTTCGCGGAGATATCTTTAGTATTCGTGTTTTAAGTGAGTATCTTAAAGATATGGCGTTTACAAAGCTTGCTATTATTGGAATCAATCACTATGCAAAAGCATTTTCATTTCTCTCTTGCGGGTTTGAAGTGAGCTATTTTCACGATGATCTCGAAGCCCTTTTGGCGTTTACACAGGAGCTAGAGTTACCCCATCCAGACATCAACAGAGTCTCAAAAGATATGCCTCTAGATCTCTCAAGATTTGATGTGGTGTTTGACTTTGGTGATCTCTCGACACTCTCTATGGTGACACATCTTGCAAAACAGAGCATAGATATGAAAAACAAAAAGCAGTTCTCACCTCTAAGGCTGCGTGCACAAGAGCTTGGAGCGAGTTATGTAGGATACGATGAGCTTCTAGAGCGACTCACGCAAAGAGCGTATGGTGAAATTTTAAAATAAAGGAAAAATGAAGCATGAACCATGAAGATTTAAAAGATTTACGAGCAGAGTTTGATAAGTTTGTTGTAGAGAAGTGTTCACTCTCTGGTGAAGAGACAAACACAGCACAAAATCCAGATAAAGGCGATGCGGTAGATGAAGAGCCTGTTCCACAGTTTGTTGATGCACTCACAGCAAAGCTTTTGGCGCCTGCTATCAGTGGTGTTTACCTCTCACGCATCGACATTAAACGTGTCGCTGAAAAGATAGATGAGTCCATTCCTATCAAAGAGCGTATCAAGATGGTGCGAGCTCTCTTTAGACACACAACTAAAAAAGAGTTTTTAGAGCGTGCATTTGCTGAGATAAACAAACATATCAATGGACGTATTTTGATCTACACAGAGCTAGCAGAGGCGTTTCCATCCTCAAAATATATCTTTGATGAGCAGATTATGAAGGCTAGAAAAACTATGAAGATGTTCGATACGATAATTGCTGATTTTGAAGAGATAGAGCCATCATCAGACCCTTTGGTAATCTGATGCTAGATGGCACAAAACGAGTAAATATAAAACATGGCGGCTCTGTAGCCATAGTCCTCAAGCAAGATCAAGAGAGTGGGCGTTTAACTGATGGAATTGTCAGAGACATCCTTACAAAATCCCCCTCTCATCCTCACGGTATAAAAGTACGACTTATGAGTGGAGAGGTGGGTCGCGTTAAAGAGATTTACTAAATATGTAGATCTGCCATAACGCAGCACTCGTTATACCCGCGGCAAATCCTGCGATGGTACTACTGAGCACTACGCCAGCGGGAAGATTTTGTGCAGTGTAGAGTCTGCCGATGATCGATGGTTTTTGCAGATAGAAGTAGAGAAACGCCACTAGACTCAAAAGTATCTGCACTACAAATCCGTTCTCTATATCGCCCATATCGATAAGTGCCACACCCTTGGCTGGAGCAACGCTGAGTGCAAACATAAGCGCACTCACTTTATCTAAAATACCATATCTGTTTTTTGTTTTAAACGCCACAACCGCTACGAGAAGCGCTGCCAAAAAAAGCGTGCTTACATCGAGATAGAGAAAAATCGCTCCAGAGAGCAACAGAGCGATGATCAAAGAGAGTGTCAACTTCATCTTAAGAGTCACTACGTAAGAGAAGTTGTCTGGTACAACTTCATTAGTTCAAGGTAAAAATCTCTCTCAGTGTGCTCTTCTAAAAGTCCTTGTGTGGCAAAGGTGTCATAGTAGAGTTTTTCTAGGTTTTTAAATCTATTTGGATAGAGTTTTGAGAGAATAAACGAAGAGATCTCTTTTCTTATAAGTACCGCAGGAGGTAAAATACCTGCTTCTAAAAGCTGTAAAATAGAGTCTGAGTGGTAAGAGATCTGGTGGTGTTGCCCATGTGGACAGGTGCTTTTACTTACAAGGGTTTTACACTCATCACAGTAGACATATTCACTTGAAATTTTTATCTCTATATCTATACCTACTATTTTATCTACTATGGATTTGTTAGAGTTGGCATCATAAAACATCCCAAGTCCAGCATGGTTTCTACCAATTTTGATGGTGTCACATCCGTAGTTGCTTGCTACGATGGCATCAATCATGATCTCGTTGTATCCTGCGAAGATATAGCTGTTTTCTAGTGGAATGATAACGACACGGCTTTTTGTAAGGTAGTTGTTTACAAAAAACTCTAAAGCCTCTTTGCGTATCTCATAACTAAGATTTGCATTATTGTAGGGTTTGAGAAGAAATATGACGAGCAGATCAGTTCCATCAAGTGTCTGACGGATAAGACGCTCGTGTGCTCTGTGGAGCGGATTTGCACCCATAACGATACATGTCGTGTGTTTGGCGTTTATACGTTTCTTGGCATTTTCTATTTTGATTTTGTTGCGATTTTTTTGTTTGTTAAAGATGGTGTATTTTCCAGAAAGTGCCCAGTTGCCAAGACGTTTAAGTGTTGATTTTACCCCTGGGTGGGTCACATCATCAGTACCATAGATGTGTTTTACACGCTCATTTGGGTTTATCTTGAAAGTATCTTCAACGATGAGTGAAGCAAACTCTTTGCCCTCACAGATGATGATGACCTCTTCACCTGCTTTGAGTTTTGGAATGAGTAACTCATTTTTACGTCCCGATGGTGCAAGTATGAAAGGAAAAGGAAAAGATTTCTCTCCAATCATTCCTGTCTCTAGAACACTTTTAGCCTCTTTTTCATTCATAAGTCCTGTAACTGGTAGCAGAAGTGAATCAGCCACAAGTTCTAAAACAGAAGCCGCCTCTTTGTCGATGTAGATTGTTTTATTTTTTCTTGATGATGTCATATTTTTTTCGCTTTTCCCATAAACTTTTTCTGCTTATGCCTAGTTTTTTGGAGAGTTCTGTATCTGGATATTTGTCTTGATAGTTTATGACGATAAACTTCACATAATCTTCGATAGGTAAGATGTCGCTTTTATCAAAAACATTGTTTTCACTCTTGATTTCAATAATAGGAAATGTATCGTCATCGATCTTCTCAGTGCTTGCGATGATGGCGTTTTTACTACTTACAAGATCACAGAGCATTTTTCTATCACTCTTTTTGAGAACTTGATAATCTATGATGTAGATGACACAGTTTTGTGGTAAAGAGTCGATTGCACTGAGGGCTTTTGGATCGTTGAGTGTAAGAAAATGTATAGGCAGGTTCTCTTTGTGTGCATACTCAAACGCAAAAGAGTCAGCATACTTTTGAAATCCTGAAGAGATGAAAATTGGAAGCTCTACATTGAGACTCTGTTCATGTTTTGCTGAGAGAAAGTTGTGAGCGAGATACTTTTCATAAGCTTCATTGCGTTTTTTGAGTTTTTCATAATCTTGGTAGTGGTTTATTTTACGGATGAGCTCTTCGATCATGAAGGGTTTGAGAATGTAGTCTTTTGCACCTGCTGAGAGTGGTTTTGAGACTGTATCATTAGATATGTATGAGACCATAAGAATGACAATTGAGCGTTTAAAAGTCTCAATAACTGGGTTGAAGTCTTGCCCGTTGATATTT
The DNA here is from genome assembly GCA_964548435.1 of uncultured Sulfurimonas sp. Lineage (GTDB taxonomy): Bacteria > Campylobacterota > Campylobacteria > Campylobacterales > Sulfurimonadaceae > Sulfurimonas. The sequence goes on along the minus strand of CAZJRG010000044.1, from coordinate 6,461 downwards.
GTCGAGAGTAAAACGACATCGTAGTTGTTACTTTTAATGGCATCTTTTGTTGATGTACACATTTCGCAAATATGCCCAAGTTCACCAAGTTTTGTAGCGATACTTTGTGCGAGATAAATTTCGTTTTCAATAATTAGTATTTTCATTCTTGTCCTATCATTTTCCAATTAAAATATTTTAAGTTTGCATTTGCCAAAACACCAACCCCCTCGGATCTTCCTAAAAATCCAAGCTTTTCTGTTGTAGTGGCTTTGATGTTGACTCTCTGTTTGGCTATGTGAAGTATCTCACTAAGACGCTCGCGCATAAGCCCTTTGTAAGACTCTAAACGCGGTGTCTGGGCAATAATCGTAAGATCTACATTTATAATGCTATAACCAAAGTGGTGTAATTTTGTCACGACATGCCCCAAGAGCTCTTTAGAGTCTATGTTTTTGTAGCTTGCATCACTATCTGGAAAGAGTGTCCCAATGTCACCCATTCCAGCAGCACCCAAAAGTGCATCAATGAGAGCATGAATAGCTACATCTCCGTCGCTATGAGCCTTGAAGCCAAAACTACTCTCTATCTTCACACCTCCAAGCCACATCGCTTTGCCATCTTCAAAAGGGTGAACATCAAATCCGTTACCGCCGAGTGTATCGCTTGAAGGTGCTCTGAGGCATGGCGTTTTGAGTAGATCGTGAGCGAAGGTGAGTTTGTGTGCCTCAACATCTCCCTCTACGAAGATTCTTTCACCACCAAACGCTACGATAGCACTACTCTCATCTGTAAAAAGTGCTTCAGTTTGGAGTGCTTTTTTGAGGATGTCACATTGTGAAAGTTGTGGCGTTTGGACTCTTTTGAGTGCTTCTCTGTTGATGGTTTGCATCTCATAGACTACGGTGTCACTCACATCTATACAAGGGACTATGCTCGCAGCCAATCCCTTTTTTTGTAGAATACGATCGAGTAAAGATGTAGGAATACATGCTCGAGCAACATCACTTACTAAAACATAGGGTGTAGTTACATACTCAAGTGCATTTTTTAAGGATTGCTGACGGGTGTTACCGCCTGCTACAAATTTATACTCTTCATATGCCGACATAAAGCTAATCTCATCAGCTGAACCCACAACAATGGTCTCAAAAAAATCACTCTGCTGCGTTAATCTTTTCGTTACGAAATACCACAGGGGATCCTCTTCTATTCTGAGCCAATGTTTTTTTACATCCATACCAAAACGGGTTGAACCACCAGCACAAAGCATTATAAGAGTAGTATCAGACAAAAAGTCTCCTCAAAATTTACAGTGTTACGAAATTATACAGAGTTTATTCTTTTTTTTATCTTGAAACGGAGTAACTCCTCTTAAATTCTTAAGTAATTGAGATAAATAAAATTTTCAATAATATACTTTAGATTAAATTAACTTTATTTGACTATATTTCCATCTAACAACTGTTACAAAAAATATATATTATTAGGAGAAACTATGAGATCTTCATGGGTAAAAGAGAGAGAAAACGATCCTGTTCGTACACAGATGTATTATGCAAAACAGGGCATTATTACACAAGAGATGGAGTATGTTGCGAAGGTAGAAGATCTATCTCCTGAGCTAGTACGTAGCGAAATTGCACGCGGGCGTATGATCATTCCTGCAAATATCAATCACACATCTCTAGAGCCAATGGCTATAGGACTTGCCGCAAAGTGTAAGATTAATGCAAACATTGGGTCTTCTGCAATCGCTTCAGATGTTATGGGTGAGGTTGAAAAGATGGAAGTCTCTCAACACTACAAAGCAGATACTGCAATGGACCTCTCAACTGGTGGAGATCTCGATGAGATAAGAAAAGCAGTCATCAATGCTTCTAGAATTCCAATAGGAACAGTGCCAATCTATCAAATCCTTCACGATGTTGGAAACAAAATCGAAGATTTGAGCATAGATGTCATGCTTGAGGTTTTAGAGCGTCAAGCAAAGCAAGGTGTTTCATATTTTACTATTCATGCGGGTTTTCTCTTAGAGACTATGCCAAAAGTGGCTAAACGCAAGATGGGTATCGTTTCTCGTGGTGGCTCACTCATGGCTGCTTGGATGATGCACTACCATAAAGAGAATCCTTTCTATACTGCGTTTGATGATATCTTAGATATCTGTGCGCGTTATGATGTCTCTCTCTCGCTTGGAGATTCACTTCGTCCTGGTTGTTTAGCGGACGCTTCTGATGATGCACAACTTGGTGAGCTTAAAGTTCTTGGTGAGCTTACTTTAAGAGCTTGGGAAAAGAACGTTCAAGTTATGATCGAGGGTCCAGGACACGTTCCACTCAACCAGATTGAGCGTAATATGAAAATCCAAAGAGAACTTTGTCACGAGGCTCCTTTTTACATACTTGGCCCACTTGTAACTGATATCGCAGCTGGATATGACCATATCTCTTCAGCTATTGGTGCTGCAGTTGGTGGATGGCATGGAGCTAGTATGTTATGTTATGTAACGCCAAAAGAGCACTTAGGTCTTCCAAACGCAGAGGATGTACGTGCTGGTATCATCGCATACAAAATTGCGGCTCACGCAGCAGATATCGCACGTGGACGTAAAGGTGCGCGTGACATCGATGATGAGATGAGTGATGCTCGTTACACGTTTGACTGGGAAAAACAGTTTGAACTCGCACTCGATAGCGAGAGAGCTCGTGAGTATCACGATGAGACACTTCCTCAAGACGTATTTAAAGAGGCGGAGTTCTGTTCTATGTGTGGACCAAAATTCTGTTCTTATAAGATAACGCAAGAGATTATGGAGAACCCAGAGGGCATCCAAAGAATCATTGATGAAGCAAAAGAGAAAGAAGAGGCTGAAGAGGCTGCTCTTTTAGCTTAAAAAATCCAATTACCAAAATAAGACAATTTTTGTCTTATTTGGCTGCGCTATCCTACGAAAATAATTAAAATCACAACAGATGAGGAACGAATATAATGACTGAAGAAATTGTAAAATCAGCACTTAGCAAGGTTATGTATCCCGGGTTTACCAAAGATATCGTAACTTTTGGCTTTGTTAGCAACATAGAGATCAATGGTGAAAATGTAGGCTTTACAGTAGAGATTACTTCAAGTGCTCCAGAAGTAGCACAACAGATAAAAGAAGAAGCAACAGCAGCACTCAAAGCTGCAGGAGCTAACGCTGTAAACTGTAATGTTAAAACACCAAAGATGCCAAAAGAGTCCTCTTCACACGGAAGAAATATCGCACCTCAAGTGAAAAACTTCTTGATGGTAAGCTCTGGTAAAGGTGGGGTTGGTAAATCTACATCTTCACTCAACATAGCAATCGCGTTAGCGGCTCAAGGACTCAAAGTAGGTCTATTAGATGCAGATATTTATGGACCAAACATCCCTCGTATGATGGGTGTTGCTGACATTAAACCTGAAGTAAATGGTAACAAAGTCTTACCAATCAAAGCGTACGGTATAGAGATGATGTCTATGGGTTCACTTATGGAGCAGGGTCAAGCACTCATTTGGCGTGGGGCTATGATTATGAAGGCTATCGAGCAGTTTTTACGCGACATTTTATGGTCGGAGCTTGATGTACTTGTTATCGATATGCCTCCAGGAACAGGAGATGCACAGCTTTCACTTGCTCAAGCCGTTCCTGTTACAGCTGGTCTTACGGTCACAACACCACAGTCAGTTTCACTCGATGACTCACGCCGTTCACTCAACATGTTCCAGAAGTTAAATATTCCAATCGCGGGTATTATCGAGAACATGAGCGGATTTATCGCTCCAGATACGGGTGTTGAGTATGATATTTTTGGTAAGGGTACATCTCAGCCAATGGCAGATGAGTTTAACACAAAAATTATCGCTCAGATTCCTATAGAGCCAGGCGTGAGAACGGGTGGAGATGAAGGGAAACCTATCACTTTTGCAAGTCCTACATCTGAGTCAGCAAAACGTTTTGCTGCTGCTGCGGCTTCTATTTGGGCAACGATTGAGCAGATAAACGCAGAGGGTGGTGTAGATAACGCAGCAGTGCAGCCTACAACACCTCCAGGTGTATCGGCTTGTTCAACTCCTGCAGCAGCACCTGTGGCAGCTCCAAAGAGCCAAGGTGAGAGCTGTGGTTCAGGATGTGGATGCCACTAGGCATTTGCACTCTTTAGCACTTCAAAAGCCTGAGTATGCTTCTGCATATATCGGGCTTTTTTTATGCCTATTTTTTATGGCTTTTTCTACTGTGTAAACTCTCTTTTTGGTTCTGTAGCTATTTATATTTTAAGAGTGATTTGTGGTGAAAAAGAAGAGGGTTGAATCTCGTAAGTGCTCCTATGAGACTCACTCTAAAAAAGAAAAAAGCTTCTTAGAGCTCTTCATGTAGAGAAGATCTTATCTAAGGTTTTCAGACTCAGACATTTTTGGATCATACTCTACTATTTTATTTCTTCCTGTCGTTTTTGCCACATAGAGTGCAGTATCAGCAAACTTGATACATTTCCAGATAGTGTCCCCATCGCTTGGGAATTTTGCAATTCCTATACTCATGGTTTTTTGTATGGTTTCACCCACTCCTACATGGAAGATAAGTTTCGCAAACGCAGAGTGGATTTTTTGGGCTACACTCATTGTTCCCTCTTGGGTCGCATTGTGGAGCAGTACCACAAACTCCTCCCCACCATAGCGGATGGCAAGGTCTGAGATACGGATGTTCTCTTTGAGGACTTTTGAGAGTTCGACGATCACTTTGTCTCCGGCATCGTGACCATAGGTGTCATTGACAGCTTTAAAGAAGTCGACATCTATCATCAGCACACTATATGTTTGACTACTTCTTTGTGCCTGACTCATTACCTGATCGATAAACTCCTCTAAAAATCTTCTATTGTAGAGTCCTGTCATACCATCTCTAAGCGATGTATCTCGTAGTTTAGCCATCAGGATTCTGCTCTCAATGACTGGTTTTGCAGCTTCAAGATAGTTTTTAATGCTTGGTATTTTTGAGTTTACATGGCTTATCTCACTCTCTTTTGTCGCAGTGATGGAGATGACGATAGAGTTGTCTTCGTTGATGGTAAAAGGGATACAGATATAGTGCATATCTTTTGCATCACAGTGCTGGCATAGGTTTACAAATTCAGTCGAGATAACATCTGTTTTTGTTCTTTGTGCACGGCATAAAAAAGCACTCTCATTTACATTTTCGTGGCATATGGTGTATCCTGTATCTGCATTTACGAGTCTACGGCTTGCTGTTTTTGTATCGACTTCATAAAATGCGAAACTGACAAGTTTATACTTGTTTTTTAAGATGTCCATAATTCGAGTATAGACTACCTCTTTAGTAGAATCTAGCTCTATGGTCTTTTTGAACTTATAGATATCAGAGAGTTCACCAATAATGGTTTTTGCTTCATAGAGAGGATCAGATGAAGAAACGCAGCCTTGGGGAATGAAAGTCGCAAGGTTGTACTTGATGTCTCCAAATGTCTCTTGCATCTTTCTAAAGAGTGTGTTGAGCTGAGAAACGATGTTTTTTGCATCCCCTTTGACACTACTCTCAAACTCGTGTGAAAAATCCCCGCTGTAAGCCTTTGTAATCCCATCTTGCATATTGGAGAAGAGCTTCATGTATGGCGTTACATAGTAGTTGATGAGATAGAGTACGATGATGATAAATACTATATTGATGGTGAGAATTTTTAAGATGGTAAAAAAGCCAGTATTTCGCATATCTGTGATGTCATACTCCATACTAATGGCACCTAAAGTCTCCCCAGGAGCTACATCGTGACATGCTATACAGTTTGCACCTTTTGTAGGGTGAGCGCTTGCATTATAAGGAACGGTGACACGCATAATGATGCTATCGGTCTTCTCATGAATCTTGGTTACCATCTTGCCTGTTGCAAGAACCTCTTCATCTATTGCATCACGAATGGTTTCGTTGTTGAAGCCTGGACCATACTGTTTGACAACATTTTCTGAACGTACGAGCCAGAGATCTTTGACATCGTCGTTGTTTGTAGATATCTGCTCTAAAAAGTATTGGCGTTTATCCATCGTGCCATTTACCATATGTGCAGTGAGTCCATCTTTAACGATTGCAGCAGTCATGGTTGACTTCTCGACAGCATTTTTAATGCTGTAGTCTCTGAAGTTTAGAGAGACATTGACTATGGTGGCAATGCCAAGACCTAGTAACATGATAGCTACGATAAAGAGGAGTTTTGATTTTGTTGTCATTTAAACCTGCTCAAAGAAATGTGATATATAAAAGATTATAATAGCTAACCGATTATAAAACTACATTTAATGTTGCATTTAAGGCTTTGTTTCTACTCGACAGTAACACTTTTTGCAAGATTTCTAGGCATATCAACATCATTACCTAATCTTATAGATATCTCTAATGCAAGCAGTTGTAAGACGACCATCATCTCAAAAAACTCGAGCATATAGTCGCG
>CAZJRG010000043.1:0-12632 GCA_964548435.1 uncultured Sulfurimonas sp. | reverse complement strand
AAAGAGCTGATTATGCTTTAAACAGCTCAAAATGGACTATAAACCGAGACAACACAATCACAATAAATGGTTCAAAAGGCTGCATAGAATACACTACAAGAGCTTTGAGTAATGAAACTATACAAAGAGTGCAAGAAGCAAAAGAAATGGGCTACAAAGCAAATTATACAGAGTATAGAGAAACATTAAAAGAAGCAGTAATCTCAACAAATCAAGATTATAACGGTACTCATGGACTCCGATATAATTTTGCACAGGATAGAGTAGAAGAGCTAAAAAGTAGCGGATACAACGAAAACGAAGCAAAAGCTCAGACAAGCTTAGAAATGGGACATAGTAGATTAAGTATCACAGACCATTACACATCATTTTAATTGTGTAAAAAATAATAGAAGGAGAGAATGATTTTTTAAATTCTTTATAACTTCACTATTTAGGCACTTTTAAAGACTTTTTAGTCTCTTTTTTGATTACTCGGTATGAGTATGTTTATTCCTCGATATGAGGAATGATTTTGCTCGTATTCTGGAATGATTTATTAAAATTTTTGGAAATTTTTACATATTTCGTGTATTTGTCATATTTTTTTAAATAGAACTCTATTACTTAGAAACGAGTAATCGTATTCTAATAATAAGAGGTAAAAATACATGAGAGGAAGATATGAAAGAAATGTAGCATACTCAGAGACTACTACAAAAATTGGCGATAATGGTGAAATAATAGAAACAACGAATACATCACGATTTAAAGCAGAAGTTGAACCGAGTTATATTAAATTGTATATAGAAGATATAGCTTATTTTTATAAGCTCGATATTAGCAGCGATTTAATGTATGCGCTCTTGAAGTATGTAAATTATGAGCAAGAAATAGTAGTTAATAAAACTATAAAAGAGCGTATAGCTAAAGAATTGAATAAAAGCCTAAGCTATGTTAATAACAATATTACAAAACTTGTTAAAAATGAAGTAATCATACGTGCTGGTACCGGATTATATGAATTAAACACTTATCTATTCGGAAAAGGAAACTGGAAAGACATTTTAAAACACAGAAGAAGTTTAGAGTTAAATGTTTTTTACAATTTTCAAGAGGAAAGAGTAATAGAAAAAAAACATCATGGAGCAAAAAAGAGAAAAGAGAGAGAAACTAATTCAGAGACTGAAAAACATAACGAAATGAATAATATTAGTTGGAATCGCACTACTGAAAACATCAATGATGATGAGCTTATAGACAGATTGATTATGGGATATTAAAAGAAAGCCAACTCTCTAAGCTCTTTCTCTTTCAGTAAGCTGTATTCGTCATAAACTTCTTTGGAAAGTTTTGCAAAGTGTGTAGCCTTTCCAATTCCTTGGATAGCTTTAAAATTTCCAATACGAAAACCTAAGCTACCATTGCTTACACCGATATGTAATTAATTTTATGTATTATAACTAAATCTATTATGATACTACAAGGGAAAACTATGATACAAAACTTCGAAGCCGCACAACTCGAAGCCCTAATTCATGGAGTTTTAGAAAAATACTTTGCGAATCCAGTATTCGGAGCCACCACATTTTAAACCTCCCTAAACATAGAAAATTTATCAACTAAGAGCTCACTTTTTTAGAAAAAGAGTCATTGCTATCAAATGGAATTTATGATTTTTTAGATATAAATATGTCTCAATTTCACATAAAGAGCCAATAAATATGACAGAATCAAAACGCATACTCCTTTACATCTTTATCGCATTTACATTCTCCATAGCACTGCGTTTGGTCTGGGTCTTGAACTTCTGGGGCTATGAGGCTTTTATGCATAATGGTCAGTTTATGATCAACACCAATGATGGATACTTTTTTGCAGAGGGTGCTAGAGATCTGCTTGCTAGTTTTCATCAAGCAAACGATCTCTCTGCGGTTAATGAAGCCGCATCGCAACTCACGGCATTTTTTGCATTTATCTTGCCATTTTCATTTGAAAGCATCATCTTTTACATGCCTGTGGTGCTGAGTTCTTTGGTGGTCATTCCTATCATTCTCATCGCAAAAATGCTCAAAAACCTAGAGATGGGACTCATCGCCGCGCTTTTGGCTTCTGTAGCACACAGCTATTACAATCGAACTATGGCAGGCTATTATGATACTGATATGCTCAATATCGTTTTGCCTATGTTTCTTCTGTGGTCGATCATCTGGGCGATACAGACCAACAAAAATATCTACCTTCTTATCACTGCTCTTGACATCCTCGTCTACCGATGGTGGTATCCGCAGAGCTACTCGCTAGAGTTTGCATTTTTAGGACTTATCTTACTCTACACACTCATTTTTGATAGAAAAAACGGTTACAACTACAAGCTCATCGCGATTATGCTCTTTGCTATGATGGGGCTTGATGGGTGGCTGCGTTTGGTGCTTGTGGGTATTTCATACTTTGTGCTCACACAAGAGAAGTTTGAGAAGTATCTCTTTTACGTCTTGGGTCTCTCGGTAGCTGCGTTTTTCTTCTCTGGAGGTTTTGAGCCTATTTGGGAGCGACTCAGACTCTACATCTTTAGAGATGACCTTTTAAGCTCCAAAGAGGGTTTAGGGCTTCACTTCTTCACGGTCATGCAGACGGTCAGGGAGGCGGGGAGCATTCCTTTTAGTCTCTTTGCCGAGCGCATCAGTGGGCATGTGGTCACTTTCTTGCTCTCACTTGGTGGCTTTGCTTACTTGGCTTACCGTCACAAGATTATGCTTTTAGCACTCCCGATGGTGGGGCTTGGCTTTTTGGCGTATACTGGGGGGCTGCGTTTTACCATCTATGCGGTGCCTGTGCTGGCGTTTGGGGTAGCGTTTTTGATAACAGAGCTCTCAAGCAAGCTCCCAACAGCCAAGCTGCGTTTTTTATTTATGGTGGCTGCCTCGTTAGCACTACTCTATCCAAACTACAAACACATAGACGACTACAGAGTTCCTACTGTTTTTAATAACAACGAAGTGAAGGTTTTAGAGCGTCTTGGCGAGGTTTCAGATGGCGAGGACTACGCGCTTGCATGGTGGGACTATGGCTATCCACTGCGTTACTATAGTGATGTAAAAACTCTCGTGGATGGCGGAAAGCATGAAGGCGATGTCAACTTTCCTGTAAGCTTTGCACTCACACAACCGCAAGATATAGCTGCGAAGATGGCACGCTTAGATGTGGAGTATACAGAGCGTGCATTTGACTTAAGAGAAAAAGATACAAACATTACACTCCATTCAAATATTGAAGAGATGACAAAAGAGTATGGTTTTAAGGACACAAACGATTTTCTACTCTCCTTGCAGAGTGATATAGAGTTACCAGCTAAAACGCGGGAGATCTTTTTATATCTTCCATTTCGTATGCTCGACATCTACCCAACCATTACTCTTTTTAGTAACTTAGATCTTATGAGTGGTGCAAAAAGAGCGCAACCATTTTTCTATGTCAGTAAAAACTTTAAAGATGATGGAGCAAAGCTGCATCTTGCCGATGGCGTTTACCTCGATAAGCAGACAACTTCACTCCATTTTGGTCAAAAAGTGGAGCGTCTTGCACGTTTTGTAAGAACAAGTTACGATGCATCTATGAAGTTGAGCGTAGATGAGCAGCTACTTGATCTAAGCTCAAACATCACACTTATATATATGTCTAACTACAACACATTTATACTCCTTGATGAAGCGACATACAACTCTCTTTTTGTGCAGCTTATGGTGCTAGAGCGGTATGATGAGCGACTCTTTGAGCCAGTTGTACTTGATCCAAATGCAAAACTCTACAGACTCAAAATTTAACTGTAGAATAAAGAAGCAATCATAAACGCCACAGCTGCGTTTGGCTTGCTATAATACTTAAAAATCCATACAGAGGTACTTTGCATGCACTACACAAATAACGTCAATCCAAGTTTGAGTGATGAGAAGGTCTTTAACGCCATTACAAAAGAGAAAGTCACTGATGAGATAGGCTACTACAACCTTGTGCATCAAGATACGAAACAGTTTAAAGAGTATGCTAAAGCTGTTGCACACTCTAATGTCGTGGTTATTGGTATAGGTGGCAGTACACTCGGAACATATGCCATCTATAAGTTTTTGAAGCACTCCAAAGAGCTTTGTAAAAAACTCTACTTTCTTGAGACAACCGATCCTGTAGACATAGAGTCTAAGCTTCATGGCATAGATCTTTTAGATACACTCTTTGTCGTCATATCAAAATCTGGCACTACAGTCGAGACCATCTCTATCTTTAAGTATCTTCATACACTTGTAAAGATTGATAGTTCTAACACGCTTGTTATTACGGAGCATGACTCGAAGCTGAACAGTTATGCTCAAAAAAATGGTATGAAAACTTTTGAAATTCCTAAAAATGTAGGTGGGCGTTTTTCTGTTTTTACAGCTGTTGGGCTGGTTCCACTAGCACTTGTAGGCATAGATATAGATGAGATTTTAGAGGGTGCCAAGTCCATTCATGCTTCGTTTTTCTCAAAAGCACAGGAGTATGAAAGGCTCTTGAAAAAGGCTCGCTTTTTTGTAGAGAATAAAAACAATTTTAATATGAATGTTCTTTTCTCTTACTCTTCGCGTTTAGAGGGTTTTAACAAGTGGTATATTCAACTTTGGGGAGAGTCTTTAGGAAAGCTCGATATTCACCAAACCCACCAAGGGCTTACACCAATTGGAATCATCGGTCCCATAGATCAACACTCTTTTTTACAGCTCATCGTTGAGGGCAAACGCGACAAGACGGTGACAGTGATTAAAGTAGAGGATTTTCATTCGCATCTACGTATTCCAGCTGTGACTCTTGAGGGTCTTGAGGAGCTTGACTATCTTCACGACATAGAGTTTGCCTCACTCATAAATATGCAAGCCGACGCTACCATAGAAGCACTCAATAACCTTCAAGACATCCCTTGCGACGTCATCACCATAGATGATATAAGTGAATACTCCATAGCAAGTCTCATGTATGAGTATGAGCTACTCACCTCCATCTGTGCGAAGTTTATGCACATAAACGCTTACGATCAGCCAGGTGTAGAGAGCGGAAAGATCATTCTAAAAAAGAGACTCAAAGGTTAAGCAACTCCTCTTTATACGATGGTATGAGCAACAAATTTGCTCATATTGTCCATAATCTCTCCACCTGCTCTAAACCCAACGCCACAAGCTTCATAGGCGAAGAAAACACCAGCTTGATACTTTTTCCCCTCACTATCTTGCGCAAACTCTACATACTCTTGATAGACTTTTTTATAGTTGCCATAAGGACCGTCGTTTTTACTGCTTATGCTTCCATCGGCTTCGATGATAGAAGTGTTTGCACCCTCGCGACCAAAAACGGACTTTTCGACTTGCTTCACTCCATTGAGTGGTTCAAACGCAGTTTTGAGCAGATAAGGTGAGTCGGGAAAGAGGTCGCAGAGTATTTTCATCATCCCTTTTGATTGGAAGAGAAGCGTATATGCAGGGTTTAAAATGATGGCGTTTTGATTTTGCATGATAGTAGTGAGCATCGTTGCAAGTTCTGGCTCATCTATGGCTATATCTTCCCATGGATAGAGTTTAAACCAGTATTCATAACTATTGTCATCTCTATCGTAGATGCCGTTTTCATCAAAATTGACCGATTCAAGATACTCAAACGCAGTGACAAAACCTGCATCATTTGCCATCTGTTCCAAAAGACGAGCGGTTTTCTCCTCTTCTGCATTGTTTGAAATGGATGAGAAGAGAATTTTCCAACCCTCGTAGTGGGCATCAAAATCCGCCACATCATCAAAGAGAGTGATGAGACGTTTAAAGTTTTGGCTTATGGCTTCGTAGACTTCATTAAACTGTTTTGCCTCGTCCATGCCGTTGTGTTTGAGAATTCCCCACTGCAGAAGTGCTGTCTCAAAGAGCGCAGTAGGCGTATCGGCATTAAACTCTATGAGCTTTATAGGTTTGCCGTCTATTCCGCCAGCAAGGTCAAAGCGTCCATAAATGTGCCAGTGGACATCATTTTCCCAGCTCTTTTTAATGGCATCTACAAGATTAAACGGAATGCCTAGTTCAAAAAATAGTTCATTTTTTATGACATACTCAGCTGCTTCTACATACATATCATAGATCGCGTTTGCGGCTTCGTAGAACTCATCTGCTTGCGTTTGTGTGATGGTTACAAGAGAGTCGCTGATGTAGCTACTCCCATCACCATCAGTGTGCCACTCAAGACCGATCTCTTCTAACATCTCATTGGAGATGGGTTTGACTTTTTGCAGCGTTACCATTTAGCCTCCAAAAGAGCTTGATTTAGATGGGCTTGATGAAGAGCTGCCGAAGAAACTTTTTTTAGCACTTGTGGAGCTTTTTGTTGATCCACCAGATGCAGAACGGCTATAGGCACTCTTGTTTGCAGCCGCGGCATTTTTAGAGAAGTTTTTGTTGTTCATCAGTGCATTTCCTATGACATTTCCAAGCAGTGCTCCTGCAGCAGCGGCGAGTATTGTCCCTGCAAGACCCATTCCAGCACCGCTTCCACCCTCTTGGACAGTTTCACTAGTTCCATCTTGGACTTTTTGGTACTCTTGCGCTGCAAGCGCTTTCATCTCCTCTTCGCTCATAAATCGTTCAGTCACATTGCCATTGGCATCGCGTTCACGAATGATAGCACGGCTTGGTCCATCGGTAGGCATCTCTTCGACGACTATGTATTTACCATCTGCTTGTTGTTCTATGACTAAAAATTTGTTCTGCTGTTGTACCTCTTGTTGTGACTCGCAACCGCTTAAGATGCTCATCATCACAGCACCTGATGTACCAATGATGATGCCTGAGGCAATAGATGAGAAGTGTTTCATGTTTAGTGGAGCTCCTTGATTTTGTTTTTTTCAAATGCAAGCATTTTGTCTAGTTTGGTGTCATAAAAGTAGATCTCCTCTCTACCCTCATAGTAGATCTCACCTCTATATTGAAACTTTTTTGTGTAGAGTGTTTTTTCTTTCTGGGTAAAAAGTATCGTTCCAATTTTAAAACCAATAGGCTCAATAAGTGTTGAAAATACTACTAAAAAAAGTGATCCAATGAGTAAAAGTGACACTTTTTGACCCAGATACATTAGAGTAAATCCAAGAAGAAATGAGACTCCAAAGAAGAGAAGAAAACTCTGATTGTCTACAAAAAAGATATTGTAGTAGAGTGGAATCTCTAGTGCTTGAATATAGTGCAGGTACATCCCCAAAAAGAGAAAAAAGTCGAGTAGAAATGTAAAAAACATTCCAGAGAGTAGAAGTTGAAAAAATTTACTCATCGAAGCCTCCTAATTTTGGTGGCGTTTATTTTGTAGAGTGTAGATGCCCTTCCCTCAAAAAGTCCTTTGGCATCCTCTATGACGATCTGTGAGTGTGTTTGGCAAAACTCTCTTTCAAAACTTTTGCCCGCTTCATTTGCAGAGGTAGAGTAGCACCAAGCAAGATTGCGAAGCACTGCCGACTCTAGCTGCGTTTGTGCAACTCTAAATGAGTTTCCTTTAACGATAAATGTAGTTTTTTTTGAACGGCGAACTCTATTTTTTTGGGTGTTTGGTATGCGAATGGCACTCTTTTTAAGCAGTGCAAAGTCTCTAAAGAGCTTAATAAAAGGTTTCGTGTCTTGACGTGATTTTATCTCTTTGAGTCGTGCTTCATTTTGTGATGAAAAACCGACCGTTGTGTCGGTTTGGGTAAGTACAACCTGTCTATTTATAGCAGGAAGTCTTGTAGGGCAGTTGAGCTCGACCATGTGTCATCTCCCATCTCATCAAGAGCGAGTATAAGTGCTCGTGAGGCACTCAGCGTTGTGAAGTATGGAATGGAGCGGCGCAATACCTCTTGGCGGATCACAACCGCATCTTTTTTAGATGTGTTGTTATCGGAAGTGTTGATTGCCATAGCAATCTCATCATTTTTCATGCTATCTTCGATGTTTGGACGACCCTCTGAGATCTTAAGAACTCTTTGACACGAGATACCCGCCTTTTCAATCACCTCTTGTGTTCCCTTCGTAGCTACAAGGGTAAAGCCATGCTTTACGAGTCCAGCGGCGATCTCTGGAGCGTGTTTTTTGTCTGTATCGACAAATGAGAGAAAACAGGTTCCTCCTGTTGGGATTTTATTTCCTGCTGAGAGTTGTGCTTTTGCAAAAGAGACACCGAAGTTTTTGCTAATTCCCATCACTTCTCCAGTCGACTTCATCTCAGGAGAGAGAACAAGGTCTGCCCCATAGAGTTTATGGAATGGAAAAACCGCCTCTTTAACAGAGATGTGACCTTTTAAACGCGGACGGCGAAGTCCATCAACACTCTCGACAATTTTATATTTGTCATAATACGCAAGTGCATCGACTAAAGATTCACCCATCATAACGCGGGTAGCGACTTTGGCAAGAGGCATTCCTGTTGCTTTACTGACAAATGGGACAGTTCGTGAAGCACGAGGATTTACCTCAATGAGATAGATCTCGCCCTCATAGATGGCGTACTGCACATTCATGAGTCCTACGACACCAAGTCCAAGCGCGATGGTCTTTGTCTGCTGTTCTACTTTTTTGATCATCTCCTCTGTGAGGTTAACTGGAGGGAGCGAACATGCGGAGTCTCCAGAGTGAATACCTGCCTCTTCAATATGCTGCATAACAGAGCCGATGTAGACCTCTTTGCCATCACTGATACAGTCAACATCAAGCTCTACAGCTTGATCTAGGAACTTATCTATAAGCACAGGTGCTTCGTTAGAGACAGAAATGGCGAGTGCCATGTATTCGTTAAGTTCAGCTTCTGAGTAGACTATTTTCATACCGCGTCCGCCAAGGACAAAAGATGGACGCACAAGTACAGGGTAGCCTAGAGCTTGTGCAATGGGTGCTGCTTCCTCTTTTTTGCGTGCGAGTCCATTGGCTGGTTGTTTGAGTCCGTGTTGATTTACAAAGTTGGCAAACTGCTCTCTATCTTCGGCAAGAGCGATGATGGCAGCAGATGTTCCAGAGATTTTTGCACCTATTTTTGTGAGTCCCTCTGCAAGTTTGAGTGGCGTTTGCCCTCCAAAGTGCACTATGATTCCATCTGGTTCTTCATTTTCTATCACCTCACGAACATGCTCTAAATCAATTGGCTCGAAGTAGAGTACATCTGAGGTATCATAGTCTGTTGAGACGGTCTCTGGGTTACAGTTGTACATGATGGACTCGATGCCCATCTCTTTGAGTGCAAAAGAGGCATGTACACAGCAGTAATCAAACTCGATTCCTTGACCGATGCGGTTTGGTCCACCACCCAAGATGAGAACTTTTTTCTTATCGCTGAGGCGTTTGGTCACATTTGGGAGTTTTGTGATGTTTGTCGTAGAGTAGAGGTAGGGTGTGAGTGCTTCAAACTCAGCTGCACAGGTATCTACTTCGTTAAACTCTAGCTCCACACCAAGTTTTTTTCTTGCTGCATAGACCTCGTTTTCGCTTACTTGTTTGCCACTGTTTTTAAGGATGAGCTGTGCGATGCGCTTGTCAGAAAAGCCATCTACCTTCACATCTCTCATAAATGCACCATCACTTAACACCGACTCTGTAATGGTCTGCTCTTTTTCTATGAGTTCGCTGATCTGATACAAAAACCATGGATCAATGGCACATGTGTCAAACATCTCCTCGATGCTCATACCACGACGAAAACCCTCTGCTACATAGAGTGCTCTGTCCGCGTTTGGACGGCGAATCTCATGCTTGATAAACTCATCTTCACCCTCCATCTCATTAAATCCGCAAAGACCTGTCTCAAGTGAGCAGAGTGCTTTTTGCATAGACTCTTTAAAGGTACGACCTATCGCCATCACCTCTCCAACAGATTTCATGGAAGTCCCAAGCGTGTTAATGGCTTCTGGAAATTTCTCAAAGGTAAAACGCGGGATTTTTGTAACAACATAGTCGATGACAGGTTCAAACGCGGCAGGAGTACCCGTGATGTCGTTGGTGATCTCATCGAGTGTGTAGCCGATAGCAAGAAGGGTTGCGACTTTGGCTATCGGGTAGCCTGTAGCTTTACTTGCAAGCGCTGATGAGCGAGAAACACGAGGGTTCATCTCTATCACGATCATACGTCCATCTTTTGGGTTGATGGAGAACTGCACATTGCTTCCGCCAGTGTCTACACCGATCTCGCGAAGGATGGCAAAAGAGGCATCACGCATTCTTTGGTACTCTTTGTCTGTGAGGGTGAGAGCTGGGGCAACGGTGATACTATCACCCGTGTGAACTCCCATAGGATCAAAGTTTTCGATGGCACAGACGATGATGCAGTTGTCCGCTTTGTCACGGATAACCTCCATCTCATACTCTTTCCATCCAAGCATAGACTCCATGATCTCTATCTCGCTTACAGGAGACGCGGCGAGTCCTGCGGTGGCGAGTTCTTTGAACTCCTCCATATTGTAAGCCACTCCAGAGCCACCACCAGCGAGGGTAAATGATGCTCTTGAGATAACAGGAAAACCTATCTCTTTGACCACCTCTATCGCCTCTTCGACGCTGTAGGCGTTTTTGCTCTTTGGAAGGTCCATGCCAATTTTTTGCATTGCTTCGTTAAACGCAGAGCGATCTTCACCTTTGTGAATCGCCTCTGGAGACGCACCAAGAAACTCAACACCTTTGAGCATCCCTTTTTCGTACATACTTGTTGCGACATTGAGTGCGGTTTGACCTCCCATGGTTGGGAGTATTGCATCGACATTCTCTTTTTTGATGATCTCTGCGATGACGTCTTCTTTGATTGGTTCGATGTAGGTTCTATCTGCAAACTCTGGATCTGTCATGATAGTTGCGGGATTTGAGTTGATGAGCACGACACGGTAGCCTTGCTCTTTGAGGGTTTTTACTGCCTGAGTTCCAGAGTAGTCAAACTCACAGGCTTGTCCGATAACAATTGGACCAGAACCTATGAGTAAAATAGTGTTGATATCGGTGCGTTTTGGCATTGTAACCCTTCTAAAAATAGTATTTAAAAAATTTAGGGATTATAGCTAAGCAGCACTTAAAATTTGATGAGTTTTAGTAGTCAAAACTGTACATGAGGGAGAGTAGACCACTGTAGATATACTCCTCTTCAAGCAAGGGAGAGTCGCTTACTTATTGAGGAAGAGCATCGACTCTGATGTTTGTCAAGATGGAGTAGTTCTTGTCTATTTTATAGTTTAAAAATGTCTGTACCCCAAGCTGCAGACCTGCGTTTGGAGAAAAAAAATCTCTTTGGAGTGAGGCATCAACTTCACTGCGTTGAACGCCATAGTAGTAGTCATTGAACTTTTGTGACTGATAGATAAGCAGAAAAGATGGGTAGAGTGTAAAGTCGCCAAAAGCATACTCTGCACCTATCTCGTTTCGTAAGATCCATGCCTCGTGTCTATGAAACATATCTGTAAGCAGCATCGACTCAAGGTAGTAGCGCTCATACGAAGCGCTGAGTGCTAAACCTGCTTCAAGGGTGTTTTTACGCTCTTGCATCCCTTCAAGATAAGGACTGTCGCCTGCTTTGTAGCCATAAGGTCTTGGCATCATGGTAAGTGAGAGCCCCCAAGCATAATCCTCTTTTTTCTCGCCTAAAAAGTAGACTCCCCAGCGACTCCAGCGAACATAAAAAAGGGAGTTGTCAAAGAAGATAACAGGTGAGGGGAGGAGAATCGCATCTACATCTTTGTAGGGCTGCATTTGGATGTAAGGACCCGCACCAAGGGTCACTTTTTGTTTTGTCTGGGCTGCGTTTATGAAAGAAAAAAGCAAAAGTAGGGCAAAAAGATATCTCATCTGACACTCCTGATTACATGAAAATAGTTGATGGCATCACCCTTGTAATACTGCTCGACACGAGCACTTTGGTAGCCGCCTGATTGGTCTATGGAGATTACTCTACCCACTTTGAGTCCTTTGAAAAATATGTTGTCAAGTCCTGAAGTAACCACTTCATCTCCCACCTTTATCTCTACCCATGTAGGAATGAAGTTTACCGCGATGAACTCACCATCCATCCCATTAGCTATACCAGGTGCCAAGTGTGCTCCGATGAGAACCGAGTAGGCACTCTTTGCCTCTTTGTTGAGTAGGGCTAGAGGTCTGTTTGCACTACTGATGACAATACCTGCGACAAGCTCTTTATAAACAAGTCCATAAACTTTTGAGGCATTAAAGTCACTCATATCAAGCCAAACTCTGTTGAAATTTCCAAACTTTTCATAGGCGATGGCTTTAACCAAGGCGACATCGGGAGTTAGTTTGAGGGTTGAGTTGTTCTCTTGTTAAAGTTCTTGGATCTCTGAAGCGAGTTGCTGAATAACGAGATCATTTTTTTCATAGTTTGCAAGCTCTGCTTTGAGCTCCTCTATGGTTTGTGCTTGAAAAAAGTATTTCTCAATTTTATCTGAGATGTATTGTCGAGAGTCGTGATAAGAGGATTTAAAAGAGTTGAGTGCACCTATAATGGGTGACTGGATGGTCTTGTTGTAGTAGAGTGCACCTACTAAAAGTAGGAGCACTACAAAGATGTAAGAGAAGAGCTCTTTACTCATTCTCAAAAAGTTCTTGGAGGAGATCTATCTCTTCAAGTGCTCTTCCTGTACCGCG
>CAZJRG010000042.1:0-12855 GCA_964548435.1 uncultured Sulfurimonas sp. | reverse complement strand
TGATACCATTGTATGAAAATGTTAAAACATCTACATCTAACGCAGCACTATCATGGGCTAAATCTACATCTCCAGAGATAAAAGCAGAACCAATGGTGTCAAGCCAGACCAGTGTCGTAGGGAGTGTGACTTTGAGACTCTCTAAATCGACTGGAACTTCTAAGGGATCGACTCCGATCTTGTAGCCCTTAAGACTCCAATGAGATCGATCAAGTTTGAGTATATCTTGTCTTGGTGAAATGGTGTAGCGTGCAAGCAGATCGCTTGAGTTATTGTCAAGTTTTAGATCCTTAAAGGTGATATTTTTAAATGCAAAATCTATCCAACCTTCTGATTTTGCCGCATCAAAGGTGACTTTCACATCTGCGTTTGCGATATCTTTGTAGTCTAATTGCATTGCGTTTGTGGTTACAAGCTGATTATTAAGCGTTATGTTTGCATTTTCAATATCAAGATTGAGCTTGAGATAATCAAAGTTTCCATTTGGAATGATGAAGTTTCCAAGAGCTTCAACATCTATTGTAATGAGGTTGACTTTGAGGGTTAGATCAACTTTAGTGAGACCATCTTTTTGTAAAAAAGGAAGTTTGATTTCATAAGTCTCTAAGATGTGAAGCATCTCTTTGTTGAGCATTCCATCAAAAAGCAGTTTGAGTGTCAAGATCTCTTGCGGAGTAGAAAAATCTATTTTGAGCCAACTCTTGCCAAGTTGCTGCGCATAGGAGCTAGCATCATTTGGACGAATATATAAAACACCGCTCTTGTACTCAAGCTCTGTAAACGCAGTGTGAATTGCATCGAGTGCTTTGTTATATGTATAGTCAAGTTTATTGGCTTTTGCTTTTACATAGATATGTTTGTATGCATCTTTGAGATTGTCAAATGCTATGTGACCCCAAAGTGCCTCCAAATCAAGTGAGTCAACAGTTATGGCATCGTAAGTCCAAAACTTTATATCTTCACTGAGTCCAGCCATCTTTACGAGAGCTTTTGGATCATTGATAACTTTTTTACTCTGTGCACAAAACTGAGCACCCTTAGCATCGACATCCATAAAAAGATCGAGCTTTAGGTCACTATTGATTGTGGTGTGGAGTAGGGAGTAGAGTGCTTCACTCTCTAAATCAGCATAAACAACTCCATTGAGTTTGATGTTTTTCTCTTCTGTTTGGAGTTGCTCAAGAGTAAGTTTGATAATTGTCTGCGTATTTGTTAGCGAGCCTTCTAAGCTAAACGCAGGAGAGTCTATCTTCAAGAAACCTTTAGCATTTTCATCGTAATGAAAAACTATAACTGTTTTGTCTATGAGAAGCTCTTCTATAGTGATTGATTGAAACCATTCGAGCGTATGTAAAACTATTTTGCTAATTTGTACATACTCTTCATGATTAAAAGTGTCGTTTTGCTCATTTCGTGGGAGCTGAAGTGTCAGCTGCTGGAGTGAAAATTCAAGTTTTTGATCCCATTTTATGTATAATTGCTTGGCTTGAATATATGGAAGTGAGACTCTCTCAATGTGCAATCCATTGTGCAAAATAGCAAATATAAAACTAAAAGAAAGAAAGATGAAAATTACAAAAGAGATAATCATGAAGTGTGTTTTAGCTATAGCTCTACTTATGACACTCTCTCTCATTTATTACCTTTTAAAGCCAATTCACACACCAAAAGTGCTCTACATTCCAGCAGGTTCAGTACACAATATTATAACACATCTCAAGTCCCAAAAACTTGATGTTACACTCCTTGATCTCTTTTTGTTGCGTTTTATCGGTTCGCCACAAAGTGGTTGGATTGACATAAAAAATGAACATAATTCCAAAGCGGATTTCCTTTACAAACTCACAAGGGCAAAAGCGGCACTACAAAATGTAACACTCATTCCAGGTGAGACTACCTATATGTTCTTTGCACAACTTGAGAGAGAACTCGATCTTAATGCTACTTTACTGGACAATCTCTTTAAGATCTATTCACCTGTGAAAGAGGGAAGTTTCGTTCCTGATACATACAAACTTCCAAAAGGAATTACTGAAGAGCAGCTTGTAAAACTTCTTTTGGAACATGCAAAAAAAAGAGATATCACTCTTGCAGATGAGCTCTTGGGGAGTTATGATCAAACGCAATGGTTTCATTATGTAGCAATCGCTTCGGTCATACAAAAAGAGTCAGCAAATGTGGAGGAGATGGCACTTGTGAGCTCCGTAATACACAACAGACTCAAACGCAATATGCCACTACAAATGGATGGAACACTCAACTACGGAAAATACTCTCATGTACGTATAACACCTAAGCGAATAAAAGAGGATATGAGCAGCTACAATACATACAAGTACAGGGGTGTTCCAAAGGATCCTGTCTGCAATGTGAGTGAGGAGGCTATTCGTGCTGCTATTGCTCCAGCGAAGAGTGAGTATCTCTATTTTATGAAAAACAAAAAAGGAACTCATGATTTCTCGTGTAACTATTCTACACATTTAAAGAATATTAGCTATGTTACAAAAAGAAACAAAAAAAAGATATAGCTCCATCTTCTTCGCCATACACTCCATATTTGTCTTGCTTTAGTGTTATCATCTTCAATGTAAATTTCCTACTTGAGTTCTCAACACTCTTGATAGTAAATGAAATCTAATCTCAAGGACAAGTTATGTCAAAAATTATTTGGTCAAAAATTGATGAAGCTCCGGCTTTAGCAACTTATTCGTTATTACCAATCGTAAATGCTTTTACTAAAGCTGCAGGCGTAGAGGTAGTTCTTAGTGATATTTCACTCGCTGGTAGAGTTTTAGCTGCAATGGGACTTGCAGAAGACGAGCTTTCAAAATTAGGAGAAGTAGTTCTTCAAGAAGATGGTAATATCATCAAACTTCCAAATATTTCTGCATCAGCAGGTCAACTTAAAGATTGTATCGCTGAACTTCAAAGCCAAGGGTATGACATTCCAAACTATCCTGAAGATCCAAAAACTGATGAGGAAAAAGCAATCCAAGCAAAATACGCTACATGTCTTGGTTCAGCTGTTAACCCTGTTTTACGTGAAGGTAACTCAGATAGACGTGCCGCAGTTGCAGTTAAAAAATTTGCTCAAAAAAATCCACACAAACTTAGAGCATTTGCATCTGACTCTAAAGCATATGTTGCTCACATGGAAGGAAAAGGTGACTTCTTCGCACATGAGAAGTCTGTCACTCTAGACAAAGACCAAAAAGTAACTATCGCTATCAATGGTAAAACACTTAAAACTATTGACGGTGTTGCATCTGAAGTTCTTGATGGTACATTTATGTCAGTAAAAGCACTTCGTGCATTCTATAAAAAAACTATCGCTGATGCAAAAGAGAAAAACCTTATCTGGTCACTTCACTTAAAAGCAACTATGATGAAAATCTCTGATCCAGTTATGTTCGGTCATGCATTTGAAATCTTCTTTGAAGATGTATTTGCTAAATATGCAGATGTATTTAAAGAAGTGGGTGTAAATCCAAACATGGGTATGTCAGACTTAGAGAAAAAAATCAAAGGTCATGCCAAAGAGGCAGAGATCAAAGCTGCGTTTCAAGCGGTTGTAGATGCTGATACTCCAAAAATCGCAATGGTTGATTCTGATAAAGGAACAACAAACTTCAATGCTTCTAACGATGTAATCATTGATGCTTCTATGCCAGTTGTTGTACGTGAAGGTGGAAAACAGTGGGATAGAACTGGTGCTGCGTTAGAGACTGTTGCTGTTATTCCAGACTCTACTTATGGTATGTTCCACGCTGAAATGGTAGCTGATTGTGTAAAAAATGGTCAATACGATGTTGCAACTATGGGTACAATGCAAAACATAGGTCTTATGGCTCAAAAAGCTGAAGAATACGGTTCACACCCAACTACTTTCATCCTTGAAGAGGCTGGAACTGTTACTGTAACTGGTGAAGCTGGCGTACTTATGAGCTTTGAGTGTGAGGCTGGTGATATCTGGAGACTTGCTCGTACTAAAGATGTTGCTATTCGTGACTGGGTACGTTTAACAGTTGAGAGAACTCGTCTTGAGGGAATTCCTGCGGTATTCTGGTTGGATGAAAACCGTGCACACGATGCTGAACTTATCAAAAAAGTAAATGCTTACCTTAAAGATTTTGACACAACAGGTCTTGACATTCAGTTTATGAATGTAACAAACGCTACACGTTTTACAAATACACGTATTCGTGAAGGTAAAAATACTATCGCGGTAACTGGTAACGTTCTTCGTGACCACTTAACAGATATGTACCCAATTTTAGAGCTTGGAACATCTGCAAAAATGCTCTCTATCGTTCCACTTTTAGCTGGTGGTGGTCTTTATGAGACTGGTGCTGGTGGATCAGCTCCAAAACACGTTGATCAGTTCTTAGCAGAGGGTCACCTTCGTTGGGATTCACTTGGTGAGTTTTTAGCACTTGCTGAGTCTTTAAGATTTATTGGTCAGAAAAATAAAGATGCAAAAATCACGGCTCTTACAGCAGCACTTGACGCAGCAAACGATGGTTATCTTGATAACTCTAAAGAGCCAGGAAGAAAAGTAGGTGAGCCAGACAACAAAGCTTCTCACTTCTATCTTGCACAATACTGGGCAAAAGCACTTGCTGAGGGTTCAAACGCAGAACTTGCTGCAAAATTTGCTCCTGTTGCTAAAGCACTTGTTGATAATGAAGCGAAAATCATGGAAGAGCTTCTTGCAGTAGAAGGAAAAGCTCAAGATGTTGGTGGATACTTCCATCCAAATGATGCACTTGCTGAAAAAGCAATGCGTCCATCTGCGACATTAAACGCAATTATTGACGCGATTTAATTTTTTTATCTACACTGCGTTTGTCTAAACGCAGTGCGATAATTTTTTGTTTTTAGCTTATTATCTGTACAATAGCTAAAAATAAAAGATTATAAATAAACTCAAAGGAAGTGCATGGCAAGTAAAGTAACAGTCATCGGAACAGGAAATTTTGGGTCAACAGTAGCATTTATCTTGGCTATGAGAGGTTCATGTCACGAGGTCGTTCTTCGTGGAAGAAATCTTGATGTAGCAAAAGGAAAGGCACTCGATATGTCTCAAGCCGCAAATGCAGCGAGAGAGCATACTGTAGTGCGTGCTGGCTCTGGACCTGAGGACATGGCAGGGAGCAAGATAGTTGTGATCACAGCTGGAGCTCCCCGTACACCTGGAATGAGTAGAGACGACTTACTTACTAAAAATGCAAAAATTGTAAAAGCATATGCTTTAGAGATAAAAGAGCATGCTCCAAACGCCATCGTCGTTGTCGTTAGCAATCCTTTAGATGTAATGACCTATGTGGCACTTAAATACACAGGTTTTCCTAGAGAGCGGGTTCTTGGAATGGCTGGAATTTTAGATGCTGCAAGAATGGCACACTTTATCTATGAAAAGCTAGGATATGGAGCAGGGCAGATTCGTGCAACCGTTATGGGAGGACATGGAGACACTATGGTACCACTTCCTAAGTTTACAACCGTTGCAGGTGTGCCTATTGATGACCTTTTAGACTCTGAAGAGATTGGAGACATCGTACAAAAAACACGTAATGGCGGGGCTCAAATAGTAAATCTACTAGGTGATGGGTCTGCATACTATGCACCAGCAAAATCAACCGCTGTTATGGTAGATGCCATACTTAAAGATACAAAGCAAATTCACTCTTGTGCTGTAATGCTTAAAGGGGAGTATGGCTATAAAGATATGGTGAGTGGTGTTCCTGTTATGATTGGTGCTGAAGGTGCCGAGCAAATTATAGAGATGACATTAAAAACACTTCAAAAAACACGTTTTAAAAACTCTGTGGCTTCTGTAAAAGAGATGGTTGATATTTTATATAAAAGTGGATTTTTTGATGATTGTGAGAATAAATAATGATAAATAGAAGAGTAGGGATTGTAGGAGCAGGTGCAGTTGGTGCTACTGCTGCATACACGTTAATGATGTTAGGAAGTTGTAGAGAGATTGTACTTTTTGACATAGCTGAAGGTGTTGCAAAAGGTAAAGCAATAGATATGGCACAAGCCTCGTATTACTCCTCTAAGCCGACAAATATTATTGCCGCTGAGAGTGCAAGTGATATAAAAGATTGCGACATTGTTGTTGTAACAGCTGGTGTTCCTAGAAAGGGTGATATGACACGAGCCGATCTCTTAATGATAAATGCCAAAATAACCAAAGATGTAGTGCAAAATATAAAAGAGAATTCACCTAATGCAATCATTATCTGTGTTTCTAACCCATTAGATGTTATGACATATGTCACAAAACAGATAACAGGATGGTCAAATAACCGTATAGTGGGACTAGCAGGTGCACTTGATGGCTCGCGTATGGCATATCAGATTCAAAAATTGACTGGTTATGCGATGGATCAAACAGGTTCCTTAGTGATTGGTGATCATGGAGAGTTTATGATACCTCTTCCAAATAAAGTATCAGTTGGAGACATACCTCTAACGCAACTCATATCAAAGAATATGATGGATGGAATTATTGAGCGTACCCGTTTTGGAGGTGCTGAGATTGTCAAGCACCTTGGGACATCAGGATATTATGGACCTGGTCGTGCTATTGCTGAGATGGTAGAAGCTATTTTAAATGATAAAAAATCTATAATCTCTTGTTGTACACTTTTGGATGGAGAGTACGGGCATAGTGATGTTGCAGTAGGTGTTCCTGTTGTACTAGGTGCAAACGGTGTTGAAAAAATTATAGAGATGGAGCTAGATGAAGAGACAAAAGAGAAGTTTGCTCTTTCTGTCAACTCTATCAAAGATGGAATCAAAATACTAAAAGAGAACAATTTTTTTAGTTGTTAGTAAAAAATTAACGGAGGTTGGTGTGAGAGAAATAGCGTATGAAGAGATTGTGAAAAATGTAAGAGACATTATTGTCTACTCTGCTTCAAATCTTCCAAAAGATGCCCTTGATGCATTGAATAGTGCATATGAAAATGAGAAGAGTCCCGTGAGTCGTGAAGTCTTAAAACAGCTTTTAGAAAATGCTGATATCGCTAGTAGCGAAGCTCGTCCACTCTGTCAAGATACAGGTCTTGCAGTCTTTTTTGTAAAAATTGGTGAAGATGTTCGTGTCGTTGGTGGACTACTCAAAGATGCCATTAACGAAGGGACTGAGAAAGGGTATGTTGAGGGGTATTTGAGAGCCTCTACATGTGAACCTTTTTCACGTGCAAACCTAAAAGATACAGTTGGTTACAATCTTCCAGCTATTATTCACTTAGACATCGTCAAAGGTGACAAAATAGACATAGAGTATGCTGCAAAAGGCGGTGGAAGTGAGAATGTAAGCCGTGCAAAAGTGCTTCCTCCTGCTGCTGGTAAAGATGGTGTTGTTGCGTTTGTTAAAGAGTGTATCTCAGATGCAGGTGGAAACCCATGTCCTCCAATCACCATAGGAGTGGGTATTGGTGGTACTTTTGAGAGAGCAGTTATTAGCTCAAAACATGCACTTTTTAGAAGTATAGGTTCTAAAAATGAAGATCCAGAGATGAGCGAGCTTGAAGAGAGAATTATGACTGAGGTCAATAAGCTTGGTATCGGTGCTATGGGTATGGGTGGAACGAAAACAGCTCTTGCAGTTCACATAGAGTCAAACCCTTGCCACATTGCTTCACTTCCTGTTTCTGTAAATGTCCAATGCCACAGCTCACGCCACACGCATATAACCATATAAGGAGAGCAGGGTGAGTCAAACATATCATTTAACAACGCCTCTGTCTGAAGAGACAACACGTTCACTCAAAGCTGGAGATATTGTATATCTGAGTGGTGTTATTTATACTGCTAGGGATGCTGCACATAAGAAGCTTGTAGATCTTATAGAGGCTGGAGAGCCTCTTCCCTTTGATCTTGAAGGGAGTGTAATCTATTTCGTTGGACCAACACCTCCAAAGCCAGGTGACCCAATAGGAAGTGCAGGGCCTACAACTAGCTATAGAATGGATAGCTACTCCCCAACCATGCTCAAAAATGGCTCAAAAGGGATGATAGGTAAAGGTAAACGCAATCAAGATGTTAAAGATGCTTGTAAAGAGTACGGCGGCATCTATTTTGGAGCTACTGGAGGTGCTGGTGCACTTCTTGGTAAGCAGATACGCTCCGCTGAAGTTATTGCATACCCAGAGCTTGGACCTGAAGCTGTTCGAAAGTTGACTGTAGAAGACTTTCCTGTGACAGTCGTCAATGACACATTTGGGAACGACTTGTACCAGATGGGTCGTGAACAGTACGAAGTAAAATAAAATTCCAATTTAAAACAAGGAGAATAGATGAATATACATGAATATCAAGCTAAACAGATATTTGCTAAATACGGTGTTCCTACACCAAAAGGTATTATGGCGGAGAGTGTTGGTGCAGCTGTAGAGGCAGCAAAACAATTAGGTGGACCTATCTGGGTTGTTAAAGCACAAATCCATGCAGGTGGACGTGGTTTAGGTGGTGGCGTTAAGCTTGCAAAGTCTTTAGAGGAAGTTGAAAAACTCTCAAATGAGATTTTAGGTATGACACTTGTAACACATCAAACAGGTCCTGAGGGAAAATTAGTTCAAAAGCTTTACATTGAAGATGGTGCAGATATTAAAGATGAGTTTTATCTCTCTGTTGTTTTAGATAGAAAACTTGAAATGCCTCTAATCATGGCTTCAACTGAGGGTGGAATGAACATCGAAGATGTAGCAGAACACACTCCTGAGAAAATAGTAACAATTCCTGTCGATCCAGCTATTGGTTTTCAAGGTTTTCACGGTCGTGAACTCGCATTTGGTTTAGGTTTAACTGACCCAAGTGAGCAAAAAAACATTATCGCGTTTGCACAAAAACTTTTCAAACTCTACATGGAAAATGATGCGGAGATGATTGAGATCAATCCACTTGTAAGAACAGGTTCTGGAGAGTTTTTAGCGCTTGATGGAAAAATGGGCTTTGATAACTCAGCGCTTGGACGCCAACCTGAAATCGCCGCTATGAGAGATTTAAGTGAAGAGGATCCAGACGAGGTAGAGGCTGCACAGTATGGTCTCTCTTATGTCTCTCTTGATGGTGAGATTGGTTGTATGGTAAATGGAGCTGGACTGGCTATGGGTACGATGGATACTATCAATCACATGGGTGGAACTCCTGCAAACTTTCTTGATGTTGGTGGAAAAGCAAACGCGGAGACTGTTGCAAAAGGTTTTGAGATCATTCTAAAAAACCCAAATGTAAAAGCGATTTTTGTAAACATTTTTGGTGGAATCGTACGTTGTGATCGTATCGCCAATGGTATCATTGAAGCGACGAAACTTACAAATGTAAATGTTCCAGTAATCGTGCGTTTAGATGGAACAAATGCACCAGAGGCTGCTGATATACTCAAAAACGCAAATATCTCAAATTTAATTGTTGCAAAAGATTTAGGTGATGGTGCTGCTAAGGCCGTTGCTGCTGCGAAAGGAAACTAATAGATGTCAATTCTAATCAATAAAGATACAAAAGTAATCGTTCAAGGTTTTACAGGTAAAGAGGGTACGTTTCATGCTGAGCAGTGTTTGGCATATGGTACAAAAATCGTTGGTGGTGTTACGCCAAACAAAGGTGGACAACTTCACCTTGGACAACCAGTTTTCAACACAGTAGCAGAAGCTGTAAAAGGTACGGGTGCGACTGTATCTATGATATTTGTTCCACCTGCATTTGTTGGTGATGCTGTTATGGAAGCGGCAGAAGCAGGAATAGAGCTTGCAGTTATTATTACCGAGGGTGCACCTGTTAAAGATATGCAGATGGCAAAAGCTCATGCTAACAAACACGGTATGAAAACACTTGGACCAAACTGTCCAGGTATCATTACAGCTGAAGAGTGTAAGATAGGAATCATGCCAGGAATGATCTTTAAAAAGGGGAAAGTAGGGCTTATCTCTAAGTCTGGAACGCTCACATATGAAGGTACAAACCAAGTTGTTCATGCAGGTTATGGTATCTCAACAGCTGTTGGTATTGGAGGGGATCCAATCATTGGTCTTTCATACAAACAACTTCTTCCAATGTTTGAGGCAGATCCAGAGACTGAGTGTATCGTTATGATCGGTGAGATTGGTGGAGATCTTGAAATTCAAGCGGCAAAACTTATCAAAGAGCAGATCACAAAACCTGTTGTGGCATTTATCGCTGGGCAAACAGCACCAAAAGGAAAAACTATGGGGCATGCTGGAGCTATTATTTCAGGTTCTGCTGGAACTGCGGCTGAGAAAATGGCGGCACTTGAAGCAGCGGGTGTAAAAGTTGTTGTTTCTCCTGCTGAGATCGGTAAAGCCGTTGCAGAGGTTATGAGCAAATAATGCTAGAGACTTTTGAAGTAGCAAATATCAGATGCGGTGGGTGCGCAAACACCATCAGAACTGCACTTGATAATGCTGGCTTCAAATCTGTGAGGGTAGATCTTTTGTGTGATCCTAGAAAGGTAAGTGCTGAGATTGTCGATGAAGCATCTTTAGAACTATTTAAAAAGGTTTTAAGAGATCACGGCTATCCTCTCGTGAGTGAAGAGACCACACTTATAGATGATGCTACACTCAAAGTCAAGAGTTTTGTCTCTTGTGCTGTTGGAAAATTTACTTCAGAAAAAGAGTAGAGTATTTGATAGCCATTTTGGCTATCTAAACCGCGTTAAACTATTTATCTATTTACAATACTTTCCCAAAAAAAATCTAAATGTTTTTCAAACTGAGTCGCTAAGTGATTTGTAGAGTTGCTGTCAAAACGCAGTAGTGTGACTTGCAGTCTTATATAAAAGAGTGTAGATAAAAACTCGTATGCACAGATCATTGGATCAGAGGATCGAATGAGTCCATTTTGCATCATGATGAAAAAACCCTCTGCAAGCAGTTTAATGTTCTTATCATGAAACTCACTCATAAACTGCTCTCTAAGTTCTCTATTTTGTAACAGCTCGATCATCATGAGTCGAAACATATTTTCGTTGCCTTTATCAAAGCTAAGCATTTTGTATTGAATTGTAAACTTCTGTAAAAATGGTTTCCCACGAGTTGCAAGCTCTTTGATCTCTTCAGAAGTGATGGAGAAGGGTGAAGAGAAGATGTCTTTTGCTACAGCTAAAAATATCTCTTCTTTATTTTTGAAGTGATTATAAAGTGCACTCTCTCTAATGCCGACATCTGAGGCAATTTTTCTTACACTAGCACCTTTGTAGCCTAAGTCGCAAAAGAGTTTTGTAGCACTACTGAGTATCTTTTCTTTTGTTCCGACTCTTTTTTTGATCTCTACATCCATGATAAATCCTTCTATTTTTAAGATATGAACAGTTGATAACTTTGATATCATTATATATGAACATATGTTAATTTAATCTTTCCCTTTTATATGAACATTTGTTCAGAAATTCAACTTTTTAAATGAACTTATGTTCATTTGTTTCTACTAAAAGGAGAGTTCAAAGATAGTTTGTGTAGAATTTCACAGGCATAAGAGATAGTTACTTGATTATTCAAGAGGAAAGTCCGAGCTGCTGTAAGACAGTGTTCCATTTAACTAATGGCCGTAGCAATACGAGGGAAAGTGCAACAGAAAATAGACTGCTGCGTTTAAACGCAGTAAAGGTGAAAAGGCGGTGTAAGAGACCACCAGTCTCTATGGCAACATAGAGAGCTTGTAAACCCAACATGGCAGCAAGAAACAGATGGTTAGCGTCTTACAAAGCTATTGTTTCGCTAGAGCTACTTAGCAATAAGTAGAGTAGATTAATTACTATCAAAACAAAACTCGGCTTATCTTATGCCTACTTAAAGTGTAAAATATTTTTTAAATAGAATTTACATTATGTTAACCAATAGAGAATTTTATGAGCAATAAAGAACTTCTAATTAATGATATACAAAACCTACTCAATAGCTATGATTCAGTTCCTAAAACATTTATAAACCCCGATCTTTTGGCATTTATGGATGAGGAGTTACTCAAGAGTATTATCCACTCTTTATTAGATCAAAAAGAGCTTTCTGCGGCTGTAGATACCACATGGCTTGATAAGTTTAAGTCCAACAAAGAATAATAGACATATATTTTAACATTATCAACTTGTTTGATTATGTTCACTCTTTTTATAGTATAATCCTTTCAAATTTATACTAAGGGAATGAATATGAGTAATGTCGATTTAATACAGTTAACGGAACAAACAAAAAAGCTAACTGCAATGGTAGTTGAAGATGAAAAAGTAACCAATGAGCTACTAAGCTCTACATTTAAAAACTTTTTTTCAGATGTAAAATCTTACTTTGATGGAGCAAGTGCACTCAAAGCATATGAAGATAATGCTCCTGATGTTATATTTGTAGATATTATTATGCCTGAGATGAATGGTATAGAGCTCTCAAGAAAAATTCGTGAGATGAATCCTACTCAAATCATCATTGTTATATCTGCAAGCAATGATATTCAAAAAATTTCGGAGTCTATTGAAGTGGGTGTCAATAGCTTTATTCAAAAGCCAATTGATACTAAAAAAATCATTGAACTTTTAAATAGTGTTGTTGCAATGGTCGCAAAAAAGAGAAAAATTGAGACAAAAACATTCTCTATCTCTCTTCCACTTGATCTCTATGATGATGTCAATGCTAATGCTAAAGCAGAGAGTATCTCTAAAAACGCAGTGATCATCAGAGCACTACGTGCATTTTACGAATAGTTAAAAAAAATATAGATTTTATTTTTATTTAAGAATAAAATCTATATAATTTCGGCTCAACAAAACAGTTGAGAAAAAGGCCCCGTCGTCTAGCGGTCAGGATCCATGGTTTTCATCCATGTTAC
>CAZJRG010000041.1:0-13430 GCA_964548435.1 uncultured Sulfurimonas sp. | reverse complement strand
ACATTTTGCTATTTGAAAATATCTATCAAATCCACCCACCATAAGAAGCTGTTTGAAATGTTGTGGTGACTGTGGAAGTGCATAAAACTCGCCACTATGAACACGTGAAGGTACAAGATAATCACGTGCACCCTCTGGCGTAGACTTTGTTAAAATCGGCGTTTCAACCTCTAAAAAGCCATTTGCATCGAGAATATTGCGAGCAGCGATGGCAGCTTTTGAACGCAAGCGAAAAACCTCATAAAGCGAAGGATCGCGAAGTTCTAAATAACGATACTTGAGTGTTGTCTCCTCACCAACTGTTTTATCTCCGATCACAAAAGGTACAGGAGCTGATTTGTTTTCGATGGTAAGCTGTGTTACAACGATCTCGATACTTCCTGTTTTTAAACGCGGGTTTGTGAGACCTTCACCACGAAGACGAACTTTTCCTTTAGCGATGAGAACATACTCATCACGCACGCTGCTTGCTATTTTGTGAGCCTCTTCGCTATCAGCTGGATCGCAAGTAAGTTGGATAAGTCCAGTTTTGTCACGTAAATCTATAAAGATGATGCCGCCATGATCGCGGTGGTTGTTTGCCCAACCTGTAAGAGTGACTTCCTCTCCTACATTTGATTCGTTTAAGTCCGTACAGTAATGAGTTCTCAAAATATAGAGTCCTATGTGTAAAAAATTTTCGCGATTATAGCCAAATATAGTATAATCGGCAAAATTTATAAGCTAAAAGAGTGAATGTGCCAAGAAAACAGATACGAAAAGTAGGTGTACTTTTACGACCATCTACACCAGAGCTCAAGAGTGATTACTATAGACTCGAAAAAATCTTTCAAAAACACTCCATAGCTGTCAATATAGACAGTATAAGTGGGGCGATGATTGGAGTGATGGGTATGGAGTTTGATCTTTTATGCCAGACATCTGATGCCCTTGTCACCCTTGGAGGTGATGGTACACTCATCTCAGCAGCACGTCGCTCTTTTAAGTATGGCATTCCCATTCTTGGGATTCATGCTGGTAGTTTTGGTTTTTTGGCGGATTTGCATCTTGATGAACTCGATACATTTTTGTCGGGATTTGCAAACGCAAACTACAGGGTTGATGAGCGTTCTATTCTTGAGGCAACTTTTCAACAAGGAGAGACGCAGATAACGACACACGCTTTTAATGACATCGTTCTTACACGCCACTCGGTTTTTAACATGATACACGTAGAAACACTTGTAGATGACAGAGCATTTAATACTTACTATGGTGATGGCGTTATAGTCTCAACTCCTACTGGTTCAACCGCATACAACCTCTCTGCAGGTGGACCCGTTGTGTTTCCGCTTACAAATGTCTTTACACTCACTCCTATATGTCCGCACTCCCTCACACAAAGACCAGTTGTATTTCCTGGTGAATTTGCCATAGAGATGAAAACGCCAAAAGAGAAAGCACTCATCATCTTGGATGGTCAAGATAAGTACGAACTAAATGCAAACGAAACATTAGGTATAAAACTTGCAACAAAGAAGGTAAAACTGATCCACAAAGAGAGTTTTAACTACTTTGATGTACTAAAAGATAAACTTCGCTGGGGTGAATAAATATAACTCCAAGCTAAGATAAACTACAATTCGCACTTTAAACTACTTCAATTTAGGATAGACCATGCGAATAATTCTCCTTGGAGCTCCAGGTGCTGGCAAAGGCACACAAGCTCAATTTCTCACAAAAAAATTCAACATCCCTCAAATCTCTACAGGCGATATGCTTAGAGCTGCCATAAAAGCTGGCACAGAGATGGGTAAAATGGCAAAAGCTGCTATGGATGCTGGACAGCTTGTAACAGATGAGATCATCATTGGTCTTGTAAAAGATAGAATTGCAGAAGATGACTGTAAAAACGGTTACCTCTTGGATGGTTTTCCTCGTACACTTCCGCAAGCTGATGCAGTTACAAATGCAGGTATAGTCATAGATGCTGTCATAGAGATCGATGTAGCAGATGAGATCATAGTCAAACGTATGTCTGGGCGTCGTGCACACTTAGCAAGTGGAAGAACTTACCATATAGAGTTCAATCCACCAAAAGTAGAGGGAAAAGATGACATTACAGGAGAAGATTTAGTCCAACGCGATGATGACAAAGAGTCCGTTGTACTTGATCGTCTCAAAGTCTATCACGAGTTAACGCAGCCACTCATTGGCTACTACAAAGCACAAGCGACTTCCAATCCTACTC
Source organism: uncultured Sulfurimonas sp. (assembly GCA_964548435.1). Taxonomy (GTDB): domain Bacteria; phylum Campylobacterota; class Campylobacteria; order Campylobacterales; family Sulfurimonadaceae; genus Sulfurimonas. The sequence goes on along the minus strand of CAZJRG010000041.1, from coordinate 11,200 downwards.
TTACATACATCACCGTAGATGGCACAGCTGACATCGCGGATGTAGAAGCTGCGATCATCGCAAAACTAGGTTAAGACCTAGTTTTTCTCCTCACTCTTTTTCTGTTGTATCTCACTTACTTTTGCTGAAAACGGTATCTGAATCATATAAGCAAACATAATCGGTAAGAGCATAGATGTTCCAAATGTTCCTATGGAAAATGTTGAAATCACAAGTGCGAGTGTAATGTAGCGTGTCAGTGTATGCCAAAACGCAGCTCTCTCTTGATCTGATTCCAAGTTGTAAAGCTTTATGGAGAGCAAATATGTAGTTGCATAAAATGCAACTACTGCTACAAAAGAGATATAAATCAACTCTGGTTCAAAGTCATAGATTTCAAAAAGAGATTGAGAGTTTTGCAGAGCGAAAAGATAAAAGATAATAATAAATATACTTATATCACTGATGTAAGATTTCTGTTTATCTATAAAATCTCGTAAAGGCTTTATAAAGATGATGACTCGACTTACCAAAAATGGAATGACAATAAGTAAAATAATTACCGCTTTGGCAAAATTGCTCATATTTGGACCATCTTCATAGGACTCTCCAAAAAAATCTGAAGTATAGATGCCAAAAGTGTGAAGCATTAAAAGTGAAAGAGAGACAAAGACAAGGTTGATAAAGAGAAGCAAAAAGCCTAAAGATGTGTCTGCGTTTGCAGTTTTTATCCAGTGCATTACCATCCCGCCACCGCTGAGCACTGAGAGCAAAAAGAGTCCTGCGGCTATACCAAAATTGTCCGTAGCAAAGCCTATAGCTAAGGCAATGAGAGGCAAAAGAAGATAATTAATGAAAAAACCTTTTAGCATCACTACTCTATAAGTGTAGAGAAGTTTTATATCAGTAAGTTTCACATTAAAAAGCGAGGGCATAATTAACGCGATACCTGCGAAGAGACATATCTTAGAGCTAAAGATGAAGCCGCTGTAGTTACTTCCGTACCAGAGCCCAAGAGCCATAGCTATAAAGATAAGAGCGATGATTTTCATATTGTTCCTTGTGCTTATAATAGGGGAGAGCATTATACAAAAAAAGGTTTCTATTTTTATTTATACCAAAACGCAATACAATGGCGAAAAAATTTCCAAACCCACAAGGAGACTCTATGATCGAGCGTTTTTATCTCAAAGATTATCTCAGTTTTGATAGTGTTGAACTCAACCTTCGCTCAGGTCTTATAGTCTTTAGTGGACCCAGCGGAAGTGGAAAATCAATTTTGATGCAGGCGATTCTCTCTTCACTTGGAGGAGCATCTTGTGAAGCTTCACTCTGTGAGTCAAGCGTAACATGGCAAATAGATGCCCAAACTATGGGGATAGAAAATGAAGAGATCAATGTATTTAAACAGATAAAAAAGGGGAATGCTCGCTACTTTATCAACAATCAATCGCTTTCTAAAAAAGCTATTGCTGAAGTTGCCGCTCCCTATCTTCGTCACTTAAGCCTCAAAGACTACAGCGACTTTGAAAATGCAAATCTACTCGAACTTCTTGATAAGCAAGTAGTTCAAAACGCACCAGAATTAGAAAAACTCAAACAAGATTACAAGGCGCATTTTCTTAAGTATGCAGAGATCTCAAAAGAGCTTGATAAGCTCATCAATGAAGAGCAAAAAATCATAGAGCTCAAGGAGTTTTTGACTTTTGAAATAGAGAAAATAAAACAACTCAATCCAAGTGTGAATGAAGATGAGGAGTTGATGCAGATAAAAAAAGAGCTCTCAAAAAAAGAGAAAGTCACCAAAGCTATTGAAAACGCAATGGAAATTTTCAAGAGTGAGCATCTTGTCTCTTCAGCACTTGAGTTGCTGAGTATTGAGAGTGCATTTTTTGATGACGCTATGAATGAACTTCGTGCACATTTTGACACTGCTCAAGAGCATTTTGAGATGTTAAACGAAGTAGACATCGATGAAGTTTTCAATCGCATAGAGGCGATATCTACTCTTAAACGCAGATATGGGACTATTGAAGATGCGCTTATGTACAAAGAACAAAAAGAGCTAGAACTTCAAAAATACGAAAATATAGAGAGTACAAAAGAGCAGCTCCAAACGCAATGCACACAGCTACAAAAAGAGATGCAAATCCTCGCACAAAAGATCTCCTCGCTGCGTTTAGGCGGAGTAAGTCAGTTTGGTGTACGACTCAATGCTTACCTTAAAAATCTCTACTTACGCAATGCTACACTCTCCTTAGATGAAACAGAAGCAACTGAATTAGGTATTGACAAACTCACCATATCTCTTGGAGATGTTGCGTTAAGCAAGATCAGCACAGGAGAGTTTAACAGGCTGCGTTTAGCAGTTTTAGCCCTCAAAGCGGAGTATATGGAGAGAAACGGAGGTATTTTAATGCTTGATGAGATAGATGCCAATCTCAGTGGTGAAGAGTCTATGAGTGTCGCCAAAGTCCTACGCCAATTAGCACAACATTTTCAAATATTTGTAGTCTCTCATCAGCCACAACTTACATCCATGGGAGATCAGCACTTTTTGGTCTACAAGGAAAATTCTCGATCTTGTGTAAAAGAGCTCTCTTTGAATGAAAAAATCGACGAGATTGCCAGAATCATAAGTGGAGAGGCTATCTCGCAAGAGGCAAAAAAATTTGCACAGGAGCTTTTGGAGGCAAGAAAATGATTATAGATACACATATACATCTTGATGATTCAAGGTATTTAGAGGATCTCGAAACAGTTTTGGAGCGAGCAAGAGCCGCAGGAGTAGAGCGATTTATCATTCCGGGTGCTGATGCAACTACACTTAAAAGAGCAGTGCAAATAGCACAAAAACATGACGATGTATATTTTAGTGTGGGAATACACCCCTACGACAAAGAGCAGTTTGATAGCTTGAGATTTGAAGAGTATGTTACACATACTAAGTGTGTGGCTATTGGCGAGTGCGGACTTGACTACTTTAGGCTTGAAGGAGATGAAGCAGCTCAATTTGCCCAAAAAGAGGAGCAAAAAAGAGTTTTCATTTCACAAATTGCCCTCGCCAAAAAGTTCAACAAACCTCTTATAGTCCACATTAGAGATGCCTCAAGAGATGCAAAAGAGATTCTACTGCGAGAAGATGCAGGAGTAGTAGGGGGAGTGCTTCACTGTTTCAATGCAGATGAGGAGCTCCTCTCTCTTGCAAAAGAGGGGTTTTACTTTGGTATAGGAGGGGTGCTTACTTTTAAAAACGCAAGAAGACTTGTAGAGGTGCTTCCAAAGATACCTCAGGAGAAACTTCTCTTAGAGACTGATGGACCCTATCTCACACCACATCCGCACAGAGGAGAACGCAACGAGCCGCTCTACACCACACTCGTCGCAGAAAAAATCTCTGAACTTTTAGATATTTCGTATGAAGCGGTTTGCGACATTACAACACAAAATGGTCAAAAATTATTTAATATTTCATAATATTATTTCCTTAGATTGTGTCGCTTTTATAGAGTGCATTTTCTATCTTTAGAACGCCTCTATAGTCAATTTAATAATTTTTTCGTTAAAATATTTAGTTTTAAAAAGCAGACTCCACAAAAAAGCAGAGCAAAACTATGAAAAAATCGATACTTCTTCTTACTGCACCTTTGTTACTCTTTGCAAATCTTAGCTACAACAGCGACCTCAAGGCTGCAGTAAAGACACTCGATGCTTTTGATATAGCACCCACTTTTTTGTCTGATCCCTTGATGAATCAGATGCGTTATCAAGAGAGTCAATACACAAATAAAGCGGACTTTTTTGCCTCAATGGAGAGTGCACAGATCTTCTTGCCAATGCTCAAAAACACACTGAGTGAGTATGACATTCCTCAAGAGTTTCTCTATCTTGCTATGTCCGAATCTGGATTTAATGTTCCTGAAAAAGCTGGAAAAAATGCTGCTGGACTTTGGCAATTTTTACCCCAGACAGGACGAATTTATAACCTTCGTATAGATGAATACGTCGATGAAAGAAGAGATGTTATTAAATCTACAAAAGCTGCTGCAGAGTATCTTTCAGCACTCTATAAACACTTTGGTAAATGGTACTTAGCTGCGATTGCCTACAACTGTGGAGAGGGGTATCTCAAACGTGCCATTAAAAAAGCTGGAAGCGACAGTCTGAGTGTTCTACTCAATCCTACAAAAAAGTACATACCCAAAGAGAGTAGATTTCACATAAGAAAGATCGTTGCACTTGCGTTAATGGGTGGAGATGATAAGTTTTTACTCAAAAGTGAGTATGAACATCTTCTTAATCGTGCAAATGCTTACACTATCGCCACAGTTCAGCTCTCCAACGGTGAGTCTCTAAGTCGGGTTGCTTCTATTTTAGAGATGCCCCTACAAGAGCTCAAAAAACTTAACCGTCATCTGCGTTATGACTTTATACCTCCTTACGCTAAAGATTATGATATCTACATCCCTTACTCAAAGCTCTCTGATTTTAAACAGAAGTATTATGAAGAACCAATGAGAAACATCTACAAAATTCACACTGTTACAAAAGGGGAGAGTCTTGCACGCATAGGTTCAAAGTATGGCGTTTCGTATAAAGTGATCAAAGATTTTAACAAACTCAAAAATAATGCAGTAAAACTCAATCAAAAGCTCATCATTCCCATTAGTAGAAAGATAAAGAGCTAAACGCTACATACAAAGCAAAAAAATTACAAAAAACAAGGAAAAAAAGAGTTAATGAAAAAAATTTATTTGGGAATGTTTATACTGCTACTCGTGCTCCTCTCTGGATGTAGCACACGCGGTGTTCAGAGCTATAAAAACTATGACAATGATTATGAACCTTCACAACTCCAAACATACTCCGAAGATAAAAATGCCCATAGCCCTGTAATGGATAAAAAAACATATACACATCCTACGATGCGTCCTTATGTGATTCGTGGTATAAAATACTATCCTACAACAGTGAGTGTGGGAGATAAATTTAAAGGAAATGCCTCTTGGTATGGACCTGATTTTCACGGTAAAAAAACATCTAACGGTGAGATATACAATATGTATGATATGACGGCTGCACACAAGACTCTGCCAATGAATACCATTGTTAAAGTGACAAATAAACGCAATGGCTTAAGTACAGTGGTGCGTATAAATGATAGAGGACCTTTCATTGAGACTCGCATCATCGATCTCTCCAACACAGCCGCTAGAAAGATAAATATGCTCGGCTCTGGTACAGCACCTGTAGAGATTGAAGTTCTAGGATTTGCGGTCCCTGGTAGAAAACAGATTCCATCAACACAAGAGCTTCGCTCAAATCCTCAAGTAGTCTCTGTTGAAGATTTTGCACTTCAGATAGCTTCATTTGCACGATTAGAAGGGGCAGTGCTCACTCAACAGAAGTATGACAACACGGATGGTTACAAAACCATTATCAAAGAGGTAGAGATTAACAACAAACCGATGTACAGAGTCTTCCTTAAAGGATTTAAGTCTGAACAAGAGGCACGAGATTACCAAGCGAGTGGTAAATTTGAAAACGCATTTATAACTACGGAGGAGTAGAGATGATAACAAAAACACGTACAACAAAAGAGACCGACATAACTATATCTTTAGAAATTTTAGGAACAGGTAGAAGCAAGATTGAGACAGGAGTAGGGTTTTTAAACCATATGCTTGAGAGTTTTGCAAAACACTCTTTAATGGATATTGAGATCAATTGCAAAGGAGATACTCACATTGATGATCACCACAGTGTTGAAGATGTAGGTATTGTATTAGGCTCTCTTGTTGCACAAGCTATATATCCCATAAAAGGTATGGAGCGTTTTGGCAGTGCAAACATCGTTATGGACGAAGCATGTGTAAGTTGCGATTTAGATCTGAGCAATCGCCCGTTTTTACTCTTTGAACTTGATGTCTCTGGGAAAGTGGGGCAGTTTGATGTAGAGCTTGTCGAAGAGTTTTTTAGAGCCTTTGTTCTCAATGCTCGCATAAGTGCTCACCTCATACAGCAACGTGGTAAAAACAGACACCACATTATTGAGGCTGCATTTAAGGCTATGGCAGTCGCATTGCGTCGTGCCACTGCACTCAATGAAAGAGTGGGAATTCCAAGCACAAAAGACGTTTTATGATCCGACTTATTGTTTTAGATGTAGATGGATGCATGAGTGATGGTGGACTGATCTACTCTGCACAGGGTGTTGAGAGCAAAATTTTCAATGTTAAAGATGGTTTAGGAATCACCACATGGCATAAGCTTGGACATAAGGTTGCGATCATTACAGGCAGAGAGTCTGAGATAGTCAAACGCAGGGCACAAGAGCTTGGAATTGAGCATCTTTTTCAAGGTGAAAAATATAAAAAAACGACCCTCCATACTCTCCTTGAGACTCTACAACTACAAAAAGATGAAGTAGCGGCAATAGGTGATGATCTTAATGACTATGCGATGCTACAAAGTGTAGGACGCTCTTTTACCCCTTACGATGGTGTAGAAGAGATAATTCAAATTGTTCAAACACGCTTGAGTCGCTCGGGTGGTCACGGTGCTATAAGAGAGATGATAGATATGCTCATAGATGAAAATGGACAAAAAGAGATGGTTATCTCACTTTGGATTAAGGAGTAACACATTAGTATCACACTCTTTTTTGGTTTTATCTTCACACTCTTGAGTATGATTTATATCTTTTTTAAACCTATGCAGATAGAAAATAGTATGATGCAAGAGAGACCTCTTTTTGAGATTCAAAAATTTTCAATATATGAGTATGATACGAATGGACTCAAGAGTCTTCTAAGTGGTGTGAATGCAAAAAAATTTGAAGAGAGATATGAAGTGGATGATATCAACTACACCGATAACTCTAAGAAATATCTCGCAAATATGAGTGCAAAAAGAGGCATTTACAAAAACGAAGAGACAACGCTCTATGAAGATGTCAAATACAAACGCGAAGATGGACTCATCTTTGAAGGGCAAGAGGCTCATTACAATAAAAAGCTCTCTTTGCTCTCAACAAGCAAACCCTATATTATTTATAAAGGTGCTTCAAAAGTTGTCGGAAGCTCCTTAGAGTACAACAGTAAGAGTGATACAATAAAATCAACTCAAATAAAAGCGATTTACCAACTACAAGAGAGTAAAAAATGAAACATCTTTTTTTAATATTTACACTAAGTTCTCTACTTTTTTCACAAGAGCTTAAAATTACATCTGACTTTTTTAATGCTGATGAGAAACAGGGACTCTCTGTCTTTACTGGACATGTTAACATCATCAAACACCACGATGAACTCAATGCTTCAGAGGTTTCAATCTACACTGACAAAGAGAATAAACCAACGAAGTTTGTAGCCATTGGCGCTGTCTCTTTTGTTATAGAGACAGCACAAGGTGCAAAGTACTCTGGTGTAGCCAACAAAGCCATCTACCTGCCAAAGAAAAAAGAGTATCACTTCTTTCAAGATGTCCACTTAAAGCAGCTTGATGAAAAGAAAGAGATACAGGGTGATGAGGTTGTTCTCAAACTCAACGATGGCAAAGCCTATGCAAAAGGTGTTGTGAAAAAACCTGTCATTATGATCTTTGATCTTGCTAAAGAGGATGAAGATACTCAGCAGAGTGATGAGGTAAAAACGGATGAGGTATCGCAATAGTGGTTGCTATAGTCGAATCAAAATTTATCACTTCTGCACCAAACATTAAAGCTGCCCCAGAGAGTTTAGAGCACAATGAAGTGGTTTTTATGGCACGTTCAAATGTTGGAAAAAGCTCACTGCTTAATGCTTTGTGCGATCATAAAGGGCTTGCAAAAGTCTCCGCCACACCTGGTAAAACGCGGCTTATAAACTATTTTGATGTCACTTTACTCGACAGAGAGAGTGGTGAGAAACGTTTTGCAAAGTTTGTAGATCTTCCAGGATTTGGTTATGCAAAAGTATCCAAATCTATTCATTCAGATTGGGAAAAAAACCTCACAGACTACATCGCACAGCGTGAGCAGATTAAACTTTTCATTCACCTCATCGATGCTAGACACCCTCACTTGGAGATAGATAGCTCAGTTAGCGATTTTTTGTTTGCAAATGCCAACGAAAATCAAGTAATTTTGCAGATCTTTACAAAAATAGATAAACTCAATCAAAAAGAGCAGAGTGCTCTTAAACGCGAGTTTCCAAATGCCATGAGTGTCTCAAGTGCGAAAAAACGTGGGATTGATAAGATAAATCAAGTAATTTTTGATATTTTAAAAGAGCAAGAAGATGAAGATAGAGTATAAAAAAGCAAAACTCTCCGATGTAAAAGCGATGCGCAGACTCATAGAACCAGAGGTTCAGAGTGGAATTATTTTAGAACGCAGCGAAGATGAAGTCGCGACCAACATTCGCTCCTACACACTAGCCTATGTAGATGATGTTTTGGTCGGTTTTTGTGCACTTCATATCCATACAGTAGCTCTAGCAGAGATACGCTCTCTTATCATCACGGAGAAGCTTCGCGGTCAAAAGATCGGTGAAAAACTTGTACTCACTGCGTTAGAAGAGGGAAGAGCACTTGGAGTTCAAAGAGTCCTGAGTCTGACATACAAAAAATCATTTTTCGAACGTTTGGGTTTTGTCGAGATTCCAAAAGAGTCACTCCCTGAACATAAGATTTGGGCCGATTGCATTAAATGCAAACACTTTCCAGTATGCAACGAAATCTCGCTAATAATCAACCTTTAAAAATTCTCTTCTACGTCTTAGCGTTTGGCGTTTATAGCAGTCTAAGCAGCATCTATCCACTTCTGCCACCTCTGCTTGGCGTGCTCTTTTTACTCTTTGCAAAATCAATAAGCCGAAGTGGCAACTCTCTTTTTATCATCTCTATCTCTTTATGTCTCTTGATATTTGAGGCAAATTTTGGATACCTGCTCTTTAGTACACTCATCTACTTCTATCTTATCTTGAAGTTTGTTTTACCAAAGATTGAGCAGAACTTCTCCTGTGAAATGTGTGTAAAGTTTAGCTATATCTTTTTAGCCTACATTGGTTACTCCCTCTTTTTGGTACTCTTTGCAAACATCTTTTTACTTGAGGCTCCCTCTTTGAGTTACTATGTCATTTACTATATGATTATTGAATTTTTAATTGTGAGCTACTTATGAGAATCAAATTTATAATATTTGTTTTTATTGCAACATGGCTTGCACTTATTGTTAGAGTCTTTTATCTCTCCGTTGAGTCCAACAGTTACTACTCGAAGCTCTCAACCCAAAACAGCATCAAACATGAGCTTATAGCACCTGTTCGCGGTACCATTGTTGACAGACACAATCGTCCTCTAGCCATCAACAATCTTGGATTTAAAATAAGTCTCGCTCCGCATCTACGCAGCAAAAAGATGATAGATCATTTTCATGAAGAGCTTGATCTTCTTCTAAAACTTCTTCCATCGCTCAACAAAGAGGAGATCATCAAGAACTACATAAAAAAAGACTCTTACTACAATCACAACTTTATAGAGGTGGTCAAATTTATTCCCTATGAAGAGATGATGAGCGTCTATACACAGCTCAACCTTCGTGAAAACATCCTCATCTCACCATCACCCAAACGCTACTATCCATATAAAAACCTTGCAGCACACATGATTGGTTATGTAGGACGAGCAAATCAAAACGATATTGATAAAGATGAGATTCTTGAGCTTATTGGATCGACTGGAAAAACAGGTGTCGAGAAGTTTTACAACGACTATCTTCAAGGAGAACCAGGCTATAGACAGATAAAAGTAAATGCCAAAAATCTTGAAGTTGAAGAGCTTAGCTACAAAGAGGCTGATGAAAATAGAGAGATCACACTTGGCATAGATATAGAGCTTCAAAAATACATCTCAGAACTCTTCGAGGGAAAAGTAGGAGCTGTTGTTGTTATGGATATGAATGGCTCCATTCTTTCAGCAGGTAGTTTTCCAAACTATGACCTCAACATCTTCGTCTCTGGTATGAGTTTTGATATGTACAACAAGCTCGCTTCAAGTCTCGACCACCCATTTACAAACAAACTCATACACGGGCTCTACCCTCCTGGTTCGACTATAAAACCCATGCTAGGGCTTCTCTTTGTGACTACGGAGCTTAATGAAGATTGGAGTGTCAATTGCCAATCTTCACTCCCACTTGGAGGGCGTATTTTTCGTTGCTGGAGAAAAGAGGGACACGCAAAGACCAGTCTCAAAAAAGCGATTCGTGAGAGTTGTGATGACTACTTCTATAAAGGTGGACTCATACTTGGAAATACTAAAATGAGCGAAGGACTCAAACGCTACGGTTTGGCTCAAAAAACGGGTATAGATCTCCCAAATGAGTTTGTAGGTGTTGTGCCATCTCGTGAATGGAAAAAGAGTAAGTATGGTAAAAGTTGGAACATAGGAGAAACTGCAAACATGTCCATAGGACAAGGAGACTTCTTAGCTACCCCTCTACAGATTGCACAGCAAACTGCACTGATGGCAACAGGAAAACTTCCCATACCACATCTTGCACTCAAAATTGGAGAAGAGTATCATAACCCAGAGCCAATTGAGGTATTGAACCAAGAGGAGCATAAACACCTTAAAAATATTCAAAACGCCATGTATGATGTCTGTAACGCTCCAAGAGGAACAGCCAAAAACTATCTTCACTCCAAAGTAAAAATAGCAGGAAAGACAGGAACAGCACAAGTAGTCGCCATAAAGCAAGACATAGAAAAACGCGAGCTTGAACATGAGATGGCATACTACAGCCGCTCACACGCATGGTTTAGCACCTATGGACCATTTGAGAACCCACAGTATGTAGTCATGGTCATGATAGAGCATGGTGGACATGGCGGGCATGCAGCTGGAGGCATCGTCTCTAATATCTACAACAAACTCCTTGAGCTTGGGTATATAAAAGAGAGTCAGTAGTTTTTTTTAAATAAATGCGTTTTGAATGAAGAGTGCGAGAATAATGAAAAGAAAAATGCTTCCAGCAACATTGTAAAGACGATTTGCCAAGATAAAAAGGAGTGCGAGTGAAGCGGCTACTAAAATCATCACATCAAAACTAATCTTTGAAAGAGTTATGCTAAGTGGCATAATAAGCGCTGAACCTCCAAGCACCATAGAGAAGTTAGCTACATTTGAGCCAATAACATTACCTATACTCATCTCTGCGTTTCCATTTTTAGCAGCTACT
>CAZJRG010000040.1:0-13709 GCA_964548435.1 uncultured Sulfurimonas sp. | reverse complement strand
TCTTTTACTAAGTTCTTAAATGAACACAATTGCTTCACTACCTTATTTAGTGTATTAAGTGCTAAAGCACAATGCAGAAAAGAACTAAATTCTTTTCTTACAAGCTAAAGCGCGACGCAATAAATCAACTAAATTGATTTATGTGTAAACCATTAATAAGATACTGTGTAGTTATTTAGTTAGAGTAGCAATACTCTGTTGATTTTAACAATTTGAATTACCCTCAACTGACTTAACAGTCAAAGTTAAGTACATCTAGTAGATGTCTTTAGCTTTGATTGTCTAGGTGGCTATAGAGAGGGGGAAACGCCTGGTCCCATTCCGAACCCAGAAGCTAAGCCCCTCATCGCTGATAATACTGCATCTTTCAGGTGTGGAAATGTAGGTCGCTGCCTAGTTGATCAGTCTCTCTTCTTACTTATTATCCCTACTCTTTTACTATCCAAACTTTTTTACTTTAATCTGATTCTTCTTACTCCTGTGTTTTTGACTCTCTCCTTTTTATTGGTTCTATTGTCTTTTTGGTTGGGGTTTATTGTCGGTTTTAAATTTTTTTTAGATACTATTTCACATACTATTTTAGGATGATATATGAAAGAATATATAAAAGATCAAATTAAAAAATCATTTGAAACAAAACAGCTTATTTATGAGAACGAGGAGCTTTTAAATGCTATTGAGATAGTTGCAAAGGCATGTGTAAATCTGTATAGAAATGATAAAAAAACGATTTTAGCTGGTAATGGTGGAAGCGCTGCAGATGCTCAGCATATTGCTGCTGAATTAGTTGGTCGTTACGGTTTTGATAGACCTTCTATTCCTTCACTTGCACTCACTACTGATACATCTAATCTTACAGCGATTGGAAATGATTATGGGTACGATCAAGTTTTTTCACGACAATTGGAAGGGATGGGTCAAACCGGTGATATCTTTATTGGTATTTCGACTTCTGGAAATTCGAGGAATATTATTAAAGCATTTGAGTCTGCAAAGAAAAAAAATATAACGACGGTTGCTCTTACTGGTAGAGATGGAGGAGAGATGGCAAAAATGGCAGATATGGCCATTGTTGTTCCATCAAACTCTACTCCGCGTATTCAAGAGTCCCATATTTTAATAGGTCATATTTTATGTGATATTATAGAGAAAGAGCTCTTTGGTGAAGGTGTGAGTTCATTTTAGATGAATAAAGCACTATTTTTAGACCGTGATGGTATTGTCAACGTTGAAATAGACTACCTTTATAAAAAAGAGGATTTTGTTTTTGTTGATGGTATTTTGGATTTGTGTAGACACTATCAATCTTTGGGATATCTTATTATTGTTGTTACAAATCAGTCTGGAATAGCTAGGGGATATTATACTGAGGAACAATATCAGGTGCTTACAGAGTGGATGATTGAACAGTTTTTACAAGAGGGAATAGTAATTTCAAAGGTTTATCACTGTCCACATCATCCAGATATTAGCGGAGAGTGTTTGTGTAGAAAGCCAAATCCAAACATGATTTTGGATGCTGCGGCTCTTTTTGAAATAGATTTGACCCAATCTTTACTGATTGGTGATAATGAAAGAGATATTGAAGCTGCGCTTAATGCTGGTGTTCCTCAAAGCTATTTACTCTCGAGCAATCAATATATAGATTCTCGAGCTTCAAAAGTAGTTAAATCACTCGACGATATATGGAGATAATATGTTGATTCTCAATTGTGGCGGTACACTCAATAAACGCTATAACCCTCTGAATGGCTTATTGGAAGTTCCTGTAGACAACTTGGCGATGAATGAAATTTTAGCTAGTGTAAGTGAAAAATTTGGTCTTGCTGGTCTTATATACAAAGATAGCTTGGAAATGGATGCTGGTGATAGAAAAAGTTTAGCAGATATTATTATGCACTCTGAAGATAATAAATTTTTAGTTGTACATGGAACTGATACTATGGATCTTAGTGCTGCATTTTTAGATGGCGTTTTGAGTTTAGGAAAATGTGTGGTACTTACTGGTGCGATGCAACCTTTTAGTATAGATAAAGTAGAAGCGACTTTAAATATTGGGATGTCACTTGGTTTTTTAAAAGCAACAGAACAAACAGGTGTGTTTATCTGTATGAATGGGTATGTAGAGCATTTTAGTAAGATTCGCAAAAATAAGATGTTAGGAAAGTTTGAAGTTGTCTCATAAGATTCCATGTTCGCACTGTCATCTTGAATTTAGCAAAGATGTGATGATTGAAGAGAACGAGCACTATTTTTGCTGTAATGGTTGCCAGGGTGTTTTCCATCTCTTAAGTGACAACGGGCTTGATGGCTTTTATGAAAAGGCTGCAGGCATCAAACTCGCACCTCCTTTGCAGCAGTTTGAGGACTCCTCAAACTTTAATGCTCCCGCGTTTTATGATAAATTTGTCAAAACCAATAGCGATGGACTTTGCGAAATATCATTAATCATAGAGGGAATTCACTGTTCAGCCTGCGTTTGGCTAAATGAGAAGGCACTCCATAAGATGGATGGTGTCGCAGATGTTAGTATTAACTTTACAAACAACAAGGCGCATATTGTCTGGGCTGATGAGATTGTAAAGCTATCAAAAATCATCGATATGATCCGTGCTATTGGTTATAACGCATACCCTTATGATGCTTCTTTACAAGAGGTACATGCAAATCGTGTACGAAAAGATTATTATCTTCGTATGGCAGTAGCGATTTTTGCATCTATGAACATAATGTGGATAGCAGTTGCACAGTATGCTGGCTACTTTACAGGTATAACACAGGAGATGAAAACCATTTTAAATATAGCAGAGGGAGTGCTTGCTACTCCTGTGCTTTTTTACAGTGGTTGGATCTTTTTTCGCGGTGCTTATTATGGTGCTAAAAACAGAACTGTCAATATGGACACTCTTGTTGCCACAGGAGCTACAACTACCTATCTATACTCCCTTTTTATTACAATTACCCAAAGTGGTGAAGCCTATTTTGATTCAGTAAGTATGATCATTACTTTTGTGCTTATTGGGAAGTTTTTGGAAGTTTTGAGTAAGAAAAACGCAGCTGATACACTTGATATCATGAGTAAGCATCTTCCAAGTGAAGCAAATGTGCTTCGAGATGGTAAAGTGGTTTCTTGCAAGCTTGAAGATGTACTTGTAGGCGAGACAGTTGTTGTAGCTTCAGGTGAGAGAGTTCTCTTTGATGGGGTTGTTTTACAAGGTGAGGGGAATTTTGATGAGTCAAATCTTACTGGAGAGAGTGAACCCATTTTCAAAAAAGCGGGAGACTCTGTTATTAGTGGTACGACCAGTATTGATGCAGATATTTGGTTTGAGACATCAAAAGATTTTGAGCATTCGACACTCTCAAATCTTGTCACTCTTCTAGAGAGTGCTCTCAATAAAAAACCAAAAATCGAGCAGCTTGCAAATCGTCTCTCAGAGCACTTCTCAACATCGATTTTACTTTTGGCACTTTTGACATTTGCTGTATGGTGGCTTTGGCCGCATAGTTTTGCAGAATCACTCATGGTTGGTGTCTCTGTCATCATTATTGCTTGTCCTTGTGCTTTGGGGCTAGCAACTCCAATTGCAACACTTGTTGGTTTGGGGCTTGGAGTAAAGAATGGTGTTTTGTTTAAAGAGGCTGCACAACTTGAGGTGATGGCTGATGTAGATGTTTTGCTTGTTGATAAGACGGGAACACTCACCTATGCAAAACCAGAAGTAATCGCTGTGGAGCAGTATGGTGCATTTGAGCCTTCGCATTTGTACTCTTTACTAAAACCCTCGAGACATCCAACAGCACAAGGGATTTTAAACTACATAAATCAAGAAAATAGCAATCCCCCAAAAGAGCTCTTGTTTGAGACATATAAACAGATACCTGCACGAGGAATTATGGCTACATACAAGGGTGAAGTTTTTATGGGTGGTAACCCTCTATTTTTAAAAGAAAATGGTGTCGAAGTGCCTCAAAGATCCCAAAATGCATCTTTTTGTTTTGCTAAAAATAGAGAGCTGCTTGTAAGTTACGAGCTACAAGATAAGATAAAATCAGGTGCAAAGGAGCTTGTTGAAACGCTGCAAAAACGGGGTGTAGAGACCATTATGCTTACAGGTGATAATCAAAACGCGGCAGCACTTGTAGCTCAGAGTGTGGGTATTGAGAAATTTTATCACTCTCTCAAACCAGAAGATAAGCTCTCTTTCGTAGAAGAGTTGCATAAAGACAAACGAGTTGTAGTGATGGTGGGTGATGGCATCAATGATGTTTTGGCACTTGCAAAAGCAGATATTGGTATTGTGATGGGAAGCGGAAGTGATGTGGCTGTAGAGGTTGGAGATGTCGTGCTGCTTAAGAGCTCTCTTGAGTCGCTTTTGGTTGCGTTTTTAATTTCAAAAACCACTTTTAAGCTTGTAAAGCAAAATCTTGCACTCTCTTTGATTTATAACGCTATTACTATTCCTCTTGCTATGGCGGGTCTGCTTATACCGCTTGTAGCAGCACTCTCAATGAGCTTTAGCTCTTTGCTCGTTGTGCTCAATTCAATGCGTATTCGATATCAATGGAGAAGGAGTTAGGATGGATAATTTAGTAGTTGCCATGATGCTTGGAGCTTCACTTTTTTTAGGTGGAATTGCTCTTTTGGCATTTTTGTGGGCAGTAAAGAATGGACAGTTTGATGATGAAGAGAAGTTCTTGAACGCAGCGAAGTTTGATAACGAAGATGACCTAAATGCAGCGGCACAAAAAGAGAGAAAATATAAAGAGTTAAAAAAGAGAGAGTATAGACCAGAGTGAGAGAGTTTTTCTGGGAAAACCCCAGAAAAAGTGAGGAATTATTTTCCGATTGTTTGTGCGAAAGCTTCTAGCTCAGCATCAGAATAACGTGCTACTTGACCTTTCATAACACCTTTCATTGGTCCGCCGTATGTTCCAGCTTTGTAGCCTTTAAGTGAATCAGCGATCTCTGCATGTGTCATATCAGCTACAACTTTAGATTTTCCCATTGCGTGTTTTTCCCAGTTTGCACCATGACATGCAACACAAGCAGCACCATTTACTGCAGCAGTTGCAGCAGTTACTAAAGCTAAAGTAGCTATTGAAGCGATTACTAATTTTTTCATTTTCTGTCCTTAATTTAATATTTCGTTTGCATTATATTGCTTTGAGTCTTAAATGCACGTTAATGAATTACTAGGTATGATTTTGCTTTTAAAAATTTCCTATCAGGTGTGAAGATGCGATACATACAAGAGAGTCTTGAAAACAAAACTATTTTGATCACAGGAGGAGCTGGCTTTATAGGCTCCAACTTGGCATTTTATTTCCAAAACAACCATCCAGATGCCAAGGTAGTCGTGCTAGACAGTTTTAGAAGTGGAGAGACTCTGAGTAATGGTAATCTCAAAAGCTTTGGACACTTTAAAAACCTTCTGGGTTTTTGCGGCGAGATCATCAGCGGTGACATTAATGATGCCGCACTCTTATCGCGTTTAGAGAGAGAGTATAAGTTTGATTATATCTTTCACGAAGCGGCCATTTCTGACACTACGGCATTAGAGCAAGACCTCATGATAAAAACGAATGTAAATGCTTACCGAGATCTTCTTGAAATAGCACACAAACATGGTGCAAATATGATATATGCCTCTTCTGCGGCTACCTATGGAAATGCTCCTTCTCCGCAGCGAGTAGGGCGTGAATCTCCAAATAATGTCTATGGTTTCTCAAAACTCTCTATGGATCATCTGAGTCGTGAGTTTATGAAAAAAAGCACTATCAGCATTGTTGGACTGCGTTACTTTAATGTCTATGGACCAAGAGAGTTCTTTAAAAACTCCACTGCTTCGATGGTGCTACAGTTTGGTCATCAACTACTCAGCGGAAAAAATCCTCGTCTCTTTGAGGGAAGCGACAAAATTTTACGTGATTTTATTTTTATAGAAGATATTATTCAGGCAAATATTAAAGCGATGCACCCAAAAGAGAGCGGCGTTTATAATGTTGGAACCGGCAAAGCAAGAAGTTTTCAAGACATAGTGGACATTTTGCAAAGAGAGCTGGGCACATCTTTAGAGTGTGAGTATATTCCAAATCCTTTTGTGGGGAGCTACCAGTTTCATACAGAAGCGGACATAGAGAGTACAAAAGCTCTGCTTGGGTATGAACCTGCGTTTGAGATGGAAGAGGGTATTAAACGCTATGTTCCTGAGATACGACGTATATTTGAGAGTGAGGTAAAGAAGTAAGATGAAGATACTCAAAAACGCAGTGCCAAACATACTCGTCGTGGGTGACTTGATGATAGATCACTATTTGTGGGGTTCGTGTGAACGCATCTCTCCTGAAGCACCTGTTCAAGTAGTTGACATTGCTAAAGAGACAACGGTGCTTGGTGGTGCAGGAAATGTAATCAACAATCTTCGAGTTTTGGGTGCGAATGTGAGTGTCTCTTCTCTCATAGGAGATGATGAAAATGGAAGAGAGCTTTTAGCGATGCTCTCAAATATTGGTGTCAATCACGACAAAATCATAACGCAAGAGGGGCGAAAAACCTCCAAAAAGAGTCGAATTATCGCTGTGAGTCAGCAGATACTGCGTTATGACAAAGAGAGTAAAAACGCTATTAGTGAACTCTCTGTAGGTAAAATGCTCGATGCACTTCAAGACTCCATCGCATCTTTTGATATTGTCATCTTGTCGGATTATGCAAAGGGAGTGCTTACCGAGTCGCTCTGTCGAGGTGTGATTGCACTGGCAAAATCAGCTGGAGTGCGTGTGTTAGTTGATCCAAAAGGAAGTGACTTTTCAAAATATAGAGGCGCATACCTTCTTACGCCAAATAAAAAAGAGGCGGTGGTTGCTACGGGTATCGATATAAAAGATACCAAGAGTCTTGAAGAGGCACTTTTGGCACTCAAACAAGAGTGTGATCTTGGAGTTTCGATGATTACGCTTTCAGAAGATGGAATCGCGACACATGATGAAAAAGTAGAGATATTTCCAACAGTGGCTAAAGAGGTTTTTGATGTCACAGGTGCTGGAGATACGGTGATCGCCTCTATCGCGTTTGCACTCTCTGCGGGTAAAAGCATTCAAGAGAGCGCTGCGTTTGCCAACCTTGCAGCAGGTGTTGTCGTAGGTAAAATCGGTTCGGCTACTGTCTCACTCGAAGAGATAGAGGAGTATGAAGCAGCTCTTCACAAGAGTACCTCTGATGCACACATTAAGAGTTTTGCAGACATACAAAAGATTGTCAAACGCTACCGTGATAATGGTAAAAAGATAGTCTTTACAAATGGCTGTTTCGATATTTTGCATGTAGGGCATGTGAAGTACCTTCAAGTGGCAAAAAGTTTTGGTGATATACTAATCGTTGGACTCAACTCTGATGCTTCTGTTTCGCGTTTAAAAGGTCCAAGCCGTCCTGTCAACATTGCAGAAGATAGAGCCTATCTTTTAGCTGCACTTGAGGCGGTAGACTTTGTTGTACCTTTTGGCGAAGATACACCCTATGAGCTTATAAAAATGATAGAACCAGATGTTTTAGTCAAGGGTGGAGACTACGAAGGCAAGGCTGTTGTGGGAACGGAGTTTGCTAAAGAGCTCAAACTCGTGGAGTTTGTCGATGGCAAAAGCACCACACAAACCATTCAAAAAATACAAGGAAATGTATGTTAAGAAAAATAGCGATTATGGCGGTTTTGAGTGTATGCGCATTTGCGATGCATGTGGGTGAAATCAATGTTAACGACACCGATGTCGGTGTTGGAGCGAAGTTTGATATGGGACAGTTTAACCATGCAATCGATCCAGATACCATGTTTTTGGGTGCGAAGTTTTTAAACGCCGATGCTGAACATAGCTCAGATAGAAACAGCACTATTGATCCATATTTTGAATTAAATTTGCTTTTGCAAAGTGCAGTGGGTCAAGGGGGCATGAAGCTAGGTATGGGTGTGAAGTTTAACTACACACAAGAGTATGCAACCGTTCCGCTTGGAGTGGAGTTCTCTTACGAGATTCCAGCACCTGATCTTATTCCTATGTATATCAATGGGACACTCTACTATGCGCCAAACGTTTTAGCGTTTAACAACGCAAAAGATTATCTTGAGTACACACTCTCGTATGATGTCGAAGTGGTCCAAAATGGTCGCTTTACGTTAGGATACAGAAATATGGACACAAACTACGATGCCATGAACTTCACTTACAACAAAAGCTGGTTTGTAGGCTTTAAGATAGGGTTTTAACTACTCTAAGCTTTGCAGTGCATAGATCACCTCTTGTGCTGTGATGCTCACCATACACTCATGATGCCCTAAGGGACACTCACGCTTCATACACGGAGCACACACCATCTCATGTCTTACTATCACACTTTTTTCATTCATCCATTGGCATGTTTCAGTATGGTTAGTTGGACCAAATATAGCAACAGTAGGGACTTGATAGGCTGCTGCAATGTGCATTGGTCCACTGTCATTGGTCAAAAAAAGATCGCAAGAACCGATGAGACTACAGAGCTCTTTAATGTTTGTTTTTCCAGCTAAATTTGTAAAGTTTTTGATGCCAAGTGTTAAGAGGTGCTGCTCTATCTCTTGAGTAATCTCAATCTCATTGGGTCCTCCAAAAAGAGTGATTTGATAGTTTGAGGCAAACGCTGCGATGACCTGTGCAAAACGTTTTGGATACCAGCGTTTGGCACTTCCGTAAGTCGCTCCTGCATTAATTCCGAGTGTAGGAAGACTCTTTGTTCCCTTTGGAATGTAGAGTTTGAGTGGAGGAACACTCCCATCAAATGTGTCCGAATTGACCATTGCAAGCTGTGTGTACTGCTCAACTAGATGCTGGAGTTTGTTCACCTTTGGAGTGTGCGAGAGTAAAAATCGAGCATGCCAAGAGGATCGTGCAAGTGTCAGCACTGTGCCTGTAAAACGCAGCAGCAGTGAGCTGTAGAGATTGTTTCTAAAGGTGATGGCGAGATCAAAACAGCCTAACTCTTTGGCAAATCTGTATGTCGCCAAAAGACGCGAAGAGGCTTTTTTGGTCTCATCTACAACAACTTTTTCACAAAGGGGGTGGTGTTTGAGTGCTTCTGTACTTACAAAGCTGCCTACAAGAGTAAATTTGGCATCTGGGTAGTGGAGTGCAAGAAGTTCGATAGCAGGGGTCGCCATGATGGCATCGCCTAACCAGTTTGGCAAAATGAGTAGGATTTTCATGATTTTTGCTCCACTAAAAAATAGTACAAGATGTGCGTGGTGATATAGACAACAAAAAAGGATGTGACATTGTCGCTGAAGAAGTGTCCACCACCAATGATGCGAGCAAAACTCACCGCCACACCATAACCCAAAGCTAAGGTGATCCAGACTCTTTGGCGTTTACGTGCCAGCAGTGCAAAGCCAAGAACACTAAACGCAGCCGAACCATGACCGCTACTAAATGAGCGTCCGTCTTGATCAGAGAGAATAAACGCAGGGGTAAAGGTTTTCTCTCCGCCAAACTCTTTGACCTGTGCAGGTCTTGCTCTGCCCCAATTCTCTTTTAAAGTTGCGTTTACAATCAGACCAGGGGCTAACGCAAGGACTAAAATGATGTAGAGAACTCTTTTTGCATCAAGAGCGAAGAGGTTTTGCCTAAAAAATTTGTTGTAAAGGAAAACAGAAAAACTCGCCACTGCTAAAATGGTGATAACTACAGGAACAGAGTTATAAAATATCTGCTCAAAAAAAGAGCCTTTGAGATAAAAACCTCCATCAAAAAAGAGCGAAGAGATGAAGATGTCTATCTCTGGAAAAGCAACAAAAAGGAGTGAGCAGATTAGAAATGCAAGGTAGATATAAACCGGTACGTTGTAGTAGCTGCGTTTGAGTTTTTTGAGCATATATTTCCCTTTTTTATAGACAGTTTATCTTCTCACCGACGCTTCGGAGCATGTAGATGTAGAGAGGTGCATCTGAGATCTTGAGACTCTCATCAACAATAACTTCACCATCTCTGGAGTAGACTTCGAAAAAATCTTCATTTCTAAGAGTAGTTGGTTTTAAAGACCAGTGGATCTGCAGGAGTCTCTCTCCTACTAGACACTGTAAAATGTAGTAACCGCGTTTGATATCGAGGCGTAGAAACTGGGCATCTTGAAGGGTTGCATACATAAACTTAAAAGTTTGAAATGCAGGGTGCTTATGAATCGCTTCTCGGTTATCTACAAGTCCATAACCAGGAGCTATGAGCTGATGCCATGAGACAGAGTCGACTTGTTGAGAAGCAAATGCTAACAGATAGTAACGAAGCATAAATGAGGCATAGCTCTCTACGTCTACACACTCTGTCTCGCTGGTTGGGGCATAGGGTGCTGTGCCTCTAAGCGGCCAATTTGTCTCGGTGATGTAGAGTTTATGCGCACTCTTTGGACTGAGCCAGACCATGGTGCTAAGGAGTGCTATTTTGTCTGAGAGTGAAAAACCAAGCTGGGTATTTTCTGGAGCACCGCGTCTGTCGACATAGAGGAGTGAAGAGAGACCATCAAAACGCAGCGCTTTGAGGTGAAAAAGTGTGTGCACGGTGTAGTGAAACTCAAAGTCTATGACACCGCTTCCGATGAGTGTGAGATGAGGAAATTCTCTCTTTTTAAGTGTAAATGCGACTTCATAAAATGCAAGATACTCCTGCACCGAAAAAAATCCCCATTTACTTCGGTTGATAGTTGTACCTATCTCAAAAATAGTTACACACTCTTGAAGTGTCTCAAAGATCGTAAAAAGGTTGTTTTTAAGTAGGGTTTTGTCTTCTATGTTTTCTCGATCTTGCATGATTTTGAGAATGATTTTTTTACCCTGATGTTGGCGTAAAAAATCCAACAGCAAAGGCAACTTTTCCATCTCCCAAAGCTTTAAGCGAACTAAAATGGCATTTACCCCAAGTTCTGCTATGAGCTTGTGTGTTAGCTCTGGCTCTCGTTCAAAGTCCACTCCAAGCGAAAAAAAATCTCTTGAGACAATCTCTCGACGACGGATAAATGGCATCATAAAAAGAGAGAGAGGGAGCAAGACAAGAGCAGTTGCAAAAGTTGTAAGCAGCGAAGTGAGATTGCGTTTACGCATCTCTTTTTTGTACTGTTTGTCTCTAAGGAGTGCTGGCTGATCGGAATAGTTATCCCACTTAAAAGGTGCTTTCATAAGGCGAATTATATTCTTTTTAAGCTAAAATCCAGCCTATGAATATACTTGTGGTCCGTACAGATAAACTTGGCGATTTTATAACAGCCCTCCCAGCCATCTACCTTTTAAAAGCAGACAATCCAGATAACAGAGTCAGTGTATGTGTAGCACCCATCAATGAGAGTTTGGCAAAGAGTGTCGCGTTTATTGATGAGGTGATCGTAGATGACCCCAAAGAGTCACTCTTTGTGCTTGCAAAAAAGCTTAAAAGTCATGAGATAGATGTAGCATTTACACTCTTTTCAAATACAAGAGTCGCATTTGCACAGTTTTTGGCAGGTATTGCATTGCGCGTGGCTCCTGCGACGAAATTGGCACAAATTTTTTATACTCATAGAGTCAAACAGCGACGCAGCGAGGTGAAAATGGCCGAGTTCGAGTACAATATAGAGCTTTGCCGTACCCTTTTTAGTGAGCTCCCTTCAAATTATCCGCAGCCACTTGTTGAGTATTTTGATGCGCAGCGTTACTATGAGAGCTTCTGTAGAGAAAATCTCATCGACAGAGATGTCGTGGCGTTTCATGTAGGTTCTGGAGGATCAACTGAAGCAAACTGGAGTTTGGATGAATATGTTGTTTTGATTAAAGAGGTGTGTCGCACTGCAAAGTATCAGGTAGTTCTCACTTTTGGTCCAGATGAGACTACTTTGTGCGAAACGATGCAAGAGAGACTTCAAGGCGAAGAGGTAGTGTTTTACATATCAAAAGAGGGACTTGTCGCGTTTGCAAAGCTTTTGAGCCACTTCAAACTCTTCATAAGCACGTCAACGGGGACATACCACTTGGCTTCACTTGTTGGAACAGCTACGATGACTTTCTTTGGAGACTCTTTGTTCGCAAGTGCTTTGCGCTGGAAGGGAGTGGGGGATGAGAGATTGCAAACGCACTTTATGCTCCCAAAAGAGCAGGGCAAACGCAGTGAGATGTTTGAAAAAGTGAAAGAGAAGTTATCTCTTTTTTAACTCTTCATTGAACTCATAAAGCTTCAGATATTTATAAAAGTTTGTCGCCATATGTGAAAACGCGATGAGCAGACCCGCATAGCCATCAAGAAAGCCGCGTTTGAGGATGTAAGTCCTAAAAAACGAGTAGAGGCCATTAAAAAACGCTTTTGTCGGAGAAGAGGACTTTTTCCCTCCGTTTTCTTTAGCGTAGATGCTAGAGTATCTATCAAGTTTGATGATAAAATCGGTGATATTTGCATAGGGATAGTGTGCTATGTCTCCCTCAATTTTTTCAATTTTCAGCCCCTCTTGAATGAGGTGTTCGTGGACATGCTTTGGGGTAAAAGCGCTCTCGTTTTTGTTGTAGAGTCTTAAAATCTCGTCTTTGCCCCAGCAGTGAGCTATGAGCCGCGTTTTGTAGTAGTTTTGGCGCGTGATAGAGTAGAGCGTTTTTACTTCGAGTTGGTTCTCTTGGAGATTTTTTACAAAATCAAGAGAGAGCACTTCATCGGCGTCAAGCGAGAGAATCCATTCATTTTTCGCATAGCTAGCAGCTTTGTTTTTTGTAGGGCCAAAACCCAAGAATTCTCCATGAATCACGACCACATTAGCGTAGTTTGAAGCAATACTCTCCGTAGCGTCGCTTGTGTTGTTGAGATAAAGTATAACCTCTTCAAAACTTTGGAGCGAATCAAGAGTCGCAGCTATCGTAAGTGCGGCATCTTTGGCGATGATAACACAAGATATGTGAGATATTTTAGTCATTAACTACCTGCCCTTTGAGCCTTTTTTTGAAGTTTTTTACTCTCTTGTTTTGGTTGGAGTAGTAGAGAACTTTTTCTGCAAATTTTTGGCTAGTGCTGTAGTGTTTGGCATACTCATTAGCCATGACGTGTAAAACTTCATCACTCGCCCAGAGCTTTGAGAAATTTTTTGCTCTTGCATCTTCGTCTGGAGAAAAAAATTTCATCCTGTTGATGTCTACGATTTTAAAAGTAAATCCCTGGTTCTCTCTTTTGACAAGAATATTCCCAGGAGAGTAGTCTTGGTGTAAAATGCCAGCTTCATGAAGCGCAAAGGTGAAGCGGGCAAAGGAGCGAAAAATCTGCTCTCGCTCCTCAAAAGCGGCATCTAAGAGCGGCTCTCTGATGGTGAAGTCGTATGCAAAGTGTTCACTCACAAAATAGCTCTCGTGGAGCAGTGAGGAGTTGTAAAACTCGATGTAACCTATGGGTGATGGAGTGAAATCTTTTATTTTTAAAGAGTATTCGTAGGATTTTTTAGCTTTGGAGTCTCTGAAAAAAGTGTAGATGATTCGGTTGAGCAGATGAGGTACTTTAAAAGATTTTACTACTGTCTCTATGTCTTCAAAAGGAATGATTTTTAGCTCGTTTCTGGCTTTGTGGATGGTTTGCGAGTTTGTTTGAAAATAGGTACGCACTTGAAGTAAAAAGTCTAAAAACTCTTTGTGTCGCTCGTTAATTTGGTATTTGAAGTTCATGAAGTAAGCCTAGGTTTAATGCTAATTTAGTTT
>CAZJRG010000039.1:0-13746 GCA_964548435.1 uncultured Sulfurimonas sp. | reverse complement strand
GGAGAGATCATGATGCAAAACGAAAAAGCGTCGATGATGATTCAAGACCCTACCGCATTTAAACGCGAGATCGTCAAAGTAGACAAGATTATTGAGATGAATGGGTGTACGGGCAAAGTGGTTTCGCGTCGAAAAGGAGACGTAACCTTTTATCGCATCACCAAAACAGATATGCGCGACACCCGCGATAGCGGCATTTTAACGCTCCATCAAAAAGCTATCTCCACCGCGCTCAAAGATACGCAGGGGACATTTGCCGAGATGCTCGATGAGCTTCACATCATGAAAAAAGAGGCTTCAAGCGTTGCGGCGGAGTCCAAAGAGGGGCTTATGCTCATCCGCGACTCTTCTGACGCCATGGATAGGCTGAGTGAACATATGCAAGAGAGCATGGAGAGTATGCGTTCGCTCAACCAGCGCTCCAACGAGATTTCAACCGTGGTGACGCTCATTCAAGACATCGCCGATCAGACAAATCTTTTAGCGCTCAACGCAGCCATAGAAGCCGCACGTGCTGGCGAGCATGGACGCGGATTTGCGGTTGTTGCCGATGAGGTAAGAAAACTCGCAGAGAAGACAGGAACTGCAACAAAAGAGATCTCACTGGTGGTCAAAGCGATGCAGCAAGAGACCAACGAAGCAGAGAGTAGCACAAGCCGTGTCAATGAGCTTGTTGTCGATAGCAAAGATAGAATCGAAAATCTCGATACGAAAATCCACTCCTTTGAGAAAAACTCTTCGCGTTCTCAGTATGCGGTCGAGCACATAAGTGATAAAATCTTTACTTCGCTTGCCAAAATCGACCACGTTATCTACAAGCATAATGTCTATGCACTCATTTTTGGCGAAGAGAACCACTTTAAAGCCACAACTCACAAAGAGTGTCGTTTAGGTCAGTGGTACACGACGGGCGTTGGTAAAGAGAACTTTGGCAGTATGCCTTCGTATGCAAAACTCGATAAGCCACACTCCATTGTTCACGAGCAGGCAAATCTCCTTGCCAGCGAGTGTGGAGAGGGTAAAGTGGTCTGTTCAAAAGACATCATAGAGACACGAGTTAAAGCCATTGAAGAGGCAAGTAAAGATGTATTTAAGTATCTCGACGAGCTTGTAAAAGAGCGCAGCGAGAGAATGGCTGTTGAGGCTAAAGATAAACTGTTTTAATAAAAAAAAGAGGTGGTGTGATGGCAGAAAAAAAGATAGTTATTATTGATGATGAACATGAAATACTCAATATGCTTGAGAGGTTTCTCTCCCGCAAAGGCTATAGTGTTAAAACATACGACAATCCTGTGACTGCTATCGCTGCACTTCCATCCGATACGGATGTGGTGCTCCTCGACATCATGATGCCGCAGATGAATGGTCTTGATGCCCTTCCTAAACTCATAGAGAAAAATCCAAAAATAAAAGTCCTGATGATGACCGCGTTTTCTACCCTCGACAAGGTCCTCAACGCTCACAGAAACGGTGCTGATAGCTATGTCATGAAGCCTTTTGAGTCTCTTGATACGCTAAGCCACAAGATAGAAGAGATGCTCTCTCACAAGTGATGCAAACTAAAGAGCTCTCGCTTCTCTTTGTAGAGGATGATAAGGAGATTCAAGAGAACCTTCTCTCCTTTTTGCAAAAACTTCCTTTTTCAAACATCTATGTCGCAAGTGATGGCAAAGCGGGTCTGGAGCAGTTTCATTTGCACAAGCCCGACATCGTGCTTACGGATTTACGCATGCCTTTTATGAGCGGGCTGGAACTTGCTGCCGCCATCAAACGCAGTGATTCCAACACTCCCATCATTCTCATCACTTCCAAGTTTGAAAAAGAGGTGACCGAAGACGCGCTTGACATCGGTGTGGAGGCATATCTTTTTAAGCCCATAACGCCGCAGAGACTCACTAAAGTGCTCCACACCATTCAAGAGCGTGTCTTGGAGAAGCGAGCATTTTTGAGCGAGCATAAGCTTTTTGAAGAGTATAAAAACGCTCTTGATGTAAGTGCTTCGGTGACAAAGACCGATAAATATGGACGAATCACCTACGTCAACGACGCATTTTGCAAAATGAGTGGTTATACCCAAGAGGAGCTTTTGGGAAATCGTCACAGTCTAGTGCGTCACCCGCAAACGCCAGATAGTTTCTATGAGAACTTATGGCGGACTATTGAGGGCAAAAAGGTCTATAAAGGCAAGGTTCAAAATCTTAAAAAAGATAGAAGTTCTTATGTTGAGCAGCTTGTTATTGTTCCTATTGTCGATGATGGCGGGGTCATTGTTGAGTTTATCGCCATTCACCACGATGTAACCGATCTGCACAATCAAGAGCTTTTTTTGCAACGTAGAGTCCAAGAGGAGGTTGAGCGCAATCTCCTTGAGACAAAATACTCGGCAATTGGACGCATGGCCGCTGGAATCACCCACGAGATTAACACGCCGCTCACCTATGTCAAAGGGAATGTGGAGTTGATGTTTGAAGATATTGCTTCGCTCGATGAGAGCATAATGCAAAAACGCTACCTAGAAGAGGATGCCCGCGTTATCGCCGATGGGGTAAATCGCATCGCAAACATTGTCGAGTCTATGCGGGAGATGGCTTCGCAAAGCAAACTAAAAAGCGAGCCGACCAACATCTACGCTTCGCTCATTACCGCACTCATCATCTCTTACAACAAGTCAAAACACGTCTCAAAAGTGCTCATCCAAAATACGCCTTTCCTCCTCTCAATGCCAAAGGAGCGCTTCGAGTTTATGGCGTTGGCACAGAAGCAACGCATAGAGCAGGTCTGGATCATCATCATCAACAATGCCATCGATGCGCTCAAGCATAAAGAGCATTACGAAGATCGGCTCTTAGAGATCACCATTGAGAGTGAACATCAGTTCATTGTCGTGCGTTTTAAAGATAATGGTGGCGGTATCGATGCCAAAGTGTTACCAAAGATATTTGATCCATTTGAGAGCACAAAAGAGGAGGGCGGCATGGGCATAGGGCTTAATGTGGCACACCGTATCGTGAATGATCACCATGGAGAGATAAGAGCTTCAAACTATGAAGATGGGGCTCTCTTTGAGGTCTATCTGCCAAGATGTTAAAGAGAAGATTTGAGCTTCTTTTTTTAGTCATCATCTTTGGTGCGCTTGCGTTTATGGCATGGAACTTCTATCAGTCTTACCACTTTAAAAATAGCGAGCTCTCATTGAGTCACCAGCTGCTTATCGAAAAAAAAGAGCAAGAGATTTTGACAAATATGCAAAAACATTTTGGGCTGCGTTTGGATGTGGACTTGATTGTTACAAATAGATTTAAAGGCAGACTCTATGGACTCACTGCGTTACAAAATGGTCATATCACTATATACTTAAATAAAAAAGTGATGCAAGAGAGCATGGAGTATATGGTAGAGAGTGTCATTGCACATGAGTACGCACATGCTTTGATGATGCACTTTGGCAAGCTTCGCGAAGGCAACGATGGACACTCAAGAGAGTGGCAGGTGGTGTGCTTGAAACTTGGAGGCAAAGATTGTAGCCGTTATGTCGACACACAAGAGATTATAATGTCTAAGATGCCTTTTCGCTAAGAAGGTTGAGGACACACTTCTCTATCATCTCATAGACTCGCTCAAAACCCTCAAACCCATCAAAAAAGTAAGGATCAGGGACATCTTCGTTGTCGTGACCATAAGAGCCAAGTTTTGAGAGCTTCTCTTTTGGAGCTCCCATTTTTATGAGATTGCTCACATTGCTTGCATCGAGGGCGACTATTTTGTCATAGTAGGTGTAATCTTTTTTAGTGATAGGTCTTGAGATCTGTTGTGAGATATCTATACCTTTTATTTTGGCGATTTTGATGGAGTTTGGGCAGGGGTGTTCCCCTTCGTGGTAGTTGCCTGTGCCGCAGCTATCGACTTCTATATTGAGTTGGCGTTTAGTGATGTATGCTTTGGCGATACCCTCTGCTAGAGGTGAGCGACAGATGTTTCCAAGGCAGACAAAGAGAATTTTTTGCATTTTTAAATGAGGTGTCCCATCTGATCGCGTTTAATCCCAAGGTAACCTTCGTTATGTTCGTTTGAGTCCATAATAATAGGAATTCTCTCAACGATTTCCACCCCTTGAATTGCATTTATTTTATCGGGATTGTTAGTGAGGAGTCGTATTTTTTTGATGCCAAAGTGCTCTAAGATGAAGGTAACGATCTCATAAGTTCGCTCATCCGCAGCAAAGCCAAGTTGATGGTTGGCTTCGATGGTATTATAGCCTCTGTCTTGAAGCGCATAAGCATTTATCTTGTTTAAAAGACCTATGTTTCTTCCCTCTTGTCTGAGGTATATGACCATGCCGCCCTTTTGTGAAGCTAAAGAGAGTGCATACTCGAGTTGATCTCTACAGTCGCACTTAAGACTCCCTATAGCATCTCCCGTGAGACACTCTGAGTGGACTCGAACAATTGGCGTTTCATCAAGATTTTCACTGTAGATAACAAGATGTTCCTTCTCTTTTTCTTGAAAAGCTTTTACTTTAAAGCTCCCAAAACGCGATGGAAGATTTGCGACGTCTGAAATTTTGATATTCATTAATTAATCTTTAAATGGGTAAAATTGTTTTTTAAAAAAATCGATTATAGCAAAAAAAAGGTTTAATAAATGTTTCAAAGATTTCGTAGAACCCGCCTTAATAAGCAGCTGCGTTTGCTCGTAAAAGAGACAAATGTGAGCGTAAATGATTTTCTATACCCGCTTTTTATCAGAAGCGGCGAGGCAATAAAAACAGAAGTGGCTTCGATGCCAGGCGTTTTTCAGATGAGCATTGATGAGGCCATAAAAGAGTGTGGCGTTTTAAAAGAGCTTGGTATTTACTCAATCATTTTATTTGGAATTCCAGATACTAAAGACTCCATTGGGAGTGATGCTTTGTGCGAGCATGGCATCATCGCTTCAAGCATCAAAAAAATAAAAGCTGCGCACCCCGATATGTTTGTCGTCACTGACCTATGTTTTTGTGAGTATACCGATCATGGACATTGTGGCATTATAGATGAAGCACACCAGAGTGTACACAATGACGCCACTCTTGACATCTCAGCCCAACAAGCGATCATTCACGCAAAAGCGGGAGCCGATATGATAGCGCCAAGCGGGATGATGGATGGAATCATTGAGACTCTTCGTGCGGCACTCGATGGTGCTGGATATGAGAACCTTCCAATTATGGCATACTCTACGAAATTTGCCTCAGGATACTATGGTCCATTTCGTGATGTGGCGGAGTCGGCTCCAAGTTTTGGAGATCGTGCTTCGTATCAAATGGACCCAGCAAATCGTCGTGAAGCTATAGCGGAGTCTTTGGCAGATGAGGCGCAGGGTGCTGACATCTTGATGGTTAAGCCAGCGTTAGCCTATCTTGACATAGTACGTGAGATTAAAAACGCCACGCACCTTCCAATGGCGGTCTACAATGTGAGTGGCGAGTATGCGATGCTAAAATTTGCAGGGATGAATGGGCTCATTGATTATGATCGTGTGGTGATGGAGACGATGGTGGCGTTTAAGCGAGCAGGAGCGGACATCATCATCTCGTACCATGCAAAAGAGGTGGCTCGCCTCCTCAAAAATAGCTAAATTAAAGAAAACTATAATAAAATAAGAGCAGCTTTAAAATTAGGAACTAATTGTGAGACATTTTTTAACATTAAAAGACTTTTCTAAAGAAGAGATATTAGAGATTATTGAGCTTGGTTTAGAGATAAAAAAGGATCTCAAGGCGGGTGTTTATAAAAAAGAGCTTGAGAACAAAACACTAGCGATGATCTTTGAGAAGAGCTCGACTCGGACGCGCGTAAGTTTTGAGACAGGGATGTTCCAGCTTGGTGGTCATGCGCTTTTTCTCTCAAACCGCGACATTCACTTAGGACGCGGTGAGCCTGTAAAAGATACTGCTCGCGTTATATCGAGCATGTGCGACATGGTGATGATCCGTACTTTTGAACATTCCATGATAGAGGAGTTCGCATCCTACTCAAAAGTACCTGTTATTAACGGACTTACAGACTCTTTTCACCCTGTGCAGCTGCTTGCTGACTACATGACGATGGTGGAGTATGGCATCGACAAAAAAGCAGTTGTGGCGTACGTGGGCGATGGCAACAACATGACAAACTCATGGCTTATGCTCGCGGCTAAGATGGGTTTTGAGCTTCGTATTGCTACACCAAAAGGGTATGAAGTTGATAGTGACATCTTAAGAAGTGCGATGGAGATGGCAAAAGAGAGTGGTGCAGTCATCAAGGTGATGAATGATCCTAAAGAGGCGATTAAACGGGCATCTATTGTCACTACCGACACATGGGCTTCTATGGGGCAAGAGGCAGAAAAAGAGCAACGTGTGAAGGATTTTGATGGTTTTATGGTCGATAGCTTGAAGATGTGTTTGGCGAAGAAAAATGCGAAATTTCTTCACTGTCTCCCAGCATACAGAGGACAAGAGGTCTCTGATGAGCTTATGGATATGCATGCTGACATTATTTTTAGCGAAGCAGAAAACAGACTCCATGCCCAAAAAGGTTTGATGGTCTGGCTGGATAGACAACGAGGTTAAACGATGCGACCCATTTTCCTTTTACTCTTACTCTGTATTGTGGCGTTTGGAGCTGAGGTTGTAGCTGTTGGCGATAGATTTCAAAGTTCGCAAAGTTGCAAATCTTGTCATATGCGCATCGTAAAAGAGTGGGAAGCCTCTTGGCATGCCAAGAGCCATTTTGATAAAGATGAATACTTCAAAAAAAGCATAGAGTACATAAGCAAAAAAACACGAAAAAGTATAAACGCAGTCACCATTGAGTGTGCTACTTGTCACAATCCACGCATCTCTGTGACTCAAACAGGTGAGGAGTATGAGATCGCAGCTGTAATGGGACTCGATGAAGATAGCCGTGTCAATGAAGCGGTCAACAACAAAGCTATCAGTGAGGGAATTAACTGTGTTGTGTGTCACAACATAGACAAAATTCATGATGATCTCGACGAGAGTAAACGCGGTATTAACCGTGTGGAGTGGACACCAAGCGGTGTGATGACGGGTCCTTATACCGATGCCACTTCACCTTATCATAAAACCGTGCATCACGACTTTATGGATAAAAACCCAGATCAGCTCTGCTTTGTTTGCCATGCAAATGACAGAAGTACGAGCGGCCTAGTTTTTACAAATATGCAAAATGAGTTTAAGAAGAGTGACAAAAGCTGTGTTGATTGTCATATGGGACCAAGAAAAGAGGATGTTGCTTCTACCTACAAAATGAATGGGATTACGAAAATGCGCGAGGTGCGTCATCACGGTTTTGCGGGTGCACACATTAAGTCTATGTGGAAGGATGCACTCGTTTTAGAGCTAAAAGAGAGTGTCAAGGGAGTAGAAATTACCATAAAAAATCCTCAACCACACAATATTCCAAGTGGGTTTGGTTCTCGTGAGTTGATAGTGGAAGTAAGCTATAAAAAAGGCTCTAAAGTTGTAGAAGAAAAAACTATATCGCTTAGCAACCACTATACTCGCAAGAAGAAGATTCCAACCATTCCTCACCTTGCAACGGCACAGAGTAAAGATAGCAGTGTGCCAGCAATGGGCGAGAAGCGCCTTCTTGAGTCAAAAGTGAAGGGAAGCGACATGGTAGAGGTAAAACTCTACTATAGGCTTGTCAATGATGAGGTACGAACTCTTTTGGATCTCAAAGAGCCAATCTGGTCTGAGAAACATCTCATAACTGAGAAAAAACTAAAGTTTTAGTATCTTATTCCTGTCGCACTTTGAATCTTCTCCATCATAGGAGCTGCGACTGCTTTTGCTTTTGCAGCTCCCATATCGAGAATCTCTCTGACTTCATCAAGATGGTTCATGTAGTAGTCGCGTTTTGCTTGGTATGGTTTAAAATACTCATCAATCACCTCTGCAAGATAGAGCTTAAAGTGTCCATGCCCCTCTCCACCGCGTTTGTAACGCTCTTGAAGCTCTAAAGACTCTTGCTCGTTGAGAAAGAGTTTAGCGATGTTGTAGACATTGCAGTTTGCATACTCTTTTGGCTCTTCAACCACAACATTTTGCGTGACGATTTTTTTGATGGTCTTGAGTCGTGCCTTCTGTTCTTCGAAGATATTTATAGTATTTTTGTAGCTTTTAGACATCTTTTGTCCATCGGTACCTGGTACGGTAGCAACACTCTCTTCGACTTTGAACTCTGGCAGTTTAAAGATTTCGCCATATTCGTTGTTGAACTTTATAGCTATATCACGTGCTATCTCAACATGTTGAATCTGATCTTTGCCTACAGGAACAGTGTCAGGAGAGAAGAGTAGAATGTCTGCTGCCATAAGCACGGGATAGGAAAAAAGTGAGTGGTTGGCTGCTATGCCTTTGGCAGTTTTATCTTTGTAGCTATGTGCACGCTCTAGGAGTCCCATGGGTGTAAACGCAGAGAGTACCCAGTAGAGCTCAAGCACCTCTTTTACATCTGACTGCACCCAAAAAGTAGAGCGCTCGGGATCGATGCCAAGAGCTAAAAAATCGATGGCACTCTGTATGGTGAGTCCAGCAAGACGTTCACCTCCGTTACCGCTGCTCATCGCATGGTAGTTTGCTATAAATGCAAAAGTCTCTGCATTTTGTTGTGCATCTACCATCTGTTTTATAGAGCCAAAATAGTTTCCGATGTGAAGATCTCCTGATGGCTGAATCCCTGTAAATACTCTCATTTTTTAGACTTTCCTTAAACTTTTTTCAATGAAAAAATTATACCAATTCTCAGCTTTAATTCGTTACTATGGTAGCAAATCAAGGGGCTTGATTGCCCAAAAAGGATAAAAAATGATTACGCAAATTCGTGCAAAAGATGTTTCACTTTCACAACATGCAAGAGAACATATAGAGTCAGCTATGGAGGTGTTTTTGAAATTTGGCTTAGAGTTAACAAGTGTTCACTGTAATCTTAAAGCCGAAAAAAAAGGTGTCAATGTTGAGTTTGATATCCATATTGCCCATGCACAACCTGTAGTTATAAGCCAATCAGATGATGATTTGGATGCTGCTATTGACTTAGCCATCGACAGAGCGAGTAAAGCATTACGCCGTCTACATACAAAAATGACAGAGCATAACGGTACATCTATCAAAGAGCTTGAGACACTCGATGCTTAAGCGACTACTTCTTATCGCTGCACTGAGTCTTAGCCCACTTTTAGCAGAGGATGATTACTCCCTTCGAGGGGCTTTTGGAACATCTTCTAAGAGCGATTTTGATCAGCTCTATAGTTTTAATGGTCTTAATCCACACCCAGCAAGAACTGATGTGTATGGTCTCTCTGGTGGGTATAGATTGGTAGAAGATGCGTATGATTGGCCTCTTGACGTTTATGTCAATGGGAGTCTAAACTACTTTGATGAGAAGGGGTATCAGAGCAACTTCTTTGAGGGTGATCTCTATGTGAAGGTTTTCTTAAAACTTAATTTTTGGGGAAATCAACTGCGTTACGGTATAGCAGAGGGTATCTCTTATGCGGAGCGTGTCCCTTATGTCGAGGCACAAGAGGCGATAGAAGAGGGGGATAATCAGTCGCGTTTTCTTAACTATATGGAGATAACTATGGACTTCGATGTCGGGAAGCTCATACGTGTCAAAGAGTTGGAGTCGCGTTATTTTGGCTATATTATTAATCAAAGCGCAGGTATGTGGGGTGTGTATGGTGGTGTGATTTATGGTGGCTAAAAATATAAATTCGTTTATATTTATAAAAACTTTTAAAGGCTTTGGCTGATGTATGATTGGATTTTATGGTTTCATGTTCTCTCGTTTATCTCGTGGTTTAGTGCACTTTTTTATCTCCCGCGTTTGTTCGTTTATCATGCGGAAAACATCCATAACGCAGGCTTTGTCGAGGTTGTAAAGATTCAAGAGATGAAGCTTTACAGATACATCGGTGCCCCAGCAATGTGGGCAACTGTAGGAAGTGGTTTGGTGCTTGCATATCTCTATGGCTTTGCGGGAAATGGGTGGATTCATGTTAAGTTAACACTTGTTCTTTTGTTGATGATCTACTTTTTTTCTATGAATAAGTATCGCAAAGAGTTTTTAGAAGATAGATGCACCAAGAGCGGGAAGTTTTTTAGAATGTACAATGAGATTCCAACCATACTCCTACTCTTCATTGCAGGTATGGTTGTCTTTAAACCGTTTTCATAAATAGTCCCACAAAAGGAACAAGTCACAAACAAGCGAAGCTTCTTTTATTTCTCTCCGCGTTTTTTTGCTTTAAAGAGAAGCGGTGTTCCTGTGAAGTTAAAAGCCTCTCTCATTTTGTTGGTGAGGTAGCGTCTGTAGGTGAAGTGTAAACCACTTGGTTTGTTCATAATGATGGCTATTTTTGGTGGTCGTGTTTCATACTGAGTCGCATAATAGATACGTATGACTTGACCGCTCACACTCGGAAGTGTATGGCGACGAAGTGCTAACTCGATCACCTCATTGACCTTACTGGTAGGAATTCTTTGAGAGTAGTTTTCATTGATCTCTAAGATCATCTCATGGAGCTTGTCGACACGTTTGTGCGTAAGTGCTGAGAGTGTTATGATAGGTGCAAAAGAGAGAAACTTAAATCGCTCACGAACCTCTTTGATGATCTTGTCGTGCTCTTCACGTTTAGAGATATCCCACTTGTTAAGGACGATAATACAAGAGAGTCGGTTGCTGTCCACTAGACCTGCTATCTTCTCGTCAAGATCTAAAAATGGTTCACTCGCATCAAGCACCACTAACGCCATGTTGGCATTTTCAAGCATCTCTTTGGTGCGCATAAGAGCAAACTTCTCTATGCCCACGATCTTGCCACGTCTGCGAAGTCCTGCGGTGTCTACAAAGGTGATCTGTTTGTCTTTGTACTCGATGGTCTCATCTATGGGGTCGATAGTCGTGCCTGCTATGGCACTCACAACCGAGCGTTCTTCACCAAGCAGGGCATTTAAGAGTGAGCTTTTCCCAACATTTGTGCGCCCAATGATGGCTATTTTTATGTGGTTTACATCGTTTTCGTCATACTCTTTGATGCGGTCGTTGTTGGCAAAGATGGAGTCATCTTCGATGAACCCATCTCCTTCGTCATCTTCATCCCAGTAAATAAACTCATCCTCATCATCGTCATGATTTGCAAAAAACTCCTCATCACTGATCTCATCCTCTTCATTGATGAGCATTCCCTCATCCTCCTCTGCGTTTACGACTCTGTCGCTCTCTGGAAGTTTATCGGCGATCCACTCGAGAAGCTCTAAGGTGTTTCGGTTGTGTGAAACCGATATGCCAAAGATGGCATCACATCCAAACTCATAAAAATCCCAGAGATTCTCTTTCATCTTGTCGTTGTCTATCTTGTTTACCACGAGCGCAATATCTTTTCCCATTGCTTGGAGTTCATAAAAAAACTTTTTATCCTCATCTTCGGGAATACTTTTGCCATCGACCATATAGAGAATGATGTCTGCTTTGTAGGCGGCTTTGAGTGACATCTCTTTGATCTTGTCGAAGAGTTCACACCCCTGATCAAGTCCTCCAGTGTCAAGGAGAAGTGCCTCTTTTTCATTTATGATGGCAACACGGCGTTTGACATCTCGTGTAGTGCCTGCAATGTCGGCAGTGATGGCATCGCGTTTTTTGACAAGGCGATTAAAAAGAGAGCTTTTTCCAACATTTGGACGACCGATAATTGCGATTTTTTTCATGAGAGAGACCTTAGGGGAGTTATTGATGGCAAAATTATATCCAAATTAGATCAAAGAGGGCTAAACGCAGCCACTCACTTGGAGGTGACTGCATTGTGTTGGAGAAGATTTAGTTAGTAGGAAATTCCGACTCAAGACCTTTGAGTGCCTCTTCAGACTGAAACTGCTGCCATCTTGCGTCATCGTTATTGAAACTTGATTTGATAGTGTTTTTTACTACCGAGTTGACACTTCCCTCAGGAACTGTTACAAGCATGAAAAGAGCACCCGATGGTGCCGTCCACATATCTATAGCTTTAGAGTTTTTGAGCTCTATTTGTGCGACCTGTTTTGTGACAGATGTAGTTACCATGTCCACAGACTCGCCAGAAGCGATACCAGTGGCTTTAGTGAAGCCTTCCATCTTGTCTTTTACTTTCGTTTGAATCTGTTGTGCCAAGTCTGAACGACCGTTCATAAGAGCGACTCTCTTCATATGTGCCATTCCAGCAGCACTGTTTGCAGCGATACCTACACCTGCATAGTAGCCAGAAACATCAGGAATACAAGTCCATCTCGGAGCCTCGACACCCTCTTGTTTACACTCAAAAGTAGGAATATATGTTTGGGGTTGCTCCTCTTTGTTTGAGCATCCAATAATCATTGCCGCACTTAAACTAAGAAGTGTAAATTTTGTAACTCTCTGTATCATTGTTGTGACCTTTAGAATATTTTGAGTAACATACTAGCATAAATATTTAACGAGAGAGTGACATTTTGAAAGTCTATTATGGCTATGAAGCCTTTAAAAATGATACAAATATCTTAAAGGCGCAAGTAGCTGCGTTTTCACCAGAGGTTATTGTCGCTATTGCTCGAGGTGGACTTACTCTTGCGCATGCTCTTGCAGAGGGTTTGGGTCTGAGAGATGTGCAGTCGCTTCGTACAGAACTCTATGATGGGAGTGTGAGACGCAGCGAAATAGCACTCTTTGGAAGCTGTGATTTTAGAGAGAAACAGAGGGTGCTTGTGGTGGATGATATCGCAGATAGTGGCGAGACACTTAAAGCAGTGATGGAGTATCTTGAGCAAAACTACAGGGGTGTGGAGTTTCAAGCAGCGACACTTTTTTATAAACGCAGCTCTTCGTATGAGCCTCATTTTTGGGTAAATGAGGCTCATACTTGGATAGAGTTTTTTTGGGAGGCTGACTTTTAGAGTTTGGACTCTTTTCTTGCCTCTTTTATGATCTCGTAGGCTTCGTTTATCTCCTGCGTTTTAGCCGTTGCTTCTTGCATGTAAGCTTCACTTTTACCTTGTGACTTGATGATGTCTGGATGGTACTCTTTGACCAGTTTTCTATAGGCTTTTTTGATACTCTCCATATCATCTGAAGCACTCACGCCCAAGATGGCATACGCATCATCAAGGCTATTTGTTTTTGGTCTGTTTGCCATCATTTTTTCAAACTGATCAAAGATGGCATGGTAGGCATTTGGATCAAACGCCAAAGCCTCTGCGATGGTTTGTAGAACCTTCTCTTCGCTTTTGCTCACCTCTCCATCTACAAAAGAGAGCTGAATCAAAAATCCCATAAACTGCTGCTGTTTTGTCTTGTCGCGTTTGATGGCGTTTGCTAGTTGATGCGCGATTGCCTCTGTGTTGTCGCCTCTTTGCTTCTCTTCGTTAAATATCTGCTTTAAGATATCTTTTGTTTTTGCAGGCTCTGGAAATATAGCGGCAATATCATCAAACATGATGCCAATAAGCTCAGCTTCAAGTGCATCGACTCTTCCATCGGCCTTGGCAACTTTGGCGACGAGTCCTACAAAGAGTCCAAGTTCACTGCGTTTGATGGAGTCGTAGGAGATAGAGAAGTTTTTAAAAGCCTCTTTGGAGTAGTCGGTGTACTTGGAGTAGCTTTTAAAGATGTAGTAAAAAAGAGCACCTAAAAGTGCAAACGCGATGATGTTTCCCATAAAAACTCCTAAGGATTTTTTCTGGGATTATAC
>CAZJRG010000038.1:6476-14079 GCA_964548435.1 uncultured Sulfurimonas sp. | reverse complement strand
TCAAAACTCTTCTGCTCCCCTATAAAAAAGAAAGCACTTGTCATGCCCAAAAGTATCATGAGTATCTGTTCAGATGCCTCATTGATGTTGAGATTTTTTTTAAAACAGTAGCGTTGGTAGAGTGTGGCTATGAAAAGAAAAAAATATAAAATGACAAAACTATAACGCTCGACGAAGAGGTTTACCACCATAGAGAGAGGCAGAAAAACGAGCATCAACATACTTATGGTCTTTATGATGGTGATAGTGTAGAGATCTGTTTTCAAGGCTTGACTCATTTTGTTTTTTAGTATTAAAGAGTGACGAGTATAGTGTTTCTCATAGATGTTTCATAGAGTTAATATGTCTTTTTATAAGTTGCCATATTTCTCCTACAAACTTTTTAGATCTGTGAGTATAGTTGCACCTACATTCACAAGAAGAAGGACAATGCTATGCAAAAGGTTGTACTTTAGATAGCTTTGATGGCACATACTATCTGGGTCTTGTCTCAATGAAGATGACCAATGTGCGACACAAAATGTTTCCAAACTTCATCTGGTTTCAAAGCTATAACGAGCTCAATGTTCGCACTTACATCAGACACAATGATAAGCCAGGGGTTCTCTTTTTGAGTCTTGATGTGGACTCTCTCATTTCGATGCTTGGAGCGAGAGTTCTTTATGGACTTCCCTATAGATACAGAGCTTTTGCACTTGACTCTCAAAGAGTGAAATCGTTTAACTCCAAGACTAAAGAGTTTTCCTGCATCTACGAACCCTTTGGAGAAGCAGTTGTCCATAAAGAGGGAAGTTTCGCATTTTGGGCAACGGAGCGTTACTCTTTTGCTCCTCTTTAGATGTGAGCACATCAGAGTTAGTGCGTTTATGAAAAAGGCAAAACTCTACTACGATGGGGAGTGCCCTTTTTGTAACCACTATGCAAAACTCAAAGAGCTCAGAGAGTGCATAGAGCTAGAGCTCTGTAATGTCAGAGAGGATCTGAGCTACAAAGAGCATAACAGAGATGTAGTGCTTGATGATGGGGTGATCTTGATTTTAGAGAGTGGAGAGTTTTTTCAAGGTGTAAACGCCATAAACTATCTTCACAGACTCTGCTTATTTAAGGGATTTTTCTTTAAGTTACAAAAATGGATATTTTCAAAACCTAAGCTTGCCAGCTGCGTTTATGGCGTCTTGAAGTCTCTGAGATGGTTGGCTCTTAAGCTAAAAAGAAGAGGCTAGAGAGCTCAGTTGATATGGCTCAAATGACTTGCCTAGCTCCACTTCAAAGCAGTTGATGATTTTTTCATTGCTCTAGTTTTTTGTAGACACCCTCTCATTTGAGCAGTGGCACTCTTAAGGCTCTTTTATGATGGTGATAACCAGCTCGCCAACCTCAAAACCAAACTTCTTCATCTTAGAGTGGTTGATGATAACGCCATCCTCTTGTAAGTGTAACCAATCTCGCACATCGATGTCGATGGTGCCATCGCCATAAGGGACGCGCATGGTGTAGTCTATCATCACCGTGTTTCCATTGGCGACCATCGGAGCTTCGCCTATGATGTCGCCCGCGGTACCGCTAAATTTTTTGCTCTCTTTTGTTGGAGCTAACTTCCAAACGCGGTGCTGTTTCTCGCCGTCATTATAGACGAAGTGTTCATCTAAAGTCCCTACTCCATTTGCATCCCAGCTTCCATACAGATCACCCTTAAATGTTCGGGTAATCTTGCCGCTTCTGTCTTTTACAATCCCGTATGCTTTGAGTTTGCCCTTAAAATACTCCTGCGGCACAAACTCAGGTTTTGTGCCATTAAAGTCCTCAATCTGCATGCTCGAACATCCCGCCAAGCTCATCACCGCGGCAAACGCCGTGGCTATTTTTGTTAAAGTTTTCATGCGACCAGTCCTCTATTTAATTCTCTGTTTTGATCACGACTAAAGACCATCTGCACCAGCCCGATGTTTCGCGTCACAAACGCCGCCTCGCAGTAAGAGAGGTACATTTTCCACATACGTATAAAATACTCATCAAAGCCGAGTTTTTTCACCTCAGAAAGCTTTGCGCTGAAGTTTTCATCCCACAAACGCAGCGTTTTGGCATAATCTTCGGCAAACTCCTCCATGTGCAAAAGGTTAAGCCTAGTGTGTCTGCTTGTCACCTCTAGCACTTTACCAACACTTGGAAGATGTCCGCCTGGAAAGATGTACTTTTGGATAAAGTCTGTGCTCTTAGAGTATGCCGCATAACGCTGATCGGGAATGGTGATGACTTGCATCGCCAAAACGCCGCTTGGCTTTAAGAGCGATTCGCACTTCTTAAAAAAGACATCAAAATACTCCGCCCCCACCGCTTCAAACATCTCTATGGAGATGATGGCGTCAAAACTCCCCTCCAAGTCACGGTAATCTTTAAGAAGTATCTCTACTTTTTCTTCAACGTTCTCCTTTGTAAAACGCTCATGACAAAGGGCTTTTTGCTCTTTTGAGAGCGTAACCGTGGTCACATCACACTCCATCTCTTTTGCAAGATAAATTGCCATAGCACCCCAACCAGAGCCTATCTCAAGCACTTTAGCGCCCTTTTTGATGCGAAGCTTCTGTGCTAGGAGTGCCATTTTTCTTCTTTGTGCTGTGTAGAGATCCTCTTTCTCATGCTCAAATACCGCACTTGAGTACATCATAGTCTCATCAAGCATGAGCTTAAAGAACTCATTGGAAAGGTCATAGTGCTGTGAAATATTTTTACGCGACTTTGTTTTGGAGTTTTTTCGCATAATATGCTTGATGCGATTTGCAAATGGAAAGAGATTTGAGAAGCGGTTTTTTTTGTAGTCTTCGCTCTTTGTCCCAAGACGGTGGGAGTTTAAAAGAGCGAGTTCTATGAGTTTTGTAAGATTTAGCGTGTCAAACTCCCCATCCATGTAGCTCTCGGCAAAACCGATGTCACCATAGAGTGCCAAGCGACGAAAAAAGTCGCCTGAGTGTATGGTGATGCTCGCAGTTGGCGTATCACTCCCTCCATAGCTCTCTTTTTGCCCATCTGGGTAAGTGACATCGAGTCTGCCCACCTCTATTTTTGAAAGGTAGCGTTTGCCCATATTTATCCAAAGTCTATTCATTTTTTTAATACCTCCTAAGTTGATCTTGTGGTTGCGGATTTGTAAACGCCAAGCCCTTCAAACGCAGTCTAATTGTCTGCCAAAGCGTTCGCGTCACCACGCGAAACGTAAGAAAGAGATGGCGAAAAAAGATGGCTCTCGCACTCTGTGTCGTGTAGCTTCGTGCCGCGGTTTTGAGCGAGGCAATGAGCGTTTTTTGATTCTCTTCATAAAGAGTTATAGAGAGATTGAGATGCTCGCTGGTGTAATCCACGACAAATTTGTAAAGCCCATCGCGTTTAAGAAATGGCGAGACGTACATATCTTTAAAGACACTCCCGCTGTACTTTGTCCCACTCTCATGAGAGAGTGTTACAGGATATACTATGCGTCCGCCGTTGTAGTT
Source organism: uncultured Sulfurimonas sp. (assembly GCA_964548435.1). GTDB lineage: Bacteria > Campylobacterota > Campylobacteria > Campylobacterales > Sulfurimonadaceae > Sulfurimonas. Next base: position 10,591 of record CAZJRG010000038.1, on the reverse strand, counting down.
GTGCACCTCAACGAGCATCTGCGTTGGCGTTTGAGAGGCGTCAAAGAGCACTAAAATGCTGATGGGATTGAAGACAAAGTTAAACATCCTCGGTAGAGTGAGAAAACGCATAGTCGCCACACTCTTGCGCTCAATGCCAAACTTCTCTAAAAGCTCCTCTATGTTTTGTGAAAAGTCTTCACTCTCGCCAAAATGGTCGCGAGGATTGAAACGCAGCAGCTTTGAACCCAAAGAGGCGAGTTTTGTAGGGTCGATGTCGAGCAGAAAAAATGGATAGGTAAACTCATGCACTTTTGGAATGAAGCGTTTGTGATAGACCTCACCCTCATAGAGCAGATGACTCATAGCTCACATCCAAATGCCTGCGCAATACTCACCGCGCTCCAAAGTCCATCTTCATGAAAACCATAACGCCAGTACGCTCCAGCAAAATAGGTGTGGTTGACTCCATTAATGAGAGAGCGCTGTTTTTGTGCTTGGATGGCTTGGACATTGAACTGCGGGTGCTCATAAGTGATGCGTTCTATCACATCATTGAGCGAATCTATCTCGTTTAATGAGACAAAATACTCTTTTTGGGTTCTTAGATTTTGCAGTCGGTTTATCCAGTAAGAGAGTGTCACCGCATCTGCGTTTACACCGCTTTTATAGTTCCATGCGGCATAGATGCGTTTGTCTGGGTAGAGTGCTTTAGTGTCATTATGTAAAAGCGCATCGTTTTCTTTGTAGCCAAAACTCCCAAGTATCTCTTTTTCATGCTCGCTCGCATCAGCCAAGAGTGAGAGTGTCGTAGGTGCATGGGTGGCAAAGACCACCTTATCGTAGCACTCGCTCTCGCCATTTACAAACTCCAAAACCGCGCCATTTTCATAGCGGCGCACCTCTTTGATGTCGGCGTTTAAAACTATCTCGCCGCTTATATGCTCTTTGATTTTGTTGACATAGTTGATGGAGCCGCCACTCACGGTGAGCCACTGATGCTGCGTGGTGACACCCAAGAGCCCGTGATTTTTAAAAAACTGCAAGAACGTTCGCGCAGGAAACTCATGCATCTCATCACTCGGTGTCGACCAGATAGCCGCTCCCATAGGCAAGATGTAGCGCTCTTTAAACACCACTCCAAAATCCTCCAAATACTCCCCAAGCGTCATGTCGAGATCTTTAGTGTCGTTGTCCACATCGAAGTTAGCTTTTTTATTAAAACGCAAGATGTCAAAAATCATCTTGTAGTGCTTAGGCGAAAAGAGATTTCTCTTCTGAAAAAAGAGTCCGCCAAGGGTCTGCGCATTGTAAGCGATGCCGCTTTTTTTGTCCCAAAATCCAAAGCTCATGTCGGAGTTCTCTATCTTTACGTCAAGCTTTGCGAAGAGTTTTGTAAGCAGCGGATACGTCTCATGGTTAAAGACCAAAAAGCCAGTGTCCACTCCAAAGCTTTTGCCCTCCTCTTGCACTATAGTAGTGCGAGCATGCCCGCCCAAACGCGGCTCTTTTTCATAGAGATCCACCTCATGTTTTTGACTCAGAAGATACGCAGCTCCAAGCCCGCTTATTCCCGCTCCTATGACTGCTATTTTCATCTGTATCTTCCCTTTTCATCTTGTGGTGTAAATATAAAATTTTGTGTATCCATGGCGTTTGCTAGAAGTGCGAGTATCTCATCGAGCTGCTCTTTTGGCATCATGGGAGTACGCGACATGATCCACACCTGCTCAAAATTTTCATCCGCCACGACTGCATAGCTGTACTCCTCTGTGAGGTAGTAGACACTGTATCTTTTGGTAAATATCCAAAAGTAGGTCATCTCAATAGAGCTCATACTCGCACCAAACGCAGGCTTCGCACTCCCCTCATACTCAATGAGCTCGCCACCGATTTTAGTATCAAAACAGCGGTTATGCACCTCATACTCCAGAGGCTCTACTAGCTTATACTCCACACTTGAAGCGACACACTTCTCTTGGTAGGAGTTGTAAGTACGTGCCACCTCATACCAAAGCCCACTAAACTTCGCCGCGTCAACAAACGCGACAGGCTTGAGTGAGTTTGCGCTCAAAGCAAGTGCAAAGCCAATAAAGAGAGTAGATGCAAAAATTTTCATGAAAAGATTGTATGAAAGAAAGATCACATTTGGTAGCTTGGTTTTGTCATTTCGTCACAAAAATGTTATGAGGAAAACAGTTGTAGAAGAGAGAGGGAAGATGAAGAGAAGAGCGACTTAGCTTGCTCTTCTCTCTTTTTGCGCCATACGGATGTAGATATGAAGTATCTCGATGGCGGCTGGAGTGATGCCGCTGATGTTCATGGCGGCTTGAAGGGTTGGTGGGGCAAATGCGGCGAGTTTCTCTTGCACCTCTTTGCTAAGTCCACTCACATTTGTAAAGTCAAATCCTTCAGGAATAGCCACCTGAAGGTACTTCTTCATACGCTCTATCTCCTCGGCTTGCTTTTCGATGTAGCGGGCATACTTGCCCTCGACTAAGATCTCCTCTTGGATATAAGGGTCAAACTTCTCTAATTCTGGAGCGATTTTGAGCATCTTTTCTATGTCGAAACTTTTGCGTGCCACCAGCTGTTGCGCTGTAGAGACATCTTTGATGGGCGCTTCATCCATGGACTCTAAAAGGGCGTTGAACTCTTTGTTTGGCGTAAAATGCAGCTCCTCTAAAAGTGTCGCGCCATAGCGAATCTGCGCATCTTTTGCTTTGATGCGCTCATACTCCGCATCACTTATGAGCCCAAGAGCATATCCATACTTTCCAAGTCTGGTATCCGCACTCTCTTCTCTTAAAAGAAGTCTGTACTCCGCGCGTGAAGTAAACATTCTGTAAGGTTCATTTGTCCCTTTTGTGACCAAGTCGTCTATCAAAACCCCGATGTACGCCTCATCACGACGAAGCACAAGCGGCTCTTTGCCTTGTAGAGAAAGAGCTGCGTTTATACCCGCCATAATCCCTTGCGCGGCTGCCTCTTCATAGCCTGTTGTCCCGTTTATCTGCCCTGCACAGTAAAGCCCACTCACCTTTTTGGTCTCTAATGTATGGCGAAGCTCACGAGGGTCTACAAAGTCGTACTCTATGGCATAACCATAACGCACGATCTTGGCGTTTTCCATGCCTACTACTGAGCGGATCATATCGCGTTGCACCTCTGGAGGCAGAGATGTTGAGAGACCGTTGATGTAGCACTCGGTATTGTCCATGGTTTGTGGTTCTATAAAGAGATGGTGTCTGTCTTTTTCGGCGAACTTACTCACCTTATCTTCGATGCTTGGGCAGTAACGCGGGGATTTTCCCTCGATCTGACCTGTAAAAAGCGGGGCACGATAAAAGTTGCTTGAGATGATCTCGTGCGTGAGCTCATTTGTATAAGCGATGTAGCATGGGAGCTGTTTTTTACTCGCACGAAATGCCTCGCGGTCTGTTCTAAAAGAGAAAGGCGAAGGAAGTGCGTCACCATCTTGCTCCTCCATCTTTGAGAAGTCTATGGTTGAGCTGTCAACTCTGGCACATGTTCCCGTTTTAAGCCGTCCCATGTCGAGTTTGGCATCATTTTTAAGTGATGCGGAGAGCCCGACACTTCGCTCCTCACCATAACGCCCCGCAGGCTTTTGGATCTCGCCGACATGGATGATGCCGTTTAGAAATGTCCCTGAAGTGATGATGACTTTTTTCGCCATGTACTCATTTAAAAGGTCCGTTCTCACCCCTTTTACCACGCCATCTTCGATGATGAGAGACTCCACCGTCTCTTGCGCGAGCGAGAGATTTGGCGTGTTTAAGATAGTGTTGCGAGCGATGACTCGGTACCTGTCCATGTCGATCTGCGCGCGACTTCCACGCACCGCAGGACCTTTTGTCTGGTTGAGAATGCGAAACTGTATGCCCGCTGCATCGGTGATGAGACCCATCTCCCCGCCAAGCGCATCAAGCTCACGCACCAAGTGTCCTTTTGCAAGTCCTCCGACCGCAGGGTTACAAGAGGTCGCTCCTACATTTTCAGCAAGCATCGAGACCAAAAGCGTCTCATGCCCCATACGCGCCGCTGCCAAAGAGGCTTCAATCCCTGCGTGTCCACCACCAACGACTATAACTTCATAATTCATATTTTCCTACCTT
>CAZJRG010000038.1:0-6376 GCA_964548435.1 uncultured Sulfurimonas sp. | reverse complement strand
GCTTACTTTATGCGAATTTTATCATTTTTGTGTATGATTTGCCTAAAATTAAGCAAATTTTTAAGATAAAATTTATGTTTTACAGAGAAATACAATGACCATAGAAATAGCAAACGCAGCCTATAACGCAGGCGACTTTGAAAAAGCCTTTGAACTCTTCACACAACTCGCAAACGCGGGCAATGCAGATGCACAAACCTCCCTTGGCTATATGTACCAACACGGACAAGCATGCCAAAAAGATGAAGCTAAAACGCTCGAACTCTACACAAAAGCCGCAGAGGCGATGCAGCCTTATGCCCTCTTCAATCTCGCCATTTTGTACGAAAATGGCATCGGCGGCGTGAGACACGACCAGTTTAAAGCCTTTGATCTGCACCTCGCAGCGGCTGAACGCGAAGTGCCACCTGCGATGTATGAAGTCGCCCTTATGTTAGAGCGCGGTCTTGGCTGTATGCAAAACTTCTCAGAGGCGGCGTTTTGGTACGAAGAAGCGGCTAAACGCGGACACCTTGAAGCCTTTAACAATCTTGGTGTTTTGTATAAAGAGGGGCATGGCGTTATGCAAGATGAACGCCGCTGCTTTATCTGCTTTAGCCGTGCCGCAGAAGGTGGTCTTGCACAAGGATACTACAATCTTGGGTTGCTTTACGATCAAGGTTTTGGATGCGAACAAGACCACGACAAAGCACTTGATCTATGCAGAAAAGCCGCATATGCGGGACACGAAAAAGCAAAACAGATCATCAGCGAGCTTCAAGCTGAAGGGAAAATCGTATTTTAAGGAGAACACTTGTTCACAGGACTTATAAGAGAGATCGCCACTGTTAAGAGCTTTGTCGGTAGTAAGCTCACCATCAAAGCCAAACTCAAAGCTTCACTTGGAGATAGCATCGCCATCAATGGAGCGTGTCTCACCGTGGTCGAGGTTTTACACGATGGCTTTGCCGTAGAACTCTCTCCAGAGTCGCAAAAGTATCTCGCCACGGAAAACTACAAAGGCGAGGTGCACATCGAGCCTGCCATGATGATGGGCGATAGATTTGAGGGGCATGTGGTGCAGGGGCATGTCGATGCCATCGGTGTTATAGAAGATGTCAAAAACCTTGGAAACTCTTATGATGTTTTCATCAAGGTAGACAAAAAGCACATCGCGTTTATAGTCCCAAAAGGCTCCATCACCATCGATGGCGTTTCACTCACCGTAAATGATGTAAACACAGACTCTTTTCGTCTCACCATCATCCCTCACACCATGAAAGAGACGCTCTTTAAAAACTACAAAAAAGGGCATAGAGTCAACATCGAGACCGATATGTTTGCACGATACGTGGCACATATTCTCTCACATAAAACAACATCATCAAGCCTCTCTTGGGGTGAAGTAGATGCCATTAGCGCAAGCTATTAGGAGCATCTCATAAAGACCCAAACGCCCAAAGAACGCCTGCTCAAAGATATATTTGGGCATAACAGTTTTCGCTCTCTTCAAGAGGAGGGTGTAGACGCCATCTTAGAGGGTCGCGATCTACTCATGATCCTCCCAACAGGCGGTGGTAAATCTCTAGTCTACCAACTCCCCACCATGATGATGGAAGGCATTACCGTCGTTATCTCTCCACTCATAGCCCTCATGCAAGACCAAGTCGCGTCTTTGCAAGCGCAGCAGATTAGTGCGGCGATGATAAGTTCCGCACAGAGCTTTGATGCAACGCAAGAGATCATAGAGAGTGCACTGAGTGGGAAGCTCAAGTTTCTCTACCTCTCACCAGAGAGGCTTAACAATGCAAACACACTCGCTCTTCTGCGAGAGCTGCAAATCAACTTCTTTGTAATCGATGAAGCACACTGTATTAGCCAGTGGGGGCATGAGTTTCGTGATGATTATCGTCTACTTGGAAGCTTGCGGGAAAATTTTGCACAGACCACTATCGCTGCGTTTACAGCCACTTCGACGCAAAATGTCACTGAAGATATCATGCGTGAGTTGCGTCTTCGCCAGCCGCTTTTACTCAAAGGCAAAATCTTTCGTAAAAACATCTTCATCTCTGTGCAAAGACGCATCACCAATGGACAAACGCAGCTCAAAAACTTCCTCGCTCGCCACAAAGGCGAGAGCGGCATCATCTATGTCAGCTCGCGCAAAAAGGCCGAAGAGCTCTCCAGCTTTCTCAATCAAAGCGGCTACAAGTCCCTCCCCTACCATGCAGGTCTCACCCAAGAGGTGCGCGAAAACAACTTTAAGATCTTCGTCAATGACCACATAAATATCATGGTCGCCACCATCGCGTTTGGGATGGGAATTGACAAGAGTGACATCCGCTTTGTAGTGCATATGTCACTGCCAAAATCCCAAGAGAACTACTACCAAGAGATAGGGCGTTCAGGTCGTGATGGTGAAGATAGCGAGGTGCTTTTGCTTTTTAACTCCCAAGATATGATCCAGCACAAACACTTCTTGCACGACATCGCAAATGAAGAGTATAGATCACACCTTGAGACGAAGATAGATGGCATCTACAAGTACGCCACAAGTGAGCTCTGCTATCATCAACAGCTCGCGGAGTATTTTCACGACACACTAGAGGCTTGTCAGACACGGTGTGACAACTGTGCGGGTGTGAATGACAAACGCCAAGACATCACCAAAGAGTCTCAGATGATCCTCTCTTGTATCTACAAAACGCAGCAGAGTTTTGGAAAAAACTACATCATAGATGTATTGCGCGGCTCGAGTGAGCACAAACTCCTCGCTAACAAAGCCGACAAACTCTCCATGTATGGCATTGGGCTGCATCTAAGTAAAAAAGAGTGGTTTGTCATCATCGAGCGGCTCTTGGAGCTCAGACTCCTCACACTTGGAGAGTTTAGTGTTCTCAAACTCACACCCACGGCGGTCGAAGTGCTCAAATCTTTAAGAACCGTAGATATAAAATCATCACGCCTGCAGATCAACATAAAAGAGAAAAAAGTGATGCAAGAAAAAGAGTTTGACTACGACGAAGCACTCTTTGAAGCACTCAGAGCCAAACGCGGCGAGATAGCGCAAGAGCTTGGTGTGCCTGCATACATTATATTTAGCGACAAAACACTCAAACATCTCGCCCATGAAAAGCCCTTCGACAAGGCTTCGATGCTTGAAGTCAATGGTGTGGGAGAGAAGAAGTTTTCACAGTATGGAGAGGATTTTTTAAATCTCATAAACTCTTAAAAAAGTGTCACTTTAAGTTTGTAACAGCTAAAATTGTTACAGATTTTTCTGAGGAGTTCCCATCAAAGTAGATACCTTAATTTTTGACAAAGCATGGTCAAAACAGACACAAGAGATAGACAATAGTGCAGATACACAGGTAGTTTTTGTATTTGGTGATAGTGATGTTTTTAAACAAGAGAGTCTCTTCGCGTCTCTTCGAACACTCTATGCAAATGCCCACATCGTAGGATCATCCTCTTCTGGAAATATCTTAGGTAAAGAGGTGAGCAGCTCTGCTATGGTCGCAACCGCTATCCATTTTGAAAAATCAAGCGTCGCAGTAGAGAGTATTGACTTTATGCCAAACGACAATGTTCAAGAGATCGCTGCTACACTGGTGCGAAAACTCCCCCAAGAGAGCCTCAAACACCTTTTTCTCATCTCAGATGGACTAAACATCAACGGCTCCGAACTCGTCAAAGGTGTCAATAGTGCCGCACTCGGTGTTAGCGTCACTGGCGGCATGGCGGGCGATGGCGCGAGATTTCAAGAGACATGGGTCCTCTGCGATGATGCAGCCAAACAAAATCGCATCTGTGCCGTAGGGTTTTATGGCGAGGCACTTCACATAAGCAGTGGCTGTTTTGCTGGATGGAGCGAATTTGGAACTGACAGAGAGATCACAAAATCTGTTGGCAATGTTCTCTATGAGATCGATGGCGAGCCAGCCCTTGATCTCTACAAACGCTACCTTGGCGAGTATGCTTCAGAGCTTCCAAACAGCGGTCTGCGTTTTCCACTCAGCATAAAAAAAAAGAGGATGATCCCGAAGTCATCAGAACACTTCTGGCTGTAAACGAAGAGGAGAAGTCTATCACCTTCGCAGGAGATGTGCCTACAGGTTTTCATGCGCGTTTAATGAAGCCAGATATAGATGTCTTGATTGATGGTGCAGGTGAAGCGGCTAAAGAGATTGAAATCTACAACAACAAAAGAGCTTTGGGACTTGTCGTGAGTTGTGTTGGTCGTAAAATAGTGATGGATCAGCTCGTCGATGAGGAGCTCGAATCTATTGGCGATACACTAGGAGAAAATGCCCAGCTCATCGGTTTTTACTCTTATGGAGAGATAGCGCCTTTTGTAAAAGATAGACTCCACTGCGAACTCCACAACCAGACCATGACGCTCACCGCAATATACGAAGAGTAACTATGCATCGCCTACTCTCGCGTCAACTCGCTCGCAAGTTTGGAAAAGATCACAACAGAGATGATTTTTCTCCAGAACTGCAAGCTTTTTTAGAGATTGTCTCCGAGACATATGAAAACTATGACAAAGAGAGACGACTGCTTGAAAATACACTAGAGCTCAACTCCCAAGAGTTGTATGCGGCAAAAAAAAGTGTAGAAGAGAAAAACGATGCTTTGCAAAATGTAAACACGCTGCTTGAGGAGAAGGTTGAGGAGCGAACAAAAGAGCTTCTCGTGCAAAAACGCGCCGCAGAAGAGGCAAACGAAACAAAGACAAGATTTTTGGCAAATATGAGCCATGAGCTTCGAACACCGCTTAACGCTATCATCGGTTTCTCACAGATATTACAAAAACAGCTTGGCGAGCAAGATAGAAGTCGCTCTTTTATCGACAAGATAAACATCGCGGGGCAAAATATGCTAGTCCTTGTCAACACGCTGCTTGATTTTGCCAAAGTCGAAGATGGCAAGGTCGTTTTTACACCAAGCGAGGTGGCCATTGTCGCCATCACAAGGGAGCTTTCCATTCTCTTTGAGCACCAGACGATGCTCAAGTCCATAAAACTCACCCTGCCTCTTTTACAAGAGAGCCAAACCATAATCGCAGATGCACAACTACTCAAGCAGGTCTTTATCAACTTACTCTCAAACGCCGTGAAATTTTCGCCAAATGGGAGTGAAGTGATCCTAAGTTATGAGCAGCGAGATGACAAACATATTTTTGCCGTGCAGGACTTTGGCGATGGCATATCACAAGAGGAGCTAGAGACACTTTTTGAGCCCTTCGTACAGGGAAAAGCCTCCCAAAATCTCTCTTTAAAAGGAAGTGGACTTGGGCTCAGTTTAGTCAAAAAAATCGTCGAAGAGATTCACGGTGGAAGAGTCTGGTGCGAGAGCGTGCTAACAGAGGGTTCAAGATTTATTTTTGAGATTCCCAAAGTCTCGTAAAGAGAGTGCGTTTGGATTACAAGCAATTTTGTGCTCCATATTGACCCACTTAAACCCTTCTAGTTCTCTAAATGCTGCGATTGTGGAGGTTCTAAAGCCTTCCCCCTCATTTACAAAAATCTCAAAACCATTTTCATAAAGAGCAAGACGCGTTGCAAGTGCTGTGGAGTAAGTGGTGAGCACACCGCTTGATTTCATAGAGTTTTTTATGTCGGCAAAATACTCTCGTGTCCACAAGCTTGGATTTGCAGAGGGTGAAAAAGCGTCTTGATAGACGATGTCAAACCTCTCTGTAAAACGGCATATATACTCCCTTGCATCTCCTAAAAAAACCTCAACATAAAGGCTTTTATCTTCATAAACGCCACTTTGGCTAATGGCGTTTATGATCTCTTTGAGCGACTCAAACTCCTTGGGATAATAAAAATTTTTGAGTGAAGCGATGAGATGGGCATCGAGTTCTGGAGAGTAGATACGAAGTCGTGTCTGGGGTGCGTGTTTTTGAAAGTATAAGATTGTGCAGAGTGTGTTAAAACCAAGTCCATAACAGATATCGAGCACACAAACCTCTTCTTGGTCTTGAAGTGTACTAAACGCGGGAATAACATGTTTTTTGTACGATTCGCTTAAAGCCCCATCTTTTGTGGAGTGATAATGTTCGTCATACTCAAGCGAGTAGGCGGTAAAAGAGCCATCTTCGCTCTGGATGGCTCTGTGTGAAGCATCGTCAAACGCCTCCATCTCTTAGCAGTGCAACTCTTTGAGCTTTTTCTTGGAGAGCTGGAGTTTCTCGTTGTCCATAACTCCGATACCGCGTTCAATCATATCTTGAGCTATTTTTTTCGCTTTTTTTAGCGAGTGCATCTTATATGTTCCGCACTGATAGACGTTTAACTCGGGAATATCTTTTTTAGACTCAACCCCCAGCACATCCTCCATAGCCTCTTTCCAAGCCTTTGCTACACGCTCTTCGCTTGGCGAGCCA
>CAZJRG010000037.1:0-14668 GCA_964548435.1 uncultured Sulfurimonas sp. | reverse complement strand
CATCTGCTGCATTTTGATCTACTGCGTTTGCAGCAGATAGTCTCAAACCTTCTCTCTAACGCCATCAAGTTTACGCCAAACGCGGGAGAGATAGAGCTCTATGCGAGAGTTATTGGCGAAGAGAGCATGAGTCAAACGCTGCGTTTAGGTGTCAAAGATAGCGGTATCGGCATAGCCCCAGAGCACCAAGAGCGCATCTTCGAGGCATTTTCACAAGCCGCGGTCTCCACTACGCGTATGTATGGCGGTACTGGTTTGGGGCTCACTATAAGTGGCAGGCTTGCCGCACTTATGGGATCACAGCTTCAAGTGAAGAGCCAAGAGGGTGTGGGAAGCGAATTTTATTTTGACGTAGCTTTTGCAAAGGGATAAAGAGGAGCAAAACAAACCTACAAAATCTCTCTACCAACAGAGTGCCAAAACATTTACAATTTTGGCATGATTTTTTTACTTTTTCCCCATCAACTCTTTGAAGATATAACGGCGCTTCGGGGCAAGAAGGTGCTGCTCATAGAGGAGCCGCTTCTCTTTAGCGGCTACACTTTTCACATACAAAAACTCATCATGCACCGTGCGAGCATGAGGGCATACGAGGCATACCTGCGTTTGCATGAGATAGATGTGCGCTACTGTGAAGATGAGCGTTATCTTGAGATACACAAAGAGGATGAGGTCTGCGTTTATGATGTGGTGGACTTTTATCTCGCCAAAAAACTCTCTCAAAACTTCACCAGACTCACTACGCTGCCACACCCAAACTTCATAAATGCAAAAGATAGCTCCAAGTTTTTGCACTCCTACTACATCAACCGTCGTAAAGATCTGGGCATTCTCCTTGATGAGGAGCAAAAACCGCTTGGCGGGAAGTGGAGCTTTGATAGTGAGAATAGAAAGAAGATTCCCAAGGGGACAAAAATTGCACTCACGCTCAGCTTCTCAAACCCCTACATCGATGAGGCGAAGGAGTATGTCAAAGAGTTTGTCACTCTTGGCGAGTGTGAGGATTTTTACCACCCTACGACATTTGAAGAGGCGAAGATGATGTTGCATCACTTTTTATCTTATAAGTTTGCAAATTTTGGAGTGTTTCAAGACGCCATTGTGGAGTCTGAGAGTTTTTTGTTTCACGCCAACATCGCAAACGCCATCAACATCGGCATACTCTCACTCTCTTATGTCATAGAGAGTGTAGTGGCGTTTGAGGGTGTGAGTCTGAGTGCCAAGGAGGGCTTTTTGCGCCAGATCATTGGCTGGAGAGAGTTTATGCTGCGTATCTACAAAGATGATGGCGTCCCCCTTAGAAACGCTAACTTTTTTGGAGCAAAAAACAAAATTCCAGATGCCATCTTAGAGTCATGCAGTGGCATTACACCGCTTGATGAGAGCATGAAACGGCTCAAAAAAACCGCTTATGCCCATCATATCGAGCGGCTGATGGTATTTGGCAACCTCTTTATGCTGCTAGGAATTGACCCTCATGAGATGCACAGCTTTTTTATGCGCTACTTCATCGATGCCTATGACTGGGTGATGGTGGGAAATGTTTATGCCATGGTGGCGTTTAGTGATGGTGGGAGTTTTACCACAAAGCCCTACATAGCCAGCTCAAACTACATACTCAAGATGAGCGACTACAAAAGAGGGGAGTGGTGCGAGATTGTCGATGGGCTCTACTGGAGTTTTTTGGATCAGCACAAGGAGAAGCTGCAAGGAAACATTCGTATGAAGATGCAGTATGCACTGCTTGCGAAGATGCCAGAGGAAAAACTCGAGCACCACAAGAGTGTGGCATTTGCATATAAAAAATCTCTGGGGCTTTTGTGAAAAAAATCCATTGCGTTTTGCCATAAAATGAGTGGCGTTTGTAAAATTAATTTAGGATCTCTCTTATGCGAAAAGATATCTATGCCAAGATGAACATACTTGCCGACTCTGCCAAGTACGATGTGAGTTGTAGCTCAAGCGGGAGTGAGAGCAACTACAAAACAGGCGAACTCGGAGCTACACATTCAAGTGGCATTTGCCACACTTTCACCGCCGATGGTCGCTGTGTATCTTTGCTCAAAGTGCTACTGACAAACTTCTGTCTCTACGACTGTGCCTACTGTATCAACCGTGTGAGCAACGACATTCCAAGAGCTGCATTTAGTCCTCGCGAACTTGCAGATTTGACTATAAACTTCTACAAACGCAACTACATTGAGGGGCTATTTCTCAGTTCTGGCATCATCGAGAGTGAAGACCACACCACCGAGCTGATGCTTCGCGTTTTAAAGATACTGCGTCATGAGTATAAGTTTAACGGTTACATCCATGTAAAACTCATCCCAGGAGCGAGTGCGGGGCTCATAGAGGAGGTAACGCAGCTGGCAACAAGGGTGAGTGCCAACATAGAGCTTCCAAGTAACAAGTCACTCGCACTTCTGGCTCCAAACAAGACAAAAGAGAAGATACTCCAACCTCTTAAAGTCGCCCGTGACATCAGCCTTGAGAGAACCAATAAGCCCATACCTATGAGTACACAGCTCATAGTGGGGGCAACGCCAGAGAGCGATTTTGACATACTCAAACTCAGCTCTGTTTTGTACGACAAAGCACTGCTAAAACGTGTCTACTACTCCGCATACATACCAGTCAATGAGTCTAAAAATCTTCCCGCCATCATCACCAAGCCACCATTACTTCGCGAGCACAGACTCTACCAAGCGGACTGGCTGCTGCGTTTTTATGGCTTTAGCTATGATGAAATCGTCTCAGAGGATGCACCAGATCTCGATGAAGCCATAGACCCAAAAACGCAGTGGGCTTTGAGAAATCTTCAGCACTTTCCCATAGAGATCAACAAGGCGAGCAAAGAGGAGCTCATACGCATACCAGGCATCGGGGTGCGAAGTGCACACAAGATCATCAAGGCACGACGATTTAAGAGGTTAAAGCACGAAGATTTACTCTCTCTGAAGATCTCGCTCAAACGTGCAAAATACTTCATACTCTGCGATGGAAAGTTTGAGCAGGGTCTACCCCAATATGGCGAGCAAATCTATGCCGCACTCACACCACCAACAGAGAAAAAAAGCCAAACGCAGCCCTCTCTTTTTGACATAAGTGCCATCACGGGTGAGCTATGAGAGTAGTTTATGATGGGAGTTTTGAGGGGTTTTTGTCACTCGTTTATGATGTCTACTATAAAAAGCTCAGCCCCACGCAGATACTCAAAGAGATGCCACAAACGCTACTTTTAGAGGATGTTTATGAGGTCGCTTTTGATGAGCTAAACGCCATGAAGGTTTTTAGCTCTCTTCAAGAGAGGTTTTTGCCGCAAAATTTACAGACCATTCAAAACATCTTTTTGTGCGAAGCCATTGCGTTTGAGATGGATCTGCTTGCGTTTATTGTGCTTGGGTTTAAAAGCCAAAAGGAGCTTCAAAACATCAACAACCCAGCTCTGTTTCGCCTGCGTTCGTATGAGAAACAGCTCTTTCACAACTACCATAAGATGAGTGGATTTTTGCGTTTTGTGGAGCTTAGTGATGGGAGCCTCTATGCCAAGCTTGAGTCGCGTTTCAACTTGGCGTTTTTGCTTGGTCGCCATTTTAAAAAAAGGCTCAACAACCAAGAGTTTTACATTCACGATGTTAAACGCACTCTTGTTTTTGTCCACACCAAAGAGTATGTAGGCATAAGAAGAGTCGCTGCCTTTGAACTCCCTGAACACTCCGAAGATGAGGCGAAGTTTCAAAGGCTCTGGAAGGAGTTTTTTAAGAGTGTCACCATTGAGAGCCGCAAAAATGAGAGGCTGCAAAAGCAGACAGTGCCACTACTTTATCGTACCTATATGAGCGAGTTTGAAGAGTCTTAAGGGGAGTCTTGCGCATCTGTATTTGAAGATGAGGTGTCAAAAAGTTTCTATGAAAAAACTTCATTTGAAACTATAATATCTCTTAAAAAAATAAAGAGGAGCTCTTATGCAGTGTAGTAAATGTAACGATGTTTTTGAACTTCAAACCAAACCCGCAAAACTCTACTGGATGAGTGAGATAGAGGAGCTTCAAGAGAAGGGAGAGCAGTTTTTAGCCTCTTTGGGTTTCTCTACGCAGCTGCACAGCGGTGTCAGTTTTATTGAGCTTGAAAATACAAAACGTTTTTTTGTGGAAAATTTTCATGCCATTGTCAAACACTTCACTAAGCAGGAGTGTGAAGCGATCCGTTTACACATTCAAAATGAGGGTGAGAGTTTTAGTTTTCACTCTGTTTTGGGTGCAAAAACACTCCAGCGATACCTTAATCTTATAGAGGATGCAAGCTTTTTTGACATCATTAACAATGCTTCGCTCACCTCCTATTTTCAGCCAATCATAAAGGCGGATGACAGAACTATTTATGGCTATGAAGCACTCATTCGCGGGGTTAAAGAGGATGGGACTCTTATGTTTCCTGATGTTCTCTTTGAGAAGTCTGAACGCAATGACTTAAACTTCAAGCTTGACAGAATGTGCAGGGAGTCGGCACTTAAGACCGCCGCCACTAAGAAGATAAAACAAAAGGTCTTCATAAACTTTTTGCCGACCTCTGTATACGACCCAGAGTTTTGTCTGCGTTCTACCGTGAAGTGGGCGAAGCAGCTTGAGTTTGACCCAAAAAACATCATCTTTGAGGTGGTCGAGACCGAGTCAGTCAAAGATAAAGCCCACCTCATAAAGATACTCGATTTTTATAAAAAAGAGGGCTTTAGCATCGCACTTGATGATGTAGGCGAGGGGTATTCGAGTCTCAATATGTTAGTAGATATTCATCCAGACATCATTAAAGTCGATAGAAATATCATAACCAACATCGACAAAGACAAGCTTAAACAGTCGACATATAAGGCACTTTGCACACTTGCACGCGAAAATGGCATAGCAGTTTTGGCTGAGGGTGTGGAGACAAAAGAGGAGCTCGCAACCATTGAAGATATTGGTGTAGATTTTGTGCAGGGGTATTACTTTGGCAAGCCAAACGCGGAGCCGCTGAGAAAAATAAGCCGAAGCATTTAAGCTTCTTTGCTATAGTTCAAAAAAAACAAATGGAGAAAAAAATATGAGTGAATTTATGAAAGCTATGGATTTTAGACATGCGTGTAAGGTTTTTGATGAGAGTAAAAAGATAAGTGACGCAGATATGGATTTTATACTTGAAGCTGCTAGAAAATCCCCATCCTCTTTTGGGATGGAGGCATGGAAGTTTCTAGTCATCACAAATGAAGAACTCAAAGCCAAACTTCGTCCACTCTGCTGGGATCAGGTGCAGGTGACGTCTTGTTCGCATTTGGTGATTGTCTTAGCGGGCATTGAGAGTCTTAAACCTGAATCTGGAGAGGTGAAGCAGCGATTTATGCGCCGAGAGATGCCACAAGATAAGCTCGAGATGTACCTTGGACTCTATGCGCAGCATCTACAAGAGACCCTCGCAAGCGATAAAAACATCTATGAGTGGAGTGCTAGACAGACTTACATCGCTGCGGCGAACATGATGAGTGGTGCGGCTACACTTGGCATCGACTCTTGTCCTATCGAGGGTTTTAACAAAGAGGAGCTTGAAAAAGCACTTGGGCTTGACACGAGTAAGTTTCAAGTGGCGTTAGTGCTCCCATTTGGCTACAGACTCAATGCCCAATCGACACAGCTTCGCCGCCCTCGCCAAGAGGTCGTAGAGTTTATCTCTTAGCTTGCACTTAGTGACTCCTTGCGGAGTTGGTGCATCACTTTTTTCACCTCCACATAAGAGAGCAGGTACATACCGACGTAGGCTAAAACAAGTGCAAAGATGACAGAGACGGAGTTCTCTGAGTAGAGTGCTCGGGTGAGATAAAATGCCAAGACAAAAAAGCCAATACCGCTTAAACGAATACGTAAAGCAGCCCCAAAACCTCCCGAGGCTTTGATGAGTGAGAGCTGAAACGCATTGAGCATGATAAAGATGAAAAAGAAGCTCAGATGCGTGAGATAGAGATACGCTCCATGATACTCTTCGTGAAATGCCATCACCACAAAACGCTCACTATAAAAAACCATTAAGAGTGCAAAGCTCCCACTCACAGCAAACGCAAACTTGTAGAACCAGTGCTGCATCTCTATGATCGATTTGTAAGCATTTTGTGCATAGAGTTTTGAGAGTTCTGGAAGTAAAAAACGAAAAACTGGAAAGATGAAGAGTGTGATCATATACATAAGCACTGGTTTTGTCACCACTTGAAAATCTCCCAACTCATCGCTACTGTAGTAGTGCATGAGAAAAAAAACTGCGATGTAGATCATCACAATTCCAGAGCCAAACTCCACAGTCGAGAGCACCGCGTTTTTAAGAAATGTTTTGGTATCTGCATCCATGGAGATGTGGCTAAAGTGAGGCTCTTGTACCTCTTTGCGTTTGCGTAGATAGATGAACATTGAGAGTCCAAGATAGCTCATTACGGTCATAATGAAGAGCGACTGTAGACCTGCAGTGTGGGCGAGATAGTAGGCGATGAAAAACCAAAACGCAGCTAAAATAGGCTCTAAAAATGTACTCTGTTTCATAAGAGTATAAAGACGATACATAGCGATCTGATTTGTCAAATAGGCATAGAGACTCATAGAGATGATAGTAAAAACAAGATACCAGTAGTGGATCTCTACCCCTAAACGGTGTTTGAGATAGGGAATGATAAAGCCCCAAGCAAAGAGTACCAGCACTAAAATAAAGTAGCGAAAGATGTTTATGATGTTCTCATCTTTTTTGCTTTTTGCATAAGCCACAACCATCGAAGAGCGAAAACCGATGAGAATGAGAAGAGAAAAGGAGAAGATGTCGATGGCGGTGTAGTAGAGAGTGAGCACACCTTTGTCTATGATGTTTGCTAAAAATATTTTAAAGGTAAATCCAGCAACCACACTAAAGATTGTGACGAGTATGGCTTGATAGAAATGTTTTTGGATAGCTTGCAAATCAATCCTCCTGTATCTTAGTTTTTTGGCTCCATACCGAAGAGTTTGTAGAGTTTACGAATGATGATCATCAACAGCAGACCATCTAAAATACTTGCAATGATGAAAGAGAAGTAGACCTCTTGGGTAATGATCTCATACTTAAACGCAAGCATAGAGATGGCGACTAAAAATGTAAGCGGCATGGAGTCGCTGAGCGCAAAGAGTGCTGTTTGTTTAAACTTTAGGTACTTGTAAAATGCCAAATAGGAGCTCACAAGACGAATAAAAACGATGGCACCGATGATAAAAAGAGAGTGTAAGAGTATCTGTGTATCGATGATTTCGAGTTTGACTGTGGAACCTGTGTAGATAAAAAATATAGGCACAAAAAAACCAAACCCAAAAGACTCGATCTTCTCTATGAGCACATGCTTTTCTTGAAAAAACATCTTTAAAAATAGCCCCGCCGCAAACGCGCCAAGGACGACGTCTATCTTGAAGATGAGCATGATGGAGACAAAAAAGAGGAGCATGGAGATGGAAAAACGTATATCTTGATCGAACCTATCGGTTTGTGAATCGGGTATGATGATTTTTTTGAGTTCAGGAAACCACCAAAAGAAAAGATAGAAGAGTCGCAGCACCAAAATGATGCCGATGATGACGAGAATAATGGTGAAGATGGAGCTTAAAAATTCTATTTTAAAACCGCCATACTCTATCCATCCGCTAAAAAGTGTCAGCGCTAAGATACTCACAACCTCGCCAACGATGCCGATGGAGAGTGCAAGGTTAAGCCATGGCTCCTCTTTGCCGTACTCTTTGATGAGCATCACAAGCATTCCAAGAGAGAAGATAGGGAGTGCTACAAAGTAGGTGATGCCAAGATCAAAGAACCAACAAAGAATGCCTGAAATGGAGTAGAGTGAGACGAAATAGAGTACGACATTCCAAGCCATAGTGCTTTTGACCACTTTAATGAGTGCAAAGTTGACCTCAAGACCCACCAAGAACATAAGATAAACAAAGCCAAATTTGGCAAGTAAAATAAGAATAGGTGCGTCATAGATGAGTCCAAAGTAGCCCGCAAAGATACCAAGTGCTATCTCAACTACAACAACGGGTACATTGATCAGCTTTGAGACCATGGGACCCATCATGATGATGAGACAGATGGTAATGATTAAAAAGTATTCGTTCATCTTTTTATAGTTGTCCTTCTTGCTAAAACATCAAAAGCATAGCTAAAAGCATTTAATATTGAGTTAAAAGCAAAAAATACCAACTAACAAATTAGCTATACGAAATCAATCTCAAAATCTTTACAATGGCACAATATTTGAGGAGTATGAGATGTTTACAACAACAAAGTTTTTAAATTCCCAGTGTCATCCACAACCGCGTTTGAGTACACTTTTGGTCTGTGGTGAAAATATTATGCCTATGTCATGGCATATGCCAGTTTCAAAATCACCTTTTCGCTATGCTGTAGCGATTCGAGATGAAAACAAAACCTACGATATGGTTCACATGCTTGAAGAGTTTTCAATTAATTTTATGGATTTTGACTACATAGAGGCGATGGAGAAGAGCGGATCTATGCACGGCGGCGATAAGTTTAGTGCTACAAAGCTCACACCAAAAGAGCCGCTAGAGATAAAGAGTAAACTCATCCAAGAGGCATATATGATCTATGAGTGCAAGGTGTTTGAGGTGCAAAACTTCGGAGATCATGACATCTTCATAGTCGATGTTTTGTGCATTCACAATCGCGATGTAACTGATGTCAAACCAACACTCTTTTTAGGGCGTGGTTACTATGACACTCTCAGCGGTAACGCAAAAAGAGTAGAGAGAAGTTAGTGATGAAAAAGGTAGTGTGGATAGTAGGAGCGAGCGAGGGAATCGGGCTTGCTTTAGTCAAGCTCTATCTTCAAAACGGAGATAGAGTCGTGGCAAGTGCTAGAAACACAGAGGCATCACACAATCTTAACGAACTTCAAAAGAGCTACTCATCACAGCTCTCTTTAGTGGACATTGATGTGCGTAGTGAGCAGAGTGTCTCTGAGGCTACAGAGGAGGTCTGCAGACTCTACGGGGGCATTGATCTGTGTATTTACAATGCTGGCGTTTATGAGAGCATGCGTATAGAGTCTTGGGATCTGACACATCTGAGTGCTATGAACGATGTAAACTACCTTGGAGCTGTGAGAGTGCTTCATGCTTTAGTGCCCCATTTTATCGCACAGGGTTTGGGGCATATTGTATTTAACGCAAGTATTTCGAGTTATTTTGGACTTCCCTATGGTGGAGGATACTCCGCTCCAAAAGCTGCACTGCTAAATCTTTGTGAGTCGCTCTATCCAGAGTTGCAGAGCAAAAATATAAAACTTCAAGTAATCAATCACGGCTTTGTCAAAACGCGACTCACTGCTAAAAACAAGTTCTCAATGCCACAACTTTTAGAACCCGAAGTGGCAGCGCAGAAGATATTTGCCGGAATTACAAAAAGTGCTTCCTTTGAGATCAAATTTCCATTTCTTTTGAGTAGTTTTTTGCATCTGTTGCGTTTGCTCCCTTATAAGGTAGCATTTGCAGTGACAAAAAGGGCTTTATGATGCAGATTGAGCAGTTTGCAAAAGCCTACGGAGCTTTTTATGAGAGGCTTACTCCAGAGACACCCCTAGAGGAGTATGCTGTTTTTTTTGATAAAAAATCATCCTTTAGTGATCCTTTTCAGAGTGTTGAGGGGCTTTTGCCCATACACAATGTATTTTTAAACATGTACAAAACACTCCACAACCCACACTTTCTTGTCGATGAGATAGTAACAAAAGGAGATGTTGCATACTTAAAGTGGCGTTTTACTTATGCACTCAAAGAAAATGCTACGCCCCAGAGCTTTAGTGGTCTCTCTCGAGTCGTTTTTACAGCGAGTGCAAAGGTGCTCACACATGAAGACTTTTGGGATGCCGCACACAATGTTTATGAAAAAATCCCACTCTTGGGAGGAATCTTGCGTTTTATAAAACGCCGACTCCATGCAGGATAAATCATAAATGAAAAACTACACTCTCTATGCACTCCCAGCACTCGCTCTAGCACTTCTTGGACTTCCGCTCTACATCTACTTGCCAACATTTTATGTCAATGATGTTGGTCTTGGGGTCTTTGGAGTAGGGGCCGTTTTACTATGTGCCAGACTCTTTGACATGCTGAGCGATCCAATTATTGGGCACTTTAGCGATGAGTATTTTTCACGTAAGACTTTTATGTTTTTTGGAGGAGTTTTGCTTCTTGTTGGATTTTACTTTTTGGTCCATCCTGCAGAAGATGCCGCATATCTCTGGCTTTTTGGTTTTTCGATGATGGTCTACTTTGGGTGGAGTCTGCTAAGTATCTCCTACTATGCCACTGCAGCGGATTTGAGTGAGAGTTATAAACAAAACACATCGTATGCCTCATGGAGAGAGAGTTTCAATATTTTTGGCATACTTTTAGCACTGCTTATCCCCTTTGTCATGGGAGTTGCAGAGGATGAAGCTGCATCTTTAGAGCTTCTTAGCAATTTGCTTTTTGTGCTCTTGCCAGCGACACTTTTTACTTTTTTCATCTTTTTAGACTCCAGACAGATCCACAATCACCTCACTTCGCTTCGAGATTCGCTGCATTATTTGCTTGAAGAGTTGCGTTTATCGAGATATTTTTTTGGTGCATTTTTTTTAAATTCACTCGCAAACGCCATTCCAGCTACACTCTTCTTGCTCTACATCGAGCACATCATTGGGGCTAAAGAGGAGGCGGGTTTACTGCTTCTGCTCTATTTTGTCAGTGGCGTGAGTGCACTTGTGTTTTGGAACTTTGTGGCAAACAAAACATCAAAAAAAACTGCATGGAGCCTCTCGATGATAAGTGCAAGCATCTTTTTTGCATTTGTTCCTTTTTTAGCTCAGGGAGATCTTTTTGCTTTTTTGCTCATCACTCTCTTAAGCGGTATGAGTCTTGGGGCTGATATGGCACTGCCAGCATCCATGCAAGCTGACTTGGTACACAACAGTACAACAGCTCCACGCGAGATGGGCGGGACACTTTTTGGTTTTTTTGCTATGAGTGTCAAACTCTCTTTGGCATTTGGTGTAGGTATTAGTTTTGCCATACTTGGTCTCTTGGGATTTGAAGCATCTGCTCCAAACGCAGCATCTTTGTATGCACTTCCTTTGCTTTATGGTCTTGTGCCCGTTATCTTAAAACTTCTAGCACTTTTTGTACTTTATGGTTACAAAGAGCAGCGTTTGTAAGGGTGTTTTGTAAAAGTTTCAGCTTTTTGTTGTTAATATAGACCCAAACTGAAAAAAGGATGGGTCTTATGTTAGAAGAGTTTAAGAAGTTTCTCATTAAGGGAAATGTGATTGATATGGCGGTTGGATTTATATTTGGGGCTGCGTTTGCAACTTTGGTGAAGTCACTTGTCACCAATATCATTATGCCGCCAGTGGGTTTACTCATGGGGAAAGTCGACTTTTCTCAACTTTTCATAGCGTTAGATGGTGAGAGTTATGCGAGCATTGATGCTCTAGATAAAGCAGGGGCACCAGCGATAAAAATTGGTATCTTCGTAAACGATACCATCTCATTTCTCATCTTGGGATTTGTCATGTTTATGATGATAAAAGCCTACAGTAAAATCCGCAACGAAGAGGAAGCTGCTCCAGAAGCACCAACTACAAAAGTGTGTAGTGAGTGCGCGATGGAGATACCAATAGCTGCAAAAAAATGTGGCTATTGTGGCAATGGTGCGGTGTAGTACCTCTGCACATTTTTAGTTATGCTTTTGAGTAAAAAAGTATAATTTGAAGAAATTTAATCGAATTTATAAAATTTAGCTTAAATTTATAAATAATTAAAACTTATTTCGTATATAATAAGAATTTAAAGAAAAATCACACAAAGCAAGCGAGCAAATGATGAAAAACAGTAGCCGTAGAGGTTTTATGGGGATGGCGTTTGGTGCTGTTGCTGGTGTTGGAGCAGTTGCTTCACTCTATGCAATGAAGAAGACTTGGGATCCGCTTCCAAGTGTCAAAGCAGCAGGATTTACAACTCTTGATATGTCCGCATACAAAGAGAATGAGCTTGTAACAGAGAAGTGGAGAGGCAAGCCCATATTTGTCCTCAAGTACACTCCTGAGATGATCTCACAACTGAGTGAAAAACAAAAAAGTAGAACTATCACCATAGGTGATGCCTCTTATATGGTTAACCTTGGTCTTTGTACACACCTAGGGTGTATACCAAGCTACGATGCTGCAGATAAGAGCTTTTTGTGTGCATGTCATGGTGGAACATATGATTTTACGGGTGATGTTACAAAGCTTCCTCCTCCGCGTGGACTTGATATACCGCCTTTTAAAGTAGATGGCAACCGCCTTATACTCGGTGAAGCAGGCCCTGAATATATGAAAATGAAAGAATCTGGCGTAACGCTGTAAAAAGGAAAAAAATGGCACATTTTAGAAAAGCTACAAGTGTTCATGACTGGCTCAACCAGCGTTTAGGCATAGACACTGTTCGTCGTGTAATGGCTACGGAGTATTGGATTCCTAAAAATATTAACTTTTTGTGGGCAATGGGAATGGTTCTAGCGATCACTTTTGCACTGCTTTTAGTTTCAGGCATCTTCTTGTTGATGTACTACCAACCAAATGTTGCAACAGCGTTTGACAGCGTCAACTACATCATCATGAAAGAGGTGGAGTTTGGATGGTTGTGGAGACACATTCACGGTGTGGCAGCTTCGGTTGTCTTTTTGATTATCTACATTCATATGTTTACTGGTATCTATTATGGCTCCTACAAAAAGGGTCGTGAGATGATCTGGATCTCTGGGATGCTTCTTTTTGTTGCATTTTCTGCTGAAGCATTTTCAGGCTATATGCTTCCTTGGGGACAGATGTCTTACTGGGCAGGAATGGTTATTACAAATCTTTTTGCTGGTGGATCACTCCATGCTGATGGACTTGTAGAGTGGATTCGTGGGGATTATGTCCCTGCACAGGCATTTTTAACTCGTTTCTTTATGCTTCATGTTCTTCTTTTACCTTTAGCGATCATTGGTCTTATTGGGCTTCACTTTGGAGCACTTCGTATTCCTCATGTTAACAACCAAGATGGTGAAGAGATAGATTTTGAAGCGGAAGCCGCGAAGTATAAAGCAGGGGACAAAAAAGGGAGTAAAGTTATCGCGTTTGTGAATGACTTTATGTCAAAAGATATGATGGTTGT
This sequence comes from uncultured Sulfurimonas sp., assembly GCA_964548435.1. Classification (GTDB taxonomy): domain Bacteria; phylum Campylobacterota; class Campylobacteria; order Campylobacterales; family Sulfurimonadaceae; genus Sulfurimonas. Next base: position 1,439 of record CAZJRG010000037.1, on the reverse strand, counting down.
AGCTATCTATCTTATATTTTTCTTCTATCTTGTTTTTTATCACTACGGTTTTGCTATGGATCCGGTTAACTTTGATCCAGCAGATGGTCTTAAAACGCCAACTCACATCTACCCTGAGTGGTACTTCTTGTGGTCGTACGAGATTCTTCGTCCTTTCTCCACTGATGTTGGTCTCATTGCATTTGCGTTTGCTCAAGTGATTTTTGTCTTCTTGCCATTTTTAGATAGAAGTCCAAACGCAGTTCCTGCATCTCGCCGTGGACTCTTTGTGGTTTGGTTTTGGTTAATGCTTATCGACATGATAGTGCTCACCGCAATGGGAAAACTTCCTCCAGAAGGTATCTTTAGTGACATAGGTCTCTATGCGGCACTTACATTTATTGGTCTATGGATAGCACTGCCATTCATCACCAAATATGAAAAAAAAGTTTAAGGGGTAGGAGATGAAAGAGTTATTAATATTGGTAGTTGTCACTATCTTCTCTCTTGCGACTTACTATTTAGTAGAGCCTTTTGCACACTCACAGATGCACAAGCATGTCGAGAGTGAACACTTTGCATATGCTGATCTGCCAGAGTTGACACACAAGGGAGATGCAACTCGTGGAGCTGAACTTGTGATGGGAGCTGGAGCATGTACTGGATGTCACTCTATCACTGCTGCAGATATGCCAGCACCTATGGATGCAGTTACAGCAGCGGCTTCGTATGGGGTAAATCCTCCAGACCTGAGCAATGCTGGAGCTGTTTATGATGCGAAATTTCTAGCAGCTCTTATTAAAAATCCAGCACATGCACTCAAAGTGGAACATAAATTTGATGCAGATAAAGGACAGATGCACCCGATGACTTCATTTTATGGAGCAGGTGGTGACTTAGATCAAGAGGTAGCAGATATGGTTGCTTACCTGCAGTCTATCGCTGTAAAAAAAGAGGAGCTTACTCCTGCAGTGGCTTATGAGGTTGCTTGTGGAAGATGTCATGCAAATCGTTATGACAACTGGACGCAAATAGGTAAAACACCTGCGTTTAAGTATGAAAAAGAGAGTCTGGCGCATCAGATTCAAGTTTTAGAGTATCAAGAAGCACTTACGAAGTATATGGGAACTTTACCGCCTGATTTAAGTATTTATATTCGTTCTCGTGGGGAGCACTATATAGAGACTTTTATGGAAAATCCACAAAACTATCTTGCAGGAACTGCGATGCCTCGAGTAGGTGTGAATGCAGATGCTGCACATAAGGTTATAGAGTACCTTAAAGATACGGGAGATGCTAAACGCCATGAACGTGAAGAGGTTGGAAAATATGTGATGATCTTTATGCTCTTCTTTGCATTCTTTGCGATTCTCTGGAAAAAACAGGTCTGGAGAGACTTGCATTAATAGTCCGCAAAGAGAGTAATCTCTTTGCTTCGCTTGCGCCGCTGTGGCGACTAA